>JAUIJB010000039.1 GCA_030430455.1 Verrucomicrobiia bacterium | reverse complement strand
GCGTCCCGCTGTTCCAGGAGCAGGTCCTGCGCATGGCCATGACCCTGGCCGACTTCGACGGCGCCGAGGCCGACCAGCTGCGCCGGGCGATGGCCTTCAAGCGCAGCGACGAGAAGATGCTCGCCGTCACCGCCCGGCTGCGCGAGCGGATGACGGCGCGCGGGATCCCCGCCGCCACCCAGCAGAAGGTCGTCCAGTCGATCGGCTCCTTCGCCCTCTACGGCTTCCCCGAGAGCCACGCCATCTCCTTCGCGCTGATCGCCTACCTGTCGTGCTGGATGAAGGTCCACCGCCCCGCCGAGTTCTACTGCGGCCTGATCAACAACCAGCCGATGGGCTTCTACTCGGTCAACACCCTGCTCGAGGACGCCCGCCGCCACGGCGTCCGCGCGCGGCCGGTCTCGGTCGCCGCCAGCGAGGTCGCGACCGTCGTCCTCGACGACCGCCGCCTGCGCCTCGGCCTGCACCGCCTCAAGGGCCTCTCGCGGCGCTGCGCCGAGCGCCTCGTCGAGGAACGCAACCAGCGTCCCTTCGACTCGCTGCCCGACTTCCTGCGCCGCGTCCGCCCGAGTGCCCGGGAGCGTCGCCTCCTCGCCGCCAGCGGCGCCCTCAACCCGCTCCCCGAGGTCGAGCACCGCCGCCACGCCCTGTGGCAGGCCGAACTCCCCTTCCCCGAGGAAGACGAGCTATGGAGCGCGGGTTTGCAACCCGCTCCCCCCCGGCGCGAAGCGCCACAAGAAACCACTTCTCACTCGTCACTTTTCACTCAGAACTCCGCCGAAGGCGGCATCCTCCCGCCCATGAGCGACGCCGAGCGCCTCGCCGCCGACTTCCTCCACACCGGCGCCACCACCGGCCCCCACCCGATGGCCCTGTGGCGCCAAAAACTGAAAACTGAAAACTTGATACTAGCAAACTCCCACCGCGCCCGCGACCTGCACGAACTTCGCCATGGAAGTCCCGTCGCGGTGGGCGGCATGGTCATCTGCCGCCAGCGTCCCGGCACGGCGAAGGGCCACTGCTTCATCAGCCTCGAGGACGAGACCGGCATCGCCAACCTCTTTGTCCCCCGCGACACCTTCCACCACCACAAGCTGACCATCACCACCGAGGCCTTCCTGCTCGCCGAGGGCACCCTGCAGATCAGCGAGGGCAACCAACCCACCGTCTACACCACCGCGCTCCACCCGCTCCCGGGCATCGACGCCGAACACGCCGCGGGATCGCACGACTTTCATTGAAGGGCCGACACCATCTCCGCCCGACTCAAGAAAATCCTCACGGTTCCTCAGCCTTCAGCTCAGGAAACAAGCCAACGAAGTCGGAAACGTTCAGTGTCCAAACTTGGTCACAGCCTTCCCTCACCGCCGCCACGGCATGCAAGTAGTCATGAACGCGACCACCACGCACTCCTTTCGATTTCGCCTCGCCAAGCGCCACCTGCAGTTCATCCACATCCAGCTCCACGACTTCCAATTCAGCCCGGAATTCGCCAATCAGGGTCGCCGCATCCGAGGCGTCCACGCGAAAACCCAAACGTCCTCCCGTCAGCGTCGAGAACACTTCCGCAAAGGCATGGACCCTCGTCACGCCCCCTTCCTGATCCAAGAGGTCACGAACCAACCCGTCCTGACAGGCGACAACCAGCGCCGAGCTATCCCAGTAGCCCCTCATCGCGCATCCCGCTCATCGCGCAATGCCTGCCTCACCCGGTCCCGATCCGCCGGCATCTTCACCATCGTTCTCCCATTCTTCCTGAAAACTTTGGCCAAGGGAGCTTCCGTCGGCTTGATCAATCGGAACGTCACCGAGTCCTCCGACACCGACTCCTCGACGAAGAGATCCCCCGGGGAGAACTGATCGGGAAACACGCAGCGCCGCCGCGAATCCAATTTTCTTCCAGAAGCCATGGTGGGAATTTCCCACACTCGCCACCTCCGGTCAAGATTCCGAATCGAGTCCTTGAAGCTCTTCTCCCCATCCCGATATCGACGCCGAACACACCGCGTGCCGGAACGAATTCAACCGTGTGGGCGGAGGCGGCGAGCAACGGCGAGGCAGGTCTTCTGCCTGCCAATCCGGTGCCCGAACGGGTCCCGGGGCGCTGCCCCCGGCTACGGTGAAGAAGGCCTGGCATTCGCTCGACCGCATCCATCCCGCAACCATCCACCATCTACGATCCACCATCCTCCAGGTCCCCGCCCCACTCGCCGCGGTGCAGGGTGACCTGGCTGAACGGGATGACCCAGCCGTGGGCGTTGCAGGAGTCGACGCAGGCGGCCTGCAGCAGGCGCTCGATGACGTTCACGCGCGAGGCGACCGAGCCGTCGAAGTCGGCGAGCAGGGCGAAGTCGAGCGATGAGGCCCCCGCGCTGGCGAACTCGACCTTGAGCGACCTGAGCGCCTCGCGGCCGAAGCGCTCGATCACCTTGACCTCGACCTCATGCTGGAGGATCGCCGGGACCTCGTCGGTCACCACCGCCTGGTGCTGGTAGTCGATCCCGAACACCGCGCTGATGCGGAAGCCATGGGACAGGTTCTCCGGCGCGAGGCCGAGGAAATCGCCGACCGGATAGGTCTTGCGGCTGCCACCGAGCCGCAGCACGACGACCTGCTCCGGCGTCTGGGTCACGACCTTGCCGTAAGTGTCGTCGGCGAGGATCACCCAGTCGTTCGCGTCGGTCGGGAACCACGGCTCATGGTCGTCGCTGGGCCGGGAGCGGAGGTCGACGACGTCGCGCACCGGCAGCCGGAGCACGCCGCCGGCGAGCGCCGGGTTTCGGAACTCGGAGTAGAAGTTGAGCCGCTCGACCCGCCACGGGATGCCATTGTGGATCAGCCGCTCGCCGGTCCGCACGGCGCCGAGGTTGAGGATGATCCGCATCTGCTCGAGGTAGGGCGGCAGGGCCGTCTTCGACGCCCACAGCAGGCCGAGGATGAACAGGATCGAAATCGCCAGCAGCAACCAGTCGCCGCGCAGGTAGAACACCCCGACCACGGCCAGCACGGCGATCAGCACCGTCAAGATCGCGGCGGCGAGGTCGGCCATCCGGGCGGCGAGGCGGTCGCCCCGCTTCTTTCGGTGCAGCGGGCTGATCCGGCGGAACCCACGGTAGAGCCGCCGCAGCACGACGAAGCTGAGGATTCCCGCAGCCACCGCGAGCAGCAGGTTCAGCCCTCGCGTCCGCCAGAAGTCGGCGAACACGCCGGAAACCGCCTCCCAGGTCGTCGGGCTGCTCTTCTCGCGCTCCTCCAACTGTTGTTCCAGTACCTCGATCTTGCTCTCGGCCTGGTCCAGCCGCGCCTCCCAGATCTTGCGGGTGGTCTCGAGCTCGTTGCGGACGTAGTCGCTCTCGGCGAGCTGCAGCAGCCCGTCGATGCGCTCGACGGCCGCGGCACTCAGTCCCCTCCGCTGCATCGAGACCTCGAGCTCGTTGCGCAGCTCCTCCCTCTCGCGCGGCCCCTCGGTGACCTTGCGCATCTCGCTGGTGATGGGCTCGAGGATCTGCTGGAGGTTCTCCTGCAGCGAGATGCTGACTTCCGCCTCGCCGAGGTAGCGGTCCTCCTCGATGCCCGTGGCGAGCGTGCGGAAGTCGTTGCGCAACTGCGCCAAGCGCTCGCGCAGCAGGTCGGCCTCCTGCGCCAACTCCTTCGTCTCGACCTCGGTCTCCGCCGCCTTGATCGCCTCGAGCTTGGCCTCGAGGTCCTCCTCCGCCGAGCGAAGCGCCGGGATCAAGGTCCTCAGGCGGTCGAGGTTCAGGCTCTGGTCGGATTGGTCAGCTTGGTCGGTTTGACCGGCTTGGTCGGCGGCGGGCGCGGTCACCGGCTCGCCGCCAACGGTGCCTTCCCCGCCCTCCTGCGCCGCCGCGACGCCCCAGCAGGCCAGCAGGACCGCGAGAATTCCGGCGAGAAGATCCGCGCGAGGTCTCTGCTTCATCCATGCACCCTAACCGAATCCCGCGGCTTGGCAATCAAGCGACGGTCCCGGTGTAGATCGACGCCACCCCGAAGGTCAGCGGCAGCGCGACCGGGTCGACGTCGCCGACCTCGCGAAGGAGTTCCTTCATCCCCTCGCCCATCGGGAACTCCTCGATCGATCCACCGAGGTACTCGTAGGCATCCTTCTCGCGGGTCAGCCACCCGGCCAGCTTCGGCAGCACCCGGTGGAGGTACCAGCGGTACGGCCCGCGCAGGGGACCGGTGGGCAGCGAGAAATCGAGCACCAGCAGGTGCCCGCCGGACCGCAGCACCCGGCGCATCTCGCCCAGCGCGGCGCGGTAGTCGGCCATGTTGCGCAGGCCGAAGGCAACGGTGACGACATCGAAGGAAGCGTCGTCGAAGGGCAGGTCGAGGGCGTCGGCCACCAGGGTGCGGCCCAAGCCGCGACGGCCGGCATGCGCCAGCATCTCGGCGCAGAAGTCGCTGCCGGTGACCTCGGCGTCGGGACAGGCGTCCTGGATCTCCAGCGCGAGGTCGCCGGTCCCGGTGGCGACATCCAGCACCCGCTCCGGCTTCCAGCGCCGCACGATACGCGCCACCCTGCGCCGCCACAGGATGTCGGTGCCCAGGCTCAGCACGTGGTTGGTCGTGACGTAGCGGTCGGCGATCCGCGCGAAGGCATCGCGCACATACGACGGATCCTGAATCGTTCCCTCTCCCATGAGATCGCTCGGTATCAGGTGACGGTCAGGGCAGCAGGTCGGTGTAGATGCCCGGATCGCTGCCGGGGATCTCGATGGCGCCGCAGGCCTTCTCGTAGAACTCCCTGGGGCCCACCCCGCCGATCACTGCGTAGGCGAAGCCGAGCTCGCGCAGCGCCTCGAGCGACTTGAACAGCAGCGCCTTGCCGACCCCCAGGCCGCGGGCCTCCTCGCTCACCCCGGTGGGGCCGAAGTAGCCGCGCATCGTCGTGTCGTGGCAGGAGAAGCCGATCACCGCCGAGTCGCGCGTGGCGATGTGGCAGCACACCGGCTGGCGCGCCATGGCGACCTCCACCTCGCTGACCCACTTCTCCGAGAACTGTCCGGCCACGAAGGCCTTCACCGTGTGGCACTCGAAGGCACGGGCCCGGCGAAGTTCGATGCCCTCGTCGGCCACCGAACGGTAGAGCGCGGTGGAGTCCGGCAGGTCGTAGAGCCGCACCAGCATGTCGATCATGCCCCCTCTCTAGCCCATGCCACCCGCCCGCGACACCCCGAAATCCCGCGACGGACCGGACTGCGACACAAGTCCCCGACATTCTGTCCCAGGCGCGCCAGTTTGTGCCAGTTTCCTGCAAGGACCGGCATCCGATCGCAACCTCTGGAATCGCGTCATTCGATTCATTTTCAGCGACTTGCGGATCCCGAGGAAGCACTTGGCACCGCCGCTGCGATGAAGGATTCCGACAACCACAACCAACTGAACCACCATGATTCTATCACCTCATCTCCGCAGTGCCTCGCCCTGGCTCGACGACTTCGCCCGGATCTTCGACCGCGCGTTCCAGATCCAGCGCTCGGCACCCAGCAACCTCCGCATCGTCGATGCCGAGGACGCCTGGACGCTGGAACTCGACTTCCCGGGCCGCAAGCGCGAGGCCTTCGACCTCGAGGTCGTCGACCGCAAGCTGCGCCTCACCGTCCGCGAGGGCGATGACTCCGAGAACCGCTTCCAGCTGCCGCTCGGACCGACCGTCGACGTCACCGGGATCACCTCCTCGCTCGAGGACGGCATCCTCCGCATCCGCCTGCCGCGACGCAGCAAGGCGGACGAGTCCACCCGCATCAAAATCAGCTAACCCCATTCCATCATGAACCAACCAGACAACCGCTGCATGACCGAGAGCACCACGCTCGCATCTTCCGATCGCTGCGGCACCGAGGAGTGTCGCACCCAGGCCGAAAACTGGGTCGAGCCCGCCTGGCGGAGCCAGCGCGATGATCACTCCGTCGTCGTCGAGGTCGAGCTGCCCGGCGTCGTGAAGGACGACCTGGTCGTCGAAGCCAAGCCGGAGGGTCTCCTCATCGAGGGTGCCCGCAGGCAGCCCGGCGACACCACCCGGGTCGTCTACGGAACGCCTTCGCCGGACGGCTACCGCCTCAAGCTCCGCGTCGGCGAGAAGCTCAACGCACCGTCGATGACGGCCAAGCTCGAGGCCGGCGTGCTCCGGCTCGAGATCCCGCTCGCCGAGGAGGCGCGACCGAAGCGCATCGAAGTCGGCTGAGCCACCACATCGTTTCATGGGTTGATGACAAGACCAGCCGCCCTCGTCCCGACGGGGGCGGCTGGAATGTCTTGCGGAACCCGCGATCCCGCTTTCGCGTGCGGCTTCCATTTCAAGGCCGCAAGAAGACGCGCCGGGGACACCGGATTTGTTTGCCAAACCCGCCGGCCCGCCCTAGCCTCCGGACCAACTGCTGTGTGCGTCCGTTTTAGGCAGCGTGCCCGAACCGATGCATTTAAAAAGGGGGAGTCCCCCGGACCAACATACGGTCAAGCCTTTTCAGGAAGGCCCAACCAGGCCGGGTCCCCCACCTGTTGAGCAACTGGAACGTGGCTCACAAAGCCGAGGACGGCACAGCGGTTTTTTTTCTTCTCGAGCGGCGGTCGTCACCGCCCACTCGTCACTCGTCACTCGTCACTCGTCACTCGTCACTCGTCACTCGTCACTGGTCACTGGTCACTGGTCGGCGCAGCGGACCGAAAGGTCGCGGCAGCGGCTAATCACTCACCCAACCCGACGGAGCGAACGCCTTCGGCATCGATCCGGATCACCATCGGTCGGCAACAGACCTCGCAGTCGTAGTCGAGCTCGACGGTTCCCGCCGTTCCGGACGGGTCGGATGGCAGGGCGACCTCGAACCACTCGAAGCAGGTGGGACATTGGACGGCGGCGAGATCCATGGAGCGCCCCGACTTGGACACCGAAGCCCGGGACATGCCAAGAGGATCTTGGAGTGGATCTTGGAATTTGACCCATGGCACGAATCGCGCTAGGAGTTAGGCCGTCGAAAATGCCCATGCCGAATCCGGCACGAGGGCTGACCTCAACGACCCCAACCAGCAAGCTACTACCATGAAGACACGAGTTCTGATGATCGCCCTGCCGTTCCTGTCCGCCGCCTTCCTCGCCTCCTGCTCCGAGGAAACCACCGAGAAGGTCAAGGCCGACACCGACGCCGCGATCGATGCTACCGCTGACGCGGCCAACGACGCCAAGGACGCCGCCGGCGATGCCATGGAGTCCGCCGGGGATGCTGCTTCGGACGCCATGGAATCGGCCGAAAATGCCGCTTCGGACGCCATGGAGGCCACGGAAAACGCCGCCAACGATGCGATGGACGCCGCCGGCGAGGCGGTCGAGAAGGCCGAACAGGGAGCTGCCGACGCCATGGACAACGCCGCCGGCGCCATGGAGGACGCCGCCGATGCCATGCGGCCGGACGCCGCCGAGGAGGCCGACGACGACGGCATGTGATCGGCCCTGCCGCCCGCATCCACCCAATCACCACCGCCCCGCCGGCCCTGCCGGCGCGGGCGGTTCTTTTTTGGAAATATTCCGAAAAATTCCCCCTCTTTCCCCGCTTGCATTGCCGCAGTCCGCGCCAGAGGATTTGCCGATTCGTGATGAAACCACCCCGGTCTTCCGCCCCTCTCGCCGCCTGCCTGGCGGCCAGCCTGTCGTCTTCCCTCCTCGTCCCGGCCATCGCCCAGGAAAAGGCGATTCCCGTCCCGGAGCCGAATCGGGCCCCCGTGCCCGAGGGCCTGATCGAGGTCAACGGCATCGCCGCCAAGGTCAACGGCCGGGTGATCACCAAGAAGGAGGTCGGGATGATGCTGGCCCCGGTGATCAACCAGCTGATCGCGAAGTACCCGCGCCGCGGCGGCCAGTTCGAGCGCGAGCTCATCGACAGCCGCGACCAGATCCTGCAGGAGCTGATCGACCGCGAGATCATCATGAGCGAGTTCTCCCGGATGGAGAAGCTCGGCGCCAACCTGCCGGACCGCGCCGTCGACCAGGAGATCAAGCGCCAGGTCCGCGAGCTCTACAACGGCGACGAGCAGAAGCTGCGCGACGAGCTCAAGCAGGCCCGCATGAGCATGTCGGCCTACAAGGAGATGACCCGCGAGAAGCTCATCGTCCAGGCGATGCGGCAGGAGAAGTTCAAGGACGCCCCGCCGCCGCTGCCCGGCGAGATCTCGCGCGAGTATGCCGAGGCCAAGGACAGCCTGCGCGACACCAGCCAGGACGTCATCACCTACCGCAAGATCTTCCTGCCGCGCCTCGACCCGACCAACCCGCTCGCCACGCCGGAGACCCAGCTCGAGCTGGCCGAGTCGATCGCCGAGGAAGCCAAGGCGGGCGCCGAATTCGGCGAGCTCGCCCGGCAGCACTCCCAGGACGCCTTCGCATCGGATGGCGGCCTGCAGACCGACGTCCCGCGCACCGACCTGTCACCCGAGTTCGCCGCCATCCTCTTCGACGCCGAGACCGGCACCGTGCTGGGTCCGCTGGAGGACCCCGCCGGCTTCACCGTGGCCGTCGTCGAGTCGATCAAGAAGGGCCCCGCCCCGCCGCTCGCGGAAGTCCGCGAGCTGATCGAGGAGCGCGTCCGCCGCAAGAAGACCTCGGAGCGCTACGAGCAGTGGATCGAGCGGCTGCGCAAGGTCGCCATCGTGGATCGCAAGATCTGAGCGCCCAAGGCACGACCCGGCTCACCCGGCCCACCACCCTAGCCGCCGCTTGACCACCCGCCCAGGCCGCCGCCTGACCACCCGCCCAGGCCGCCGCCCGACCCACCCACCCAAGCCACCACCTTGACCCGCCGATGGGCACGGTTCTGATCACCACGGGAGACCCCGCCGGGGTCGGGCCCGAGGTGGCCGATGCCGCCCTGCGCTCCGGCCGGCTGCCGGAGGGCTGGGAATTCGAGCTCGTCGGCGACCCCGCCGCAGGGCGCCCCGGACAGCCGGACCGGGCCTCGGCGGAGGCCAGCCTGCGGGCGCTCGAGGAGGCTGGGCGACGGTGGCGCGACGACCCGGGAGTCCGCGCCGTGGTCACCGCTCCTGTGTCCAAGGCGCAGCTGGAATCGGTCGGATTCCGGTTTCCGGGACAAACGGAATTTTTTTCAGGATTGGTTGATTGTCAGGACTTTGCCATGTGCTTGTCGGGCGATCACCTCAGTGTCGGGCTGGCGACCATTCACCTGCCCCTCGTCGAGGCCTGCCGGACGCTCTCGACGGCTGCCATCGTCCGCACCGGGCGCCTCCTCCACGGCTTTGCCCGCCGCCGGACGGAGTCGCCGCGGATAGCCGTGGCCGGCCTCAACCCGCACGCCGGCGAGGGCGGCCGCTTCGGCGACGAGGAGGCCCGGCTCATCGCCCCGGCGGTCGCCGAACTGAATGCGGAGTTCCCGGGCGGCTTCAGTGGTCCCCATGTGCCGGATGCGGTGTTCCGCGCCGCGGCGCAGGGGGAATTCGACGCCGTCCTGGCGATGTACCACGACCAGGGGCTGATCCCCCTGAAGTTGCTCGATTTCGACAATGCGGTGAATGTGACCCTGGGCCTGCCCAAGCCGCGCACCAGCCCGGACCACGGCACCGCCTTCGACATCGCCGGGCGCGGGATCGCCCGCCCCGACTCGATGATCCGCGCCATCCAGCTTGCCTGCCAGCTCGCCACCCCGGCGAGCTCCTCTCCATGACCTTCTACGACACCCCGATCGACGTCGTCCGCAAGGCCGCCCGCGGCCAAGCGATCGACCTCGCCACCTTGGCGGACCCGCCCGGGAATGAGGGCCTGGCGGACTGGCTGCGCAGCGCTGGCGAGCGAATCCCGCCGCAGCTGGCCGACCGGATCGCTCCGCCGCTCGGCCTCGACGCCCGCGCCCTGGCGACCTTCCCCGACAGCCCCGGCGAGCTGCCCCTGCCCGACGCCATCCGGCGCCTCGAGCTGCCCTTCGACGACGAGACCGTCAACGCCTGGCTGGTGCAGCTCGGCGGCCGGAACCTGGTGATCGATGCCGGCCGGCGGCGCGATGACCTGGCCGCCGCCCTCGACCCACTCGACGTCGCGACCATCGACCTGCTCATCACCCACCCGCACCGCGACCACATCGGCGGCCTCGAGCGGGTGCGCCCGCGCCTTGCCAGCCTGCACGCCCCGGTCGACAGCGGCATCCCGGACGCGCGGGGGGTCGTCGCGGGCGGGACCATCCGGATCGGCGGGCCCGGCGGGCTCGAGCTCGACTGCTTCGACCTCGCCGGCCACCACCCGCACTCGCTCGGCTGGCGCTTCGATCTGCCGGGAGGGCCGGCGGTGGTTGCCGTCGGCGACGCGCTTTTCGCCGCCTCGATGGGCGGCTGTCCCGACCGGCGAGCCTACTTCCAGGCCCAGCGAGGGGTCCGCCGCCACCTGCTGACGCTCCCCGGCGAAACCATCCTGCTCACCGGCCACGGCGCGGCCACCACGGTCGACCGCGAGCTCGAGCGCAACCCCTTCTTCGCCAATGGCGCCGAACCCGCGGGTTTCAGCGCCGCGGACGCGAGCCCATGAGCAGGCGGATCGCGGCGATCGGCAACAGCGAGATCGCCACCGCCGCGGCGGCCACCTGCCAGCCGGGAACGACCCGCGCGCGGTCGCGATCGACCGCCTCGAGCGCATCGGCGACCACCCGCTCCGGCGAGACCCGGAAGGCCTCCTTGACCGGCAGCTTGGCATCGTCGCTGCGGCGCGCCACGTCGCCGAACTCGGTCGAGACCGGCCCCGGGCAGACCGCCGTGACGCGCACGCCGAAGTCGCGCAGCTCGATTCGCAGCGCCTCGGAGAAGCTCGTCACGTAGGCCTTGGTCGCGGCATAGACGGCGAAGTCGGGGATCGGCAGGTAGCTCGCCAGCGAGCTCACGTTGAGGATCGCGCCACCGCCGGAGTTGACCATCGCCGGCAGCAGCAGGTGGGTCAGGTGCGTCAGCGCGTCGATGTTGACCTCGAGCATCGCCTCGACCTTCGGCCACTCGGCACTGAGGAACTCGCCGTAGTCGCCGAGGCCGGCGTTGTTCACCAGCAGGTCCGGCTGGAGTCCGGCCTGGAGGATCTTGTTGGCGACGTCGACGCGGACCGCGGCCTGCGCCAGGTCCGCGCCGATCACCCCGATCTCGAGCTCGGGACAGGCGGCCGCCAGTTGGTCGGCGAGTTCCTCCAGCCGGTCCTCGCGGCGCGCGATCAGCACCAGCGTGCGGCAGCGGCCGGCAAGCTGGCGCGCGAACTCGGCGCCGAGCCCGGCGGAGGCCCCGGTGACGATGGCGCAGCCGTAGGTGAGGCTCACAGGCCGGTCGGGTTGCCGCGGGTTCAGCCGCCCTGGACGGCGCGGCCCTCCTGGCCTTCCTGGCCGGCCAT
Organism: Verrucomicrobiia bacterium; assembly: GCA_030430455.1. GTDB lineage: Bacteria > Verrucomicrobiota > Verrucomicrobiia > Verrucomicrobiales > Akkermansiaceae > Haloferula. The sequence goes on along the minus strand of JAUIJB010000039.1, from coordinate 25,088 downwards.
CTTGGCGATGCGCAGCGGCAGGCGGGCAAGCAGTTCACCGTCGCAGCCGATGTCGACCGAGTAGATGCCGTCCTTCGGGAAGCGCAGGCCCTGGAGGTTCATGATCAGGTTGCGGGTCAGGAATGGGACGTTGTCGGGAAGCTTGACGTCGAACTCCGGCTCGATCGGCATGTTCTTCGGGTCGAGCGACTCACCGTCCTCGTCGATCAGGTTGATCGAGAGCTTGTGGCGGCCGACGTCCTCCTGGGTGAAGCAGAAGCGGATCGCCAGCGAGCACATCGGGTGGACCACCGGCAGGGCGCGTGCTGCAAGGGTGTCGAAGGTTCCGGAGATGACGAGCTTGCCGTTGTAGTCGGCGGCGAAGTCACAAAGGGCGGCGATCTGGATGTCCATGAGTCGTTTCGGGTATGGGGCGTTGGGCGTTGGGGCCGGGCGCGCCGGCCGGATGTCAGCGCCGTGTTTGATCGCATCCGCCGCCGACGTCCAGCGTCGAAACCGTCCGATCTCAGGGGTTCGGATTGATGTCCTCGGGCAGCACCTCGAGCGCCCGCGGAATCTCCTCGTCCTCGATCTCCGCCGCCGGGTCGAGCGGGTCCACCGGGATCGCCCGCAGCACCCCCTCGGGTTCGGCAGCCTCCTCCGGATCCACTCCCTCCTCGATTTCCTCGATGACCAGCGCCTTCGGCGCCGGGGCGATCATCTCCTCGATCTCCTCGCGCAGCGGGTTGAAGAAGGCCGGGACCATCGGGCAGGCATTGCGCGAGCCGCTGACCTTCTGGTGCGGGCGGCCCTCGTAGAGGCAGGCAAAGGCGAGGCGCGGCTGGTCGTAGGGCAGGAATCCGGCGAACCAGGCCACGCCCTGCTCCTTCGACGGCGGCCCCCACTGGCCGGTGCCCGTCTTGCCGCAGACCTCGGTCCAGCCGAGTCCGGCACTCCGCCCGGTGCCGCCGCTGACCACCTCGTGCATGCCCTCGCGGACGATGTCGACGGCCTCCGGGTCGACGCCGAGCCAGTGGCGACGCTCCGGCTGGGCGGTGCGGATCACGCGCCCGTAGGGGTCCTGCACCTGCATCACCAGGTGGAGCTTCGGCAGGGCGCCGCCGTTGGCGATGCCGGCCATCGCCTGCGCGACCTGCAGTGGCGTCGCCAGCACCGCGCCCTGGCCGATCGACCAGTTGGCGGCGTCGCCCTCGGTGATCGGGCGCTTGTAGTTCTTCAGCACCCAGTCGCGGCTCGGGACCAGGCCGTCCTCCTCGCCGATCAGCGGCAGGCCCGAGGTCGAGCCGAAGCCGAGCCGCCGGGCGAGACCGAGGAAGGTTCCCGAGCCGACCCGGTTGCCGACCTGGGCGAACCACGGGTTGTTCGACCACTTGATCGCCGACACCACGCTCAGGTCGCCATACTCGGAGCGCGACCAGTTCCACAGCTTGTGGTTGCCGTACTGGATGAAGGCCGGGCAGTAGACAGTCGAGTTGCGGGTGATCGTGTCGTCGTTCAGCGCCGCCAGCGCGACGATCGGCTTGAACGAGGAGGCCGGCGGGTAGGCCCCCTGGAAGGCCCTCGCGAAGAGCGGCCGGCCGTCGTCCTCCTGCAACTCGTCAAGCGCCTCCTGGCTGATGCCCGGGATCCAGTCGTTGAGGTCGAAGGAGGGCTTCGAGGCCATCGCGAGCACCTCGCCGGTGACCGCATCGATCACCACCATCGCGCCGCGCCGGGCCTTCTGCTCGAGCACCTTCTCGGCCTGCTTCTGCCAGCGCAGGTTGAGGGTGGAAACCACGGTCCCGCCCGGGCGCGGCCGGCGGGTCTGCTCCTCGAGGAGCTTGTTGCCGTTCTCGTCGAAGATCAGCCGCTTGGTCCCGGGGCGACCGGTCAGCTCGTTGTCGTAGAACTTCTCGAATCCCGAGCGGCCCTCGATCTCCTCGAACATCGGCTCGTTCTGGTTGATCGGGCCGGTCTCGAGCGGCCCGACGCTGCCGGTGTAGCCGATGATGTGGGCGGCGAGCGTCTTCTCGGGATAGTAGCGCTCGTAGACCGGCTGCAGGATCAGCCCGCGCGGGAGCTGGGTCACCAGCCGGCCGTGCTCTTCCTCGTCGAGGTGGCTCGACAGGTAGAGCGGCAGCCAGCGGCGGTGGCGGTAGTGCGAGAACACCTCGTCGTCCGTCGGGAGGTGCAAGCCCTCGACCAGGGCCTCCGCCGCCTCGAGCCGCTTCTTCGCCCAGGCCAGGATCAGGTCGCGGTCCTCGCGCTCGAACTGCTCGAACTGGAGCGCCAGCTGGTAGGCGATCCGCGACTGCGCCAGCGGCTCGCCCTCGCGGTCGGTGATCTGGCCGCGCGGGGCGGGGATCTCCTGGGCGATCGTGCGGGCGTTGCGGCGGGTGAAGATCGAGGCATCCTCGGCACCGCGCAGGGGCGCCGGCTGCCCCCCCGCCGGGACGGCCGAGGCCAGTTCCTGGGCACCCAGGGCCGCCAGGCTCAGGCACCCGGCGACGGCTAGCATGATGTTGTTCCCCACGTCGGGCGGAAAGCTAGCCCCTCGCGAGCGGCCCGGCAACGCCCAATCCCCGGCAGGAATCGGGCCCCATCCTCGCCTTCCCAGCCTTCCAGGACCGAGGGTCGCCCCACCCCGGTCCCCCGTCCCCTACCGGGGGTCGCCCCGCCGCGATCCTCCGCCCTCCGCCGTACCTCCCCGCCGGCCTCCCACCCCGCCGGTGCCCGCTGGACGGAGCCCGCCCTTGCCCATCGGCGATGCCGGTGCATCCTCGCGGCGACATGGAATGGAACGCCGTCGGCATCGCGATCATCATCGCCCTGATCCTGCTCTGGAACCTCGACTTCATCGCCACCCTCCTCAACCTCGGGGCGCTGAGCCCGGAGCTTCCCGAGGAGTTCCGTGACGTCTTCGATCCCGAGCGCTACGCCAAGTCCCAGGAATACGTCCGCGCCTCGTCGCGCTTCGACGTCATCGAGTCGGCCTACTCCCTCACCGTGCTGCTGGTGTTCTGGATGGCCGGCGGCTTCGGCTGGCTCGATGGCCTGACCCGCGGCTGGACCGGCAACGAGATCCTCGCCGGCCTCGCCTTCCTCTCGATCCTCTTCCTCGGCCACCACCTGATCAGCCTGCCGCTGGCGATCTACTCGACCTTCGTCATCGAGGAGCGCTTCGGCTTCAACAAGACCACCCCGGCGACCTTCGCCGCCGACCAGGTCAAGTCGCTGCTGGTCACCGCGGTCCTCGGCCTGCCGCTGGCCGCGGGGCTGATCTGGATCTTCGGCCACGTCCCGATGGCCTGGCTGTGGGCCTGGATCCTCTTCACCGCCGTGCAATTGCTGCTGATGTGGCTCGCCCCCGCCGTCATCCTGCCCCTGTTCAACAAGTTCGAGCCGATGGCCGACGGCCCGCTGCGCGAGTCGATCGAGGCCATGGCGCGCAAGTGCGGCTTCCCGCTGGCCGAGATCTCGGTGATGGACGGCTCCAAGCGCTCGACCAAGGCCAACGCCTACTTCACCGGCATCGGCAGGACCAAGAAGATCGCGCTCTACGACACCCTCGTCGAGGAGCAGGAGGACGACGAGCTGGTCGCCGTGCTGGCGCACGAAATCGGCCACTTCAAGTGCCACCACATCCTCCAGCGGCTCGGGGTGTCGATCGTCCAGTCGGCGCTGCTGTTCTTCCTGCTCGGCCTGGCGATCGACCGCGACGGCGCCTTCGCCCGCCAGCTCTTCGATGCCTTCGGGGTGGCGACGATCTCGCCGCACGTCGGCCTGGTCCTCTTCGGCATCCTCTTCATCCCGGCCAGCCGCCTGCTCGGCGTCGCCGCCAACGCCTGGTCGCGGCGCCACGAGTTCGAGGCCGACGCCTACGCGGCGCGGGCGATGGACGACCCCGCCCCGCTCGTCGCCGCACTCAAGAAGCTCTCGGCCAAGAACCTCGCCAACCTGACGCCGCACCGCCTGCGGGTCCTGCTCGACTACTCGCACCCGCCGATGCTCGATCGGCTGCGCGCCCTGAAGTCCCTCTGAATCCAAGCTGCTCCCGATGCACTCCGCCGACCCCGCCCGCTACGACGGCCGCATGCCCTACCGGCGCTGCGGCGACTCCGGACTCCTGCTGCCCGCCCTGTCGCTCGGCTTGTGGCACAACTTCGGCCACGTCGACGACCCGGACGAGGCCCGCGCCATCCTGCGCCGCGCCTTTGACCTCGGCGTGACCCACTTCGACCTCGCCAACAACTACGGCCCGCCCCCCGGCAGCAGCGAGGAGAACGCCGGCCGCATCCTCGCCGAGGACTTCAGCTGCCACCGCGACGAGCTGGTCATCTCGACCAAGGCCGGCCACCCGATGTGGGACGGCCCCCACGGCGGCAACGGCTCGCGCAAGCACCTGCTGGCCTCGCTCGACCAGTCGCTGCGCCGGCTGCGGCTCGACTACGTCGACATCTTCTACTCCCACTGCCCGGACAAGGAGACCCGCCTCGAGGAGACCATGTCGGCGCTGGCCACCGCGGTGCACTCGGGCCGGGCCCTCTACGTCGGACTCTCGAAGTACCCCCTCAAGCGGCTGCGCCGGGCGGTCAAGCTGCTCGCCGAAATGGGCGTGCGCTGCGTGGTCTACCAGCCGCCGTTCTCGATCCTGCGGCGCTGGCCCGAGGAAGAGGGGATCCACGACTGGCTGGTCGAGAAGGGCATCGGCTCGGCGGTGTTCAGCCCGCTCGCCCAGGGCATGCTGACCGGCAAGTACAGCGCCGAAATCCCCTCCGGATCGCGCGCCGCGCGCGACGAGGGATTCCTCCAGGCCGACGAGGTCGGCGACCGCCTCGAGACCGTCCGCGCGCTGCAGCAACTCGCCGCCGAGCACCAGCTCCCGCTCCACCACCTGGCGCTGCGCTGGGTGCTCGACCACCCGGCGGTGACCACCGCCATCATCGGCGCGCGCACCGTCGCCCAGCTCGAGGACTCGCTCGCCGCGGTCGCGCTGCCGCCGCTCGACCCCGCGATCCACTCGCTGGTCGACGAGATCGTCCCGACCACCCGGAAAAAGAAGCGAAAGGGCTGAAATACCACCCCCTCGACGGACGTTCTCTCCGCGGCTCCATGAAACTCGCCCCGATTTTCGCCTGCCTCCTCCTCGCCGCCCCGCTCTCCGCGGAGGACGGCTGGGTCCCGCTCTTCAACGGCAAGGACCTCGACGGCTGGACCCCCAAGTTCGCCGGCCACGAGCTGGGCAAGAACCTGCGTGACACCTTCACCGTCCAGGACGGCATGCTCACCGTCGACTACTCGAACTGGAAGAAGTTCAAGGGCGAGTTCGGCCACCTGTTCCACGACGGCGAATACTCGCACTACAAGCTGCGGTTGGAATACCGCTTCATCGGCAAGCAGATCAATGGCGGCCCCGGCTGGGCCCACCGCAACAACGGCGTCATGATCCACGGCCAGTCGGCCGAATCGATGGACAAGGACCAGCCCTTCCCGGACTCGATCGAGGTCCAGCTGCTCGGCGGCCTCGGCGAGGGCCCGCGCTCGACTGCCAACCTGATCATGGTCGGCTGCCCGACCGTGATGATCGACGGCGAGCCGAACAAGGCGCGGATCACCGAGTCGAAGTCCGCGACCTTCGACGGCGACCAGTGGGTCGAAGTCATGCTGGAGGTCCACGGCTCCAAGCTGATCCGCTGCCACGTCAACGGCGAGCCGGTCATCGAGGCCCGCGATGCGAAGTGCAAGGATGGCAAGCCGCTGGACTCGGGGACGATCTCGATCCAGGCGGAAACCCACCCGATCCAGTTCCGCCGCATCGACATCCTCGAGCTCGACGACTAGCGTGGCGCCGGAACATGTCCGGCATCCGCAGCTTCCACCATCGCGACTTCGCCGACCCCGCCCGCCTGATCGCGGCGCGGGACCGCCACGGCAGCCGGGTGTCACTGTGCATCCCGACCCTCAACGAGGAGGGAACGATCGCCCGCATCGTCGAGGAGGTCCGCCATGAGCTGGTCGAGCGCCACCCCCTGCTCGAGGAGGTGGTTGTCATCGACTCGGGCTCGACCGACCGCACCACCCTGCTGGCCGCCGACGCCGGCGCCCGGGTGTTCGCGGCCGCCGACATCCTTCCCTTCCAGGGCCACCGCGTCGGCAAGGGCGAGAACCTCTGGAAGGCCGTGTTCCAGTGCCGCGGCGACATCCTCGCCTTCGTCGACGGCGACATCCGCAACTTCCACCCGCGCTTCGTCACCGGCACCATCGGCCCGCTGCTCGAGCACCCCGGGATCGGCTACGTCAAGGGCTACTACGAGCGCCCGCTGCTGGCGGCCGAGGGGGTCGACCCGCGCGGGGGCGGCCGGGTGACCGAGATCCTCGTGCGCCCGCTGCTGGCCCGCTTCTTCCCCGAGCTCGTCTCGCTCCACCAGCCGCTCGCCGGCGAGTACGCCGCGCGCCGCTCGATCCTCGAGGCGCTCCCCTTTCCCGCCGGCTACGGCGTCGAGACCGCCCACCTCGTCGATGTCCTGCGCCAGTTCGGCGTCGGCTCGATCGCCCAGACCGACCTCGACGAGCGCGTCCACCGCAACCGCTCGCTGGCCGACCTCGGCCGGATGTCGTCGCAGATCCTCGAGGCGGTCTTCGCGAGGATCGGGGATGCCGGGGTGGAGGTCGCCGAGCGCCCGCCGATGAACACCCTGCCGGAGTACCGGGAACGCTTTCCCCCGCACGCTCGATCCGCTAGGAAGAGAGCGTGAACAAGGAATCGTCCGCCGCCGACATCGCGATCCGCCTGCTCGGCGAGGACGACCACCTCGCGGCGACCGGACTGCTCGCCCACCTCAACCCGGACTGCCCGGGCAGCACGCTGGTCGAGCGTTTCCGCACGATCCTCGCCGACCACCCCCACTACCACCCCTACGGCGCCTTCCTCGACGGGCGCATGGTGGGCTTCGCCGGGGTCTGGATCGGCACCCGGATCTGGTCCGGCCGCTACCTCGAGGTCGACAACCTGGTCGTCCACCCCGGGCACCGCTCGCTCGGCGTCGGCACGCTCCTGCTGGACCACTTCGTGGCCCTCGCGCGCGAACGCGACTGCCGCATGGTGGTGCTCGACAGCTACACCTCGAACCATCCCTCGCACCGCCTCTACCATCGCCTCGGCTTCGAGATCTGGGGCTACCACTTCGTCAAACCCCTCGCCGGTGATCTCCGATGAAGACCGTCGTCATCGTCCACTACCACCTCCGCCGCGGCGGCGTGACCCGCGTCATCGAGACCGCCGCCGAGTGCCTCCGCAAGGCCGGCATCCGCCACCTCATCCTCAGCGGATCCGAGCCCGAGAGCGGCCGCCGCCTGCCGGTGCGGGTCATCCCCCGGCTCGACTACCGCGACCCGCCGGCCAAGCCGGTCAGGCCCGAGTCGCTGCTCCGCTCCATGCGCAACGCCGTGCGCGAGGAGTTCGGCTCGGGCGAGTTCGTCTGGCACCTGCACAATCCATCGCTCGGCATCAACCCGACCGTCACCTCGCTCGTCCGGCGGCTCGCCGAGTCGGGCGACCCGATGGTCCTCCAGCACCACGACTTCGCCGAGGACGGCAGGCCGGAGCACCACGCGGCGATCGTCGACCCGGATGCGATCTATCCGATCGCGCCGCAGATCCGCCACGCCTTCATCAACTCGCGCAACGCCCGGCAGCTTGTCGCCGCGGGGCTCCCCCCGGGACAGGCGGACGTCCTGCCCAACGCCATCACCATGCCGGCGCGCACCAAGCCGCCGACCCGCCGGCCCGAACACCCGCTGCTGCTCTATCCGGTCCGTGGCATCCGCCGCAAGAACCTCGGCGAGTTGTTCCTGCTCGCCCGCCTCAGCCCCGCCGGCACCCGCTTCGCCACCACCCTGGCTCCGGCCAACCCGCGCTGGCAGCCGATCCACCGGGACTGGCTCGACTACGCCGAGGAGACCGGCCTGCCGGTGATGCTCGGGGCCGTCGAGCGGCTCGCCCCGGCGCCGCGCGCCGGCAAGACCTTCGCCAGCTGGATCCGCCATGCGACCCACTTCGTCACCACCTCGGTCAGCGAGGGCTTCGGCCTCGGCTTCCTCGAGCCCGCGACGCTCGGCAAGCCGCTGATCGGGCGCCACCTCGCCACCCTCGGCGAGGACTTCGCGCTCGAGGGGATCCAGCCCGGGCGCCTCTACGACCGCCTGCTGGTTCCCGAAAAATGGGTCGGCCTCGAGCGGCTGCGCCAGCGGCTCGTCAGCGAGCTCCAGCGCAACCTCGAGCTCTACGGGCTGCCGATGTCCAACGAGTTCCTCAACAAGTCGTTCGCGGCGATGCGCCACCGCGGCCACCTCGACTTCGGCAACCTGCCGGAGGACCTCCAGCGACGGGTGCTGCGCAAGCTCGCCGACCCGAAGACCCACGGCGAGGTGCTGGTCGAAAGCGGCACCCACCGCGAGGGACTCGCCGGCTGGCTCGCCGCGGCGCTCGCCGAGACCCGCCCGACCGTCCGGCCCGGACAACTCGGCGCCTTCACCCCGGAGGCCTACCGCCGGCGGCTGGTCACCTGCCTGCAGTCGGCCGCCCACGCCGAGCCCCGCCCGCCCCAGTTCCTCGAGGGTCACCAGGTCCTCGCCCAGTTCCTCAAGCCCGGCTCGTTCCACTTCCTGTGCACCTGATGCGTCCGCGCGCCGTCCTCTTCGACGTCTACGGAACGCTGCTCGCCTGCCACCCGCGGCGCGACCCCGAGCCCGGCTGGCGCCAGGTCGCCGGCCGCTTCGGGCTCAACCCACCCGGCTCGATCCGCGCCGCCCGCGATGCGGAAATCGCCCGCCGCCACGCCGCCGCGGACCGGCCCCACCCGGAGGTCGACCTGCGCGAGGTCTGGCAGGCGGTGTTCCCCGAGCTGGCGGATGACAAGGATGACAAAACCGACGCCTTCGCCGTCGCGATGGAACTCGCCCTCCACGAGCTTGCCGAGATGCCCGGTGCCCGCGCCGCGATCCGCCGCGCCGAGGCCGCCGGGTGTCGCCTGGGAATCGTCTCCAACGCCCAGCAGAGCAGCCGCGACCTGCTGGCCCTCCTCCTTGGCGCCGAGTTCGACTCCATCGACCCGCGGCTCTGCGCCTTCTCCTTCGAGCATGGCTTCAGCAAGCCCGACCCGGCCCTGTTCCGGATCCCGCTGGATGCGCTGGCGGCCGCGGGCATCGCGGCGGACGAGATCCTGATGATCGGCGACCGCCACGACAACGACATCGAGCCCGCCCGCGCGCTTGGCCTCCGATCGCTCCACTTCGGCGTCGAACTGCGCGGCTGGGACCAGTGGAATCCGTAGGTTTCCGGCGCGAGAACGCGCCCGGCGGCGATTCCAAAATCCGTCGCCGTGTTTGCTTGCGCGGCCGGCCACACTGCGCAAATCTTGCTTCTTGGAACGGCAAGCGAACCCGCGGGATCCACCCCCGTTCCAGAACCCGCGGGTTTGGCTTCCCGGACCACAACCGAAGCCTCCCGCAGCCATGAAAACGCTCCTCTCCGTGGTCGCCTTGGCCACTTTGCCGGGACCGATCGTCCTCGGCCAGGGTCCCCTTGAACCCGCCGGCCCGCCCGGCCCCACCCAGCACTCGCTCGAGGAAATCTGGAACCGGATCGGCGGCCTCGAGGAAACCGTCCAGTTGCAGCAGGAACAACTGCTGCTCCTGCGCCGCCACAATGCCGCCCTGCTCGAGGCGAGCGGCGCCGTCATCCCGTGGCGGGTGACCACCGTCGCCAGCGGCGCCGGCAACCACGTCTCGCTGGCCTTCGACCCCGGCGGCTGGCCGGCGATCGCCTACCACCACCCGGCCGCCCAGGAACTCCGCATCGCCTCGGCCGGGGCCGGCGGCTGGACGGTCGACACGATCGACACGGATGGCGATGTCGGAAAGCACTGCTCTCTCGCCTTCTCCCCCCCGGGAACCCCGGCCATCGCCTACTTCGATGAGGGCGATGACGACCTGATGTTCGCGAGCCCGGACGGGACGGCCTGGTCGACCACCCCGGTCGAGACGGCCGGCGACGTCGGGCGCGACTGCGACCTCGCCTTCACCCCGGCCGGCCGGCCGGCGATCGCCTACGTCGACACCGGCGACGCCGAACTGCACTACGCCGAGTGGGACGGCGCCACCTGGCAGCTTGCCGTGGTCGCCCCGCTGGACACCAGCGGCGGGCAGCCCTCGCTGGCCTTCTCGCCCGACGGAACCCCGGCCATCGCCTACCAGGACGGCGAGTACCACGTCGACGGCCCGATAATCCACTACGCCACCCGTAGTTCGATGACCTGGTCGAGCGCCCCCGTCGAGCCCGCCTCCCCCGACCCGGGGGACGAGTACAAGAGCCCGTCCCTCGCCTTCTCCGCCGCCGGCGAGCCGGCGATCGCGATGGACCACTACCTCTTCAACGGCGCGATGAAGTTCGCGATCCGGCAGTCCGGCAGCTGGCAGTTCAGCACCTTCCACGGCGCCGGGGACTGGGGCTTCGAGCCGTCCCTCGCCTTCTCCCCCCTCGGGACCCCCACGGTCGCCTTCAACTATTTTCCGGACGACCCGACCCAGGTCCCGGTCGGCTTCGCCAGCCGGGATGGCGGCAGCTGGAACGTCGAGCCCGTCGAGACCCTGGACGTCTCCCTCCCGGGGCTCTCCTGTTCCCACGCCTACTCGCCGGCCGGCGAGGCCGCGGCGGCCTACTCGGTCGGCGGCGAACTCCGCTTCGCGATCCGCACCCCCTTCGCTTCCCCCTGATGCCAAACCGAAGAAACCGTCGGACCCTGCGGGACCCGCGAAGGGGAAGCCGCGCCGGCCTGCCTGCCTACCTGCCGAAGTACTTCACCACGGCCTCGGTCCGGGTGCGCACCTGGAGCTTGCGGTAGATGTTCTGCAGGTGGAAGCGGACCGTGTCCTGGGACACGTCCAGCTCGTCGGCGATCTCCTTGTAGAGCTTCCCCTGCGAAAGCAGCTCGAGGGTCTCCTTCTCGCGCGGCGTGAGGTTGTACTCGACGCTGACCTTCGGCGGGTCGGGCTTGAGGAAGTGCTGGAACACGAGCCGCGCCACCGAACTGGAAACCGGACAACCGCCCTCGAGGACCTCGTCGAGCGAGTCGCGCAGGCGGTTCGGGACGTCGCGCTTCAGGAGGTATCCCGAGGCCCCCGCGGCGAGGGCGTCGTAGACCCGCTGGGTGTTCTCGTAGACCGTCAGCATCAGGATCCTCGCCTCCGGATGGGTGGCCTTGATCGAGGCCGTGCACTCGATCCCCGACATCCCGGGCATCTGGATGTCCATCAGGATCAGGTCCAGCGGATCCTCCAGCAGATCGGGCAGCGCCGCCTCGGCGTTGGGATAGACCCGGGCGACCTCCCAGCCGGTCGCGTCGGAGAGGATCTCCTGCAGTGCGCTCCTCAGTTCCGAGTCGTCCTCGACGATCGCCAGCCTTCGATTCTCCCTGCTTCCCTCCCTGCTCATGTGCTCATGAATTCCGCGGTGAGTTTCGCCTCAGGGCGGCCACGGGACAAGCCAGGACCACCCGCGAGCCTTGCCCGGGCGTCGAGTCGATCACGCAGTGCCCGCCGATGGCCTCCATCCGCTTGATCAGGTTGTTGAGGCCGTTGCCCCGCGAGACGTCGGCAAGATCGAAGCCCCGGCCGTCGTCCACGATTCCCAGCACCAGCTTCTCGTCATCCAGCACCAGCGACAGGGTCACGGCGCAGGGGCCGGCGTGCTTGAGGACGTTGTGGAGCGCCTCCTTGACGGCGAGAAAGAGGTGATGGCGTGCCGCGGCCCTCATCGGCCACCCGGGGAGGACGGGCGGAATCTCTCGCCGGCAGCGGACCGCGCTGCCCTCGAGGACCTCGTCCGCCAGCCGGACCAGGCGGTCGGCGAACTTGTCGAGCGTGTCGTTGGCGGGATCGATCGACCAGACCAGTCCGTCCAGCGAGGTCACCAGGTCCCGCGCGATCGACGAGAGGGTGCCGAGCCTCCGGCGAGCCGCATCCGGGTCACGAGCGAGGTCGCGCTCGGCGAGCGCCGCGTTCATCGTCAAGCGCGTCATCCGGGTGCCGAGGTCGTCGTGCATGTCCCGCGCGATCCGCGAGCGCTCCTCGGCGAGCGCGCTGCGCACCTTCAGCGCGGCGAGATTGCCCGTCTGGCGACGCCGCAGGTCGGCGACGACGCCGAGCGCGATCGACCCCACCACCAGGGCCGCCATGAGCGCCCAGAACGAGGGCCGCTCGTAGAGCCTCGCGCGGACCGCGAAGGACAGGCTCGCGTGGGTCGCCACGCTACGCTCGCCGGTGGTCGAGGCGACGACCTCGAACACGTACTCGCCGGCCGGCACGTTGAGGAACGAGGCCCGGTGGGAGTTGCCGCCGACGATGCTGTAGAGCTCGTCCCAGGCCGCGACCACGGTGAGCCCGCCGGCCGGGATCGCCGGCAGTTCCTGCTCGCAGGTCCACGAGCCGGTGGCGGCCTGGTCGCCGTCGATCAGCGCCAGGGCCACGCCGTCGCCGTTGGGCAGCGTGCGGGCGATCGCCGGCGCCGAGCCGCCCCGCTGCCAGCCGTCGGGGACCCGGGCGGGATCGAGCAGCTCCGCGCCCTCCTCGAAGCCCGGATTCGCCCACCAGTCCAGCGTCTGCCCGCCCCACGACAAGCCGATGTTGTCGACCGCCAGCGTGCCGGTCGTGTCGGGTGGCTCCGACGACAGGGTGATCCGAAGCCGGCGGGCGTCCTCGGGCAGGTGGACGGGTGCGCGGTTGCGAGTGAACACGGAGTCCTCGATGCCCGTGCGCCATCCCTGGCTGCGGCCGTGAAAGGGAAACTGCAGCAGCGAAATCTCCCGCCCGGCGGCATCGAGGATCTCCCAACTCATCACCATCCCCTCCTCGCCCTCGATCCAGCGCTCCTCGACCCCGCGAAGCCGGTAGCGGGTGCGCACCGGATTGCGCAGGAAGCCCTCGCCCGGGACACCAAAGGCGAAGTCGATGCGATGCAGCCCGGGAGGCAGCGACAGGTCGGGGCGGGAGAAATTCTCGACGCGACTTCCGTCGAGCCACATCCCCTCGATCCCGACCGAGAGCGGCCGGCTGGCAGGATCGTCCGGGCCGGCATCCAGCGGCCCCCGGCGCTGCTCCGCAGGCACGAAAAGGTAGTCGCTTGGATGCCGTGCGATCGAGCTCATCCGGACCTCGTCGATCATCCCGACCAGCGGCTCCGCCTCGCCGTTGCCGTGGATGGTCCGCGCCTCGTTGCCGATCGCGAAGTCCGCCGGGGCCGCCACCAGGTCGGCGGTCAGCGAACCGCCGCCGATCGCGTGCGCCTGGCCCGGATCGGAACCCAGGCAGGTCCAGTAGAGCCGGGTGTTGTTGGGCGCCCCCTCGCGCCCGTCGTAGCTGACCGCGACGTGGAACCAGTCGGAGGTATTGATGGCATGAGGGCCCTCGGTCGGGATCGCCGCGAGCGCCGCGCCACCGTCCTCGGGCTGGAGCGGGAGGAAGACCAGCAGGCCCGAGGACTCGATCCGGAAGTTGAAGATCCGCGCGCCGAACTCGTCGTTGTCCATCGAGACCAGGCTCATCGCCCACTGGCCCGAGTCCTCCGGCAGCACGTCGAGCTTGATGATTGCCTCGTAGGTGAAGGCACCGTCCTCGCCGGCGATGCCGAAATTCACCGGCACGTCGTCGTCCATCCCGTCCGCGAGGGCCGGCGCCGCGAGGATCAGGCCACCGCGCAACCCGGGCTCCCCCCTCTCGCCCCCGGCGATGCCGGCGGTCGAGACCGATCGGCCCAGCCCCGGGAGCGATTCCTGCCCCGCCGTCGCCCCGTTGAGGAGGCCCAGCAGGTCGGCCCCTCCCCGCGGCACCGCATCGCGAAAGGGCGGTGCCGGCTCATCGAGGTGCCAGAGGTGCAGGGTCCACGCGTCCGGCTCGTAGGGCTGGAGGACCCCGGATGCCCCGGCCGGCGCCAGTGAAGCGCCAGCGCCCCAGGCGAGCCAAGCTGCGAGCCCCGGCGTCTTCATCCGGGACGAGCGTGGTGTGCCGGGCTCGCCAGCGTCAACCGCCAAGGCCCGCTTCGCGGGTCACCACCCGCCGCCCGGGCGACCCCACCCGCCGCCGCCCGGGGTGGCGACGACCAGTCGCTCACCGGCGGCAGCCGTGTAGGTGCAGGTCCAGGGAAGCTCCTCGGTGGTGCCGTCCGGTCGCACCCGGCGCTGCCAACCGGCTTCACCATCGCCGCCTCCGCATCCGCCCTCCGCGCCGGCCTCGCGGCGCTGGGTCAGCATCGACACCGTCAGCGGGCGGAGGAACTCGAGCTCGCGGACAATCCCGTCGCCACCGCGGAAGGCACCCGTGCCACCGCTGGCGGCGCGCCGACTGTGCCTCCACACGCGCACCGGATAGCGCTGCTCGAGGATCTCCGGGTCGGTCATCGCGGTGTTGGTCATGTGGACCTGCCGGCAGGACGCGCCGTCGAAGCCCGGACCCGCACCCGCGCCGCCGCCCAGCGTCTCGTAGTAGCCGAACTCAGCGTCGCCGAAGAGCAGGTTGTTCATGGTCCCCGGCCCGTTGGCGCACAGGCCGAGCACCGCGCAGAGCAGGTCGGCAAGCCGCTGGCTGGTCTCGACGTTGCCGCCGACGACCGCCGGGCAGGCCGTGGGATCCGCCGGGAACTCCGGGTTCAGCAGGCCGCTGGGAAGGACCAGCTCGACCGGGTCCAGCAGGCCCTCGTTCAGGGCGACGTCCTCGTCGATCCACAGGCGCAGGACGTAGAGAAGCACGCTGCGCACGACCGCCGGGGTCGCGTTGAGGTTTCCGAGATGCACCGGCGCCGAGCCACCGAAGTCCACCCGCAGCCGGCCGCCTCCGGCCGTCATCGCCACCTCGATCCCGCCGCCCCCATCCAGCCGGGTCGACCCGGCCGCCGACCACTCCGCGGCCAGCCGCTCGCGCATCAGCCGCGCCGCCTGGTCGAGGATTCCCGCCATCCTCGCGCGCACCACCTCGGCCCCGTGGGCCCGCGCCAACTCCTCCAGCCCGTCGACCGCGAAGCGGCAGGCCGCGGCCTGGGCGTCGAGGTCGGCGAGGTTGTCGGCCGGGCGGCGCGATGGATACGGTGCCTGCCGTAGCAGGTCCCCGACCTCGTGGCCGAGGTACTCGCCCCGCCTCACCAGGTGGCGCGGCGCGATCACCACGCCCTCCTCGGCCAGCGAGCCCGCCCGCGCCGGCATCGACCCCGGCGCCCGGCCGCCGATCTCGGCGTGGTGGGCCCGGTTGGCCACGTAGCCGAGGCAGTCACCGGCCTCGTCGAAGACACCCGCGATCACCGTGACATCCGGCAGGTGCGAACCCCCGCAACCCGGATGATTGGTCACCACCAGGTCGCCGGGTCCGATCTCGACCGCCCGCAGGGTCTCCCGGACGCACACCCCGAGCGCGCCCAGGTGCACCGGAACGTGGGGCGCGCTGACCACCAGGCGGCCCGCCGCGTCGAGCAGGGCGCACGAAAAGTCGAGCCTCTCCTTGACGTTGGTCGACAGGGCCGTGCGCCGCAGCAGCTCGCCCATCGCCGTGACCAGCCCCTCGAAGCGGCTGCGGAACAAGCCCAGCCCGACCGCCTCCGGAACCTGCTCCGGCGCGGTTTCCACGGGCGATTCACGCCCGCGCTCGACGAGGAGCGACCCGCGGTCGCCACGGCGCAGGCGCCAGCCGTCCGGCACCACGCAGGTCGAGAAGGCGTCCTGTTGCAGCAGCGGCCCCGCCTCGCCCTCGTCGCCGAAGGCCTCCGCGCTGCCGGCGGGCCGGCGTTCCCCGGCGACGACGCGCAGTTCCACCACCTCGATGCGGCTCCCGTCCGGCCGGGGGTAGCCATAGAGGCGGCGATACTCGCGATCGAAGGCCTCCCGGACCCCCTCGGCGCCGACCGAGGGCTCGTCCCACTCGAGGTCGATCGGCGAGTCCTGCCCGACCAGCCTCAGGCTCGCCAGCCAGCGCATCCGCGGTTCGTCCACCGCGAGGGCCGCGCAGGCCTCGCCGGCCAGTTCCAGCCAGTGCCCCTCGAGCGCGGCGGCGAGCGTGTCGAGCGGCCCCATCAGCTGGCGCACCCGGTGTTCCTGCAGCACGGCGCACTCCAGCCCCCACGCGCTCAGCAGGCCGGCATCGCCGGGAATCAGCACGGTGTCGATGCCGAGCCGCCCGGCCAGGTCGCAGGCGTGCTGCGGGCCGGCCCCGCCGAAGGCGAGCAGGGCGTAGTCGGCAGGGTCGACGCCGTCGCGCACGCTCACCGAGCGCACCGCTTCCGCCATGGTTTCGACCGCCATGGCGCGGAGTCCCTCCAGCAGGATTCGCGGGTCGCCCACCTCCTCGCCGGCGGCCCTCATCTCGGCGACCAGGGCCGCGAGCGCCCGCTCGGCCGCCGCCCGGTCGAGCGGGATGCCGGCCTTGCCGGGATCCATCAGGCCCAGCAGCAGGTTGACGTCGGTCAGGGTCAGCGGACCGCCGCGCCCGTAGCACGCCGGTCCGGGATCCGCGCCGGCGCTCTCCGGCCCGACCCGGAGCCGACCGGCCGCCCAGTGGCAGACCGACCCGCCCCCGGCGGCCACCGTCTCGATCTCCAGCGCCGGCGCGACGACCCGCGCGGGACCGATCTGCTGCTCGTGGCGGAAGCCAAACTCGCCGTCGATCCGCGCCACGTCGGTGCTGGTCCCCCCCATGTCGAAGCTCAGCACCCGCGGCATCCCCGCCCGGCGGGCGAGGTCGGCCGCCCCGGCCAGGCCACCCGCCGGCCCGGACAACAGCGAGTCCTTCGGGTGGTAGCGGCTCGCCGGCACCAGCCCGCCGGCGCTCGTCATCAACCGCGGCTCCACCCCGTCGAGGGCCGAGCTCACCCGCTCGACGAAGCCGCGCATCACCGGAGTGAGGAAGCCCTCGACCACGGAGGTCTCGAGCCTCGGCAACAGGCGGATCAGCGGGGCGACCCCGGCCGAGCCGACGACCCGCGTGAAACCCTCGTCGCGAAGCACCCCGGCCACCCGCTCCTCGTCACCGCCATCGGCCCACGAGTGCATCAGGGCCACCACCGCCACCTCGATCCCGTCCGCCAGCGCCTCGCGGGCGCTCGCGCGCAGCCCGTCCAGGTCGATTTCCTCCACCCGCGAGCCGTCCGCCGCGATCCGCCCGGCGACCCCGAAGACCCGCTCGGCGAGGTGTTGATACGGCGCCTGCCGTAGTTGAAACAGGCCCTCCCTCCTCTGGTCGCGGATCAGCGGGAGGTCCTCCAAGCCCGCGCTCACGAAGAGACCCACCCGCGCGCCCTTGCGCTCGAGCAGCGCGTTGGTGCCGCGGGTGGTCGCCACCCTCAGGTCGCCGGCCGGCAGCGGCTCGCCGCACGGCGTCCCGGTCAGCAGCCTGGCGGCGACGACCGGCGCCTCCTCGCCGGTCTCGAGCTCGATGACCCCGCCGACCGGCCAGCCCGGGATCGACAGCCGGCAGCCGTCGGATTCCTCCACCCGGTGCCCGCCGGGGGTCTTCCAGCCGGTGAAGAAGCCACTGCTCACCGGCCACGGCGAGACTACCCGGCACCAGCCGTCGCCGGACTCGGCCACGCCGAGCCGCAGCCGCCCGCTGGACAGCACCTTGCAGCGGTGTTCCCGGCCCTCCGGGTCGCAGGCCCAGGCATCGGTGAAGGTCCCCCCGGTATCCACCCGGATCCGCCAGCCGCCCATCGTTCCCTCAGGCCTCCTGCTGGTTGATGCGCCGGCGGATCTGCGCGATGACCGAATCGATCGCCATCCCCTCGAGGTCGGGCGAGGAACTCGAGGTCACGAAGCGCGGCACCGTCCCGGTCGGCACCCCCAGCCACTCGTCCATCCGGGCCGGCTCGAACCCATGGTGCCGGTCGGCGCGGTGGTACTGCAGGGCCAGCGGGACGGCACGCAGGTCGTAGCCGCCGCGGCGGGTGTTGTCGGACAGCTTGAGCAGCGACTCCCACGCCCCCTGGAGCCGGTCCGGCTCGACGTCGATCACGAACACGATCCCGTCGGCATCCCTCACCAGCAGCTCCTCGGCGGCGTTGTAGGGCGCCGGCCCCTCGAGCGTCAGCAGGGCGACGACCAGGCTGGTGCCGTCGTCGAGCGGCCGCGGGTCGCGCCACAAGGTCCGCAGCACGTGCAGCGGACCGGCGCGGTAGGAGCGCGGCGGCGGCGCGTCGACCCGCGCCGCCACGGCCTCGAGGATCGAGCGCTTGCCGGATCCCGGTGCGCCGGCAATGACGAGCTTCACCGAGACCTCGGCAACCCCCTCCCCACCGGCCACCACGTTCACATCTTGGCGAGCTCGCGGGCGACGATCATCAGGGTCTCACGAACCCCGGGGGCGAAGCTGCCGTCGGTCTGCACCGCGAGAACCGCCTTGCCGTCGCGAATGAACTCGATCGGCTGGTTGGCACAGGTGATCGCCACCTGGACCCCGGAGAAGCCGAGCGACTCCAGCGACTTGCCGACGTTCTCGATCGCCGCAAGCTGTTCCGGGCTGATCCGCGACAACTGGCGGATCCCGGAAAGCCGGCGCGAGCGGTCGAGCATCTCGTTCTCGGCCAACTCGCGGTCGACGCCGAAAATGGCGCGCAGCTCGAGCTGGCGGATCGGCTGGGGATCGGACGCGGACGACGGGACCGCACCCGGGGAGGCAGCTGCCGGACCGGACGAGGCGGCGGCGCCGGCGGTCGCAAGCGGCGGCGGCTCGCTCGGTCCCGTGGCCGGCTGGGTCGGCTGGGCCGGCTCGCTGGCGAATGGGTTGTCACCCTTCGGCGCGTCGGCAGGCGCCGAGGCGGCGGGCTCGCCCGCCATCGCAAAGGGGGAACTTCCGCCGGCCGGCGGGTCGCCCGCGCCACCCGGCGATCCCGCAGGCGCCGGCGAACCCTCGAAGGGCGAGCCACCGAATCCCGCCACCGGCGGGTCGTAGCTGAACGGCGACTTCTTCTCCCCGCCACCGCCGAAGGGACCACCACCCTTGTCACCCGAATCCTGCTCGAGACGCTGGGGCGTGTCGTCATCGACCGAGAACGGCGACTTCGACTCCGAGAACGGCGACTTCGACTCGGGCTCCGGCGCGAAGGGGTTGTTCGGAGTCTCGTCGACCGAGAACGGGCTCTTGGATGGCTTGTCGGCCGCGAAGCCCTCGGCAGGCTCGAAAATGCCTTTGTCTTTGCTCATGTCGTTGAATTGTTAGATCGGGGGGAGCAGTTTGAAGACGACTACCGGAAAGGACCCGGCAAGTCGAGGGATCAATCGCCGATTTTAGCCCTGCTCGGCCAGCAGTCGCTTGAGCTTCCGCCTGAGCCCGAGCTTCGCCGCCGGTGAGACCCGGTCGACGAACAACACCCCGTTGAGGTGGTCGGTCTCGTGCTGGATCGCCCGGGCCAGCAGGCCGTCGGTCTCCAGCTCGAGGACCGTCCCGTCGAGCTGCGGCAGCCGCGCCCGGATCGTCCCCGGCCGCAGGACCTCGGCCTGGATGTCATGAATGCTGAGGCAGCCCTCGCGGTCCTTCTCCCTGGCATCGCCGAACTCGAGCTCGGGATTGATGAAGACCAGCGGCATGATCGAGTCGAGCCCGGCGTCCTCGCCGTTGACCTTGAGGAAGGTGATGCACTCCGGGTCGTGGGAGACGTCGACCACCGCCAGCCGGATCGCCACGCCGACCTGCGGCGCCGCCAGCCCGACGCCGTTGGCGTCGTCCATCGTCTCGATCATGTCGCGCACCAGCTCCTCGAGCTCCGGGGTCACCTCGCCGACCTCCGCGCAGCGCTCGCGCAGGACCGGATGGCCGTATTGCACAATCTCCAGAATCATTCGTCTCCGTCTGCTCCGTCTGCTTCTCCTCCGGGCCCGGTGACCGGCATCCGGATCCGCGCCGGGACGTCCCTAATCTCGATCCCCGCCCGGGTCAACGCATCCCACACCTCCATCAGGGTCTCCAGCGACAGCTCCTTGTCGGCCTCGAGCTCCAGCTTGCGGCCGGGGTTCTGGCTGACATAGGCCGACAGGTAGGCGTCGAGCAGGCTGATGTCGGGGATCGCAACGTTGTCCAGCGAGAGCGCCCCCCCGCTGTCGACCGCCAGCACCGAGCGTTCCTCGACGATCGTCTGCGACTCGACCTCGCGCACCGTCGGCAATTCGATCCGCAGGACCTTGCGCGGCTTCTTGAAGGTCGTCGAGACGATGAAAAAGATCAGCACGATGAACAGGATGTCGATCATCGGCACGATCGGCACCGTGCGCAGCCGGCTGGCGGGGCGTTCGAACTCCATGGCCGGTCAGGACGGGATCGTGGGGGCTTGCGACCCGCGCTCCGCCTCGCAGACCCGGCCGAGCCGGGTCAGCAGGACCTCGAGGCGCGCGGCCAGGGTGTCGATGCGGCGCTGGAACCAGCCTTGGGCGATGACCGAGGGCACGGCGATGGCGAGGCCGACGATGGTCGTCTTGAGGGCCCGACCGATCCCCAGCGCGATCGCGGCGTGGTCGGAGCTGTCGCCCAGGCCGTCGAAGACCACCACCAGCCCGGACGCCGTGCCGAGCAGCCCGAGCAGGGGCGCCACGGTGATGACGACGTCGATCACCGTCATGCCGGCGTGGAGGTGGACGATCTCCTCGCGGGCCCGCGCTTGGACCGCGTCGGCGATCTCGGCGTGACTCCGCCCCTGGTGGGCGACCGCCACGGCGCAGAGCCGGGCCAGCACGCTGCGACCCTCCTCGAACTCCTCGAGCACCGGGGCGGCGTTGCCCGCCTCGAGCCGCTGCGCGAAACCCTCGACCTTGCGCTCGAGCAGCGGCGGGACGATCCGGGCCCGCGACAGCGTCAGCCACTTGAAGACCACCGCCATGATGGCCACCACGGAGGTCAGCGCGAGCAGGCCCATGAAGAAACCCCCCTCGCTGAAGAAGGCGCTGGCTTGTTTCATCACGCCATCGTCAGCCGCGGCGAAGAGGAGGGTCGGTGGGGTCATGGAGCGGTGTGGAGGAAGGACCGGACTAAAAGATGAAGTTGTAAAGAAGTTCCAGCGGTTCGCCGTCGAGTTCGCGCCGCAGGTCGGAAGGCATCGCCGGCAGGTCGGCCTCGCGGATGGCCTGGAAGGTGAAGCCCTTCTGGATGACCCCGATGCCGAACTCCTCGACCGCCCCGACCGAGCGGACCCGCCCGGCCGGGTCGAGCACGACGCGGACCCGGATCACCCCCGGGGTGATGTAGTCGCGGTTGCGGATCACCTGGCGCTGCCAGGCCCGCTCAATCGCCCGGCTCAGGGCCGCGTGGTAGCGCCCGAGGTCGGTGTCCTCGACGTCGAGCGACGAGGTCCCGCGGCGCGAGATCGACCCCCTCAGCTGGGTCTTGCGCTGGTGGCCGCGGAAGCCCGGCTCGCGCGGCGCGGGCGACGGCGGCTTGGGAGTCTCCGAGAGCTTCTCCTCGACCACCTCGGCCTCCTCGCGTTCCGGTTCGGGCGAGGGTCGCGGCTTTTCATCCACCGGGTCGTCCGTGGCCGGCCGGTCGACCTGCCACGGGGTCTCGGCGAGCGCCTCCCGGGGCTTCACCGGGTCGCGCCGCTCGGGCAGGTCCTCGTCGGTGCCGCTGGCCTCGCTCTCCCGGCTCTCCTCCTCGACCGGCGGCGCCACCACGGCCTCCTGCGGCGGTTGCTCCTGCCCCGGGTCCTGGTGCTCGAGCGAGCCGTCCTGGTACTCGCTCACCGTGGTCTCGAGCTCGTTCTCGACACGCGGCTCGATGCCGTCCTGGCTCGGCCGGTCGGGCGGACCGGCCGCATCCGGCGCCTGCTCGCTGGCGGCGCGGGTGTTGCGCTCACCGATGAACTCGGGGTTCTCGACCGGCGGCGCAACCTGCTCGTCCGAGGTCCGCACGAAATCCCGCCCGCGGGTGCTTTCCACGGCGGGGGCCGCTTCCTGCGGCGGCAGGAAAGTGATGGTGACCTCCTCCTCGACCACCGCCTCCGGCTGGGCCATCTCGGCGCGCAGCCACAGCGACTGCACGGTCATCCACGCCAGCACGATGAGGATCACCAGATTGACCCCGAGCGAGATCAACAAGGCAAGGATCCACAGCCGGGTGTCGTCGTGCGAAATACTGGCCGCGCTCATATCCGGGAGACCTGGGGACTCTCCTACGGCCCCCAGCCTTCTGCAATCCGGGAAATCCGCCGGGACCGGCACGGGCCCCGCCCAACCCATCCCGTCATGCCTCGTCAGGACGACCGGCCGGCGGCGCTCACCAGTCGACCGGGTCCACCGGCCGGTGCTCGCGGCTCTCGGCGAGGCTGCAGTTCATGTAGAGCTCGCCGAGCAGCGGGATCCGGTCGCCGCCATACTCGTAGAGCCCGCCGCCGGCGCAGACCGGCAGCTCCTCGATGAAGCGGTCGTGGCCGAAGATCCGCAGCGGAAGACCGGCCACCTCCTCGCCCGGCAGCTTGCCCTCGAGGTTCGAGTAGCCCCGCACCGCCTGCTGGACCTTGTGCAGGTTGAGGATGCAGAGCGTCTTCTCCGAGCCCTCGCGCCAGGCCCGCGTGCCGCCGAACAGGATCCCGACCAGCGACAGCAGCACCAGCAGGACCAGGGTCGCCTCGAGCAGGGTCACGCCGGCCGCCATCCGGGCCGGCGCGCGCCTCACCAGTCGTTGTGGCCCGGCGGGATGTGGTCCTCCACCGAACCCAGCGAGCAGGTCATGTAGAGGGTTCCGTAGGCCGGGATCTGGTCGCCGCCGAGGGTGTAGGTCCCGGTCGCGGGGCACACCGGCAGCGCCTCGAAGAAGGCGTCCGGACCCACCACCTGACTCTCCAAGCCGGCGACGTTGTTGCCGGGGTTCAGTCCATTCAGGTTGGCAAAGCTGCGCACCCCCTTCTGGATGTTCTGGATGTTGATGATGCACTGGGCTCGGTCCGAGCCCCGCTTCCAGCCCCGCGCACCCACCAGAAGCAGGAAGGCAAAGGTGATCAGCGAGGCGATCACGACGGTCAATTCGATCAAGGTCAGCCCCGGCTCGACCTTGGGAATGCGTCTCGGGCCGATGGCGGAGACGCGGGACACGCCTCCCCCGAATCGGGATGAGGATTTCATGGCTGGTTTGTAAGGGACAAGGCTTCGGGGGAGCCGATCGAGAGAATAAAATTATATTCAAATCAGACAAGGAGAAACTTCTAAGTTTTATTAAATGTCTGATTTTTCCCCGTGGAGGTGAGCCAGTGAGCCAGTGAGCCAGTGAGCCAGTGAGCCACTCGTCACTCGTCACTCGTCACTCGTCACTCGTCACTCGTCACTCGTCACTGACTCCTCCCCCGCGCCAGTTTCCAGCACTCCAGGAACCCGCCGGCGAAGTCCCCCGGCCGGGCCTCGATCCAGCGATCGAGCTCGTCCGCCGGCATCCACAGCACCGACTCGACCTCGCTGCAGGGAAATCCGGGGCGTCCCTCCCAGCGGCCGAGGTAGAGGGCGACATGCTCCCAGCCGGTCGCCTCGCTCGGTCGCAGCCGGCCGAGCTCCTCGAGCCCGACCCCCTCGACGGCCATCTCCTCCGCCATCTCGCGCAGCGCCGCGGCGTGGTAGTCCTCGCCGGCATCGAGGTGACCGGCCACGCTCGAGTCCCACGCCCCCGGGTGCACGTCCTTGAGGCGCGAGCGCTTCTGCAGCAGCAGCTCGCCGCGACCGTTGACGAGGAACACGTGCACCGCCCGGTGCAGCAGGCCCTCGGCATGGACCACCGCCCGCTGCTCGCGGCCGACCACCCGGTCGTCCTCGTCGACCACGTCGAACAGCTCGTCGTCGCGCTGGCCGGCACCACCACTACGGCGAAGATCGTAGCTCCTCGCGAGGCCGACCCACTGCGCCAGGTCGAGCTCCTCGGCGCGGGCCGTCGCCGGCAGGCCGAGCCGGCCGGCGACCTCGCCCCACGGCGGCTCCGCGGGCAGTTGCTTGTGCAGCTGCTTGCGGCGCTGGGCGAAGCCGCGCCGCACCAGCTCGTCGAAGCGCGTCAGGTCGAACACCGGGAGCTCGTCGGACAGCGGCTCGAGCACCGCGACGGCGGAGTCGACCTGGGGCCGCGGATGAAACACCTCGGGCGGCACCGTGCGCAGCCGGCGGACCCTCCAGGAGCACTGCACCCGCAGGCTGAGCACGCCGTAGTCCTTGGTGCGCGGCACCGCGGTCATGCGGTCGACCACCTCCTTCTGCAGCATCACCACGGCGCGGCCGAAGGGGTGCGGCCGGGTCAGCAGGTTGCGCATGATCGCCCCGCCGCTCGAGTAGGGAAGGTTGCCGAGAAACTTCAGCGGACGGTGCTTCCACAACACCCGCGGGTCGAAGCGCGCGGCGTCGGCGTGGTGGACCTCCACCGAGGGCTCGTCCGCGAAGCGCCGCCGCAGCCAGTCGGCGAGGCGGGCGTCGAACTCGATCAGGATCAGCCGCCGGACCCGGCCGAGCAGCTGCTCGCTGAGCGCCCCGGTCCCCGGGCCGACCTCCACCACGGCGTCCTCCGAGGCAGGCTCGAGCTGCTCGACGATCCACCGCGCCGTCGACGGGTCACAGAGGAAGTTCTGGCCGAGCTGGCGGCTCGGGCGCACCCCGGCCGCCTCCAGGCATTCGCGAATCTCCTCTCCCGTCACCCCGGAAACCAAGGCTTCCCGCCGCCCACCCGGCAAGCCTCCAGTCCGGGCCGCGGCGACATTATTTCAAAATGTTTGAACGAAGCCCCCGGGCGACGGTCACAACCCCATGAAAGCAGCGCATTCGTGCCGTTTTCATGTAAGGGTGAACAGCAGTTGTCAGCCCTGCCCGTCCCGCTTCGGCAGGATCCGGCAAGGCTGATGGACTTGGCCGCCAGGGAGTGGGTGCTCCCTGGCGGCTCTTTTTTTGCCCCGGACCCATCCCGGGGACCCTCCCCTCTCACCCAACCCGGGGACCCTCCGAATCCCCCGGGCCCCGCGCGGGAATAAGGGTTGATGGATTCCCGGCGGATCCCTTTACTTCCGCGCCCGCGGGCCGGCCTCATCTGCCGACCCCGCCGGCCTGCCCATATCGGCCGACCCCGCCTGCCTGCCTTTC
>JAUIJB010000038.1 GCA_030430455.1 Verrucomicrobiia bacterium | reverse complement strand
GCCGGGTCGGCCTCATTGGCCGAAACCGGCAGCAGGAGCAGCAGGGTGGCGAGGAGCAGTCGCAGGTTCATGGGCGGATTGTGGCAGGGCTACGTCGTGGTTCGCTATGAGCTTCTGCAATTCGGATTGAATCCTGGGAGGCTGGGCCGATGCTCGTCGCCATGGGCGGTGGGTGCGACAAGTCGGGACAGCCGGAAGACCCGAAACGGCCGGAACACGCGGAGGCCGCCGGGTCCTGCTGCGGCGGGAGCGCTGCGGCGAAGGACCCGAAGAAGGAGCCGGCGGGGGATCGGGCGAATGACCCGGGAGAGGAGGCCGCATGCTGCCACTCCGCCGATGAGCCGGACGAGGACTCCTGCTGCGGCAGCAAGGGCTCGGTCGACTGGTTGCTGTGGGGCTCGCTGGCGCTGGTCGCCGCCGGCATCGCCGGGCACTTCATCGGGCTCGGGCCGAAATGGTGGCACACCTTTTCCCACGGCTGCTACGAGCTGATGTCGAAGGCCTGGTGGGGGATCCTGATCGGCATCGCCGCGGTCGGCGTGCTCGGCCAGGTGCCCAAGGAGGTGGTCGCCCGCCTGCTCGGCAAGGGTGGCAGCATGGGCGGGATCGTCCGCGCGACCCTCGCCGGCACCCTGCTCGACCTGTGCAACCACGGGATTCTGATGGTCGGCATGCAGCTCTATCGCAAGGGCGCCTCGCTGGGCCAGACGATCGCCTTCCTGGTCTCGAGCCCGTGGAACTCGCTTTCGCTCACCCTGATCCTGATCGGCCTGATCGGCCTGAAGTGGACCCTGGCCTTCGTCGGGCTGTCGATGCTCATCGGCATCATCAGCGGGCGCATCGCCGACGCCCTGGTCAAGGCGGGCCGGCTGCCGGCGAATTCAAACGAGGTCGAGCTCGCCAGCGACTATCGCCTGCGCGACGGCCTCGGCGAGGCCTGGGCGGGGATCCGCCCGGGCGACGGCAACCTGGGTCGCATCGTTCGCGACGGTCTCAGTGAGTCGAAGATGATTCTGCGCTGGATCTTCTTCGGCATCGCGATGGCCGGGGCGATCCGCGCCTTCGTCCCGACCGAGATCTTCTCGCAGTACTTCGGGCCGACCCTCCTTGGCCTGCTGCTGACCTTGTTGGCGACCACGGTCATCGAGGTCTGCTCGGAGGGTTCGAGCCCGGTCGCCGCGGACCTGCTCAACCGTGCCGGTGCGCCGGGCAATGCCTTCACCTTCCTGATGGCCGGCGCCGCCACCGACTACACCGAGATCATGGCGCTGCGCGAGACCACCAGGTCCTGGAAGGCGACCTTCGCCCTGCCGCTGATCACCACGCCGCAGGTGCTGGTGATCGCGTGGTTGTTGAATGGGTAGGTCGGGGTTGGAGTGGCGGGGATTCCGGGGTATCCTCGTGGCCGGGTGAAGTGGCGGGCATTCTGTCCGTTGTCCGTTGTCCGTTGTCCTTTGTCGGTCATGAGGGGAGCGAAGCGCCCATCATGAGCGTCCCGGGGCGCCGGGGTGCACTACGGGGACAACCAGCGAACCGGAAAGCAGGCGAAAGCATGGGCAGGGAAATCGAGCGCAAGTTCCGGGTGAGCGGCAAGGGATGGAAGTCCGCCGAGGGCGTCGCTTTCCGTCAGGGCTACCTGAGCACGGCGAAGGAGCGCACCGTGCGGGTGCGCATCGAGGGCGAGCGCGCGGTGATCACCGTGAAGGGCCCCGTCACGGGACTCACCCGGCGCGAGTTCGAGTACGAGATCCCGCTCGCCGAGGCCGCCGAGATGCTCGACCAGCTCTGCGAGCGGCCGCTGATCGAGAAGCGGCGCCACCGCGTCGACCACGCCGGCCACACCTGGGAGGTCGACGAGTTCCTCGGCGAGAACCAGGGCCTGGTGGTCGCCGAGATCGAGCTCGAGAGCGAGGACGAGTCCTTCGATCGGCCGGACTGGCTCGGCGAGGAGGTCAGCGACGACCCGCGCTACTACAACGCGAACCTGGTGAGCCAGCCCTACCCGAGCTGGGCCGAGCGCGCTTGAGGGGTCGCGCGGTCCGCTCCGCGAATGCCCGCCCGCCTCAGATCGCGTGGGCGCGGGCGCCGCGCGGGATCTGGTTGCCGACGTTGCCCAGCACGTTCTGGACCGGGTGATACTGGCCGGACAGTACTTCGCAGATGCGTCTCATTACCTGCAGGGCGCGGCGGGTTTCCCCGCCGGGCCCCAGGGTCAGGTCGACGCCGGCGACCTCGTCGGACTCCGCCAGGTTCAGGGTCGGCACCAGGCTGTGACCCGGCACCGGCCGGAGGTTCGAGAGGTGGACGACGATGTCGCTGGCGGCGCCAAGCCCGGTGAGCGACTCGAGCGGCGCGTCCGAGATCATCTGCATCACGTGAAGTCCCGGGTGCCCGGCGGGCTGGGCGAAGGCGAGCGTCGGCCCTGCGGCGTCCACCAGTCGCGCCTCAGCCAGCCGCTCGAGGAGGCGGCTGCCCGCGGGGAGCACCACGGTGCCGCCCGAGGCGACGACCTTGCGGATGCAGGCGGCGAGCACGCGCTCGCCGGCGGATGACACGCTGGCATCGCTCATGAAGGCCACGCGGAGGTCGGCGGCGGTGCCGGTGACCGGGTCGGCGGGGCGGTGGGCGAGGAGGTGCTCGCGGAACCAGCCGACGGCGGCGTCGGCGGTCTCGTCGCTGCCGCCGGACTCCTGGATCGTCAACCAGCCGAGCCGCGAGGCCTCGAGCGGCGAGGCGGCGAGGGCGGCGGAGATTTCCGGGAAGCCGAGGTCCTCGCCGCGCATCAGCGCGCGGAGGAAGCCCGGCGAGACCATCTCGCAGCCGAGCGAAAGGAACAGGCAGGCCTCGACCCGCGGGTGGTTGGCGTAGCCGAGCAGGAAGTTCAGCACCTCGGCGCCCGTGGTCACGCCGCAGCCCTCGGTGTTCGACAGGGTGACGAAGCGGGACACCCGCCCGGAGCGCACCAGCTCGCCCTCGTTGAGCCGCCGGGCGGCCAGCCGGGCGGTGGCCACCGAGCAGCCGACGGTGGGCAGCAGCAGCCCGACCGAGTCGTCCGGTGCCACCCGGCCCCGCCGCAGCCGGCCGGCGAAGGGGAGCTCGATCCGGTCGCCGGCGCCCGCGCCGCGCCAGGCCAGCGGTTCCCCGGCCAGCCGGGACGGCTCCGGCGGCGTCTCCGCGCGCGGCGCCGTGGCGAAGTAGCGCCGCCGCCAGGTCAGGTCGATGTTCTGGCTGCGGCGCTCGCCCTTGGTGCGGGTTCCCGAGGCGATCGCCACCAGCCGGGCGAGCGAGCTCCGCGTGAGCTCCTCCATGCTGGTGCCCTCGAGGTAGCGCCCGGCATTGATGTCGATGTCGCCGGCCATCATCTCGTAGCGCCGCGTGGTGTTGACGATCTTGATCGTGGGGACGATCGACGAGTTCGTCGGCGAGCCGCGCCCGGTGACGAAAAGCAGCAGGTTGCAGCCCGCCGCAGCCTGGCCGGTGTAGCTGGCGATGTCGCCGCCCATGCCGTCCATGAAGTGGTAGCCCGGCGCGGTCATCCGCTCGGCGTGCTCGAGGACGTGCCGGATCGGCACGTCCGGCGGACGCTTCACCGCGGCCCCGAGCGACTTGAGGGTGATGTTGTAGAGCCCACCCAGCAGGTTGCCCTCCGACGGGTTCTTGTCGACCTTGCCGCCGTGCCAGCCGAGCTGCTCCTTGAAGCGCTCGAGCATGGCGAGGAAGCGGGGCGCGATCGCCGGGTCGGCGATGGACGACAGCAGGTAGTCCTCGGCGCCGGACAGCTCGGGGGTCTCGGTGAGGTTGGCGCTGCCGCCGTGGCGGATGACCTCGCGGGCGAGCGATCCCGAGAGGACGTTGCCGCAGATCCCGGAGAAGGCGTCGGAGGCGCCGCACTGGAGTCCGATGCGCAGCTCGGCCAGCGGCCGCGGGCTGCGCCGGTCGGCGGCCATGGCATCGAGCAGGACGCGGATCTCGCGGCCGGCGGCGGCGAGGTCGCTGGCGAAGGACCCGCCGGCCGACATCCAGCGCGCCCGCGACGGGTCGGCGGCGAGGCCGTGGGCCGCCATCCAGTCGAGCAGCTCGGCGTGGCCGAGCTCGTCGTCGCGCCCGCTGTCGATGACCAGGAAGGCGCCGACGTTCGGGTTGGCGAGCAGGCCGGCCAGCGTCCGCAGCGTCCGCTCGCGCTCGTCGGCGGAGGTCTCGCCACCCTCGGTGTGGCGCAGGCCGACGACGGCATCGACCGACTCCAGTCCGGCGACCTGTCCCTGGAAGCGCTCCTCGAGCGCCTCGATCAGCGGCTGGGTGGTCGAGCTGGTGCCGAGGATGACGAGGTGGTTGCGCGTTCCGGTGCCGCGCGGTCCGCGGTCGTAGCCCATGAAGCTGGCGCCGCTGCGCTCGACCTTCGGTGGCTCCGGTCTTCGCCACCTCGCGGGATCGAAGGCGTAGGCCTCGATGTCATCGGTGAAGTTCGGCCCGGCGGGCAGGCGCAACGAGCGGTAGGGCTCGTCCTCCTGCAGCGAGAGCCGGAACCAGACATGGTGGTTGCAGAGGTACTCGCCGGGCGCAATGTCGCGCGCGGCGCGGCCGAAGGGGTAGTTCCAGGAGGTGACGGGCGTGCCGTCCGGGATCGGCACCGCGGCGAAGCGGTGGCCGGTGAGCACGTCGTGCTGCAGCCCGAAGTCGCGCCCGGCGTGGCGGATGCGGGTGCCCCGGGCGAGGTCGCGCAGGGCGATCGCCGCGTTGTCCCCGGGCGCGGGAATGCGGGCGAGCTCCTCGAGAGGGACGGCGTTGGCTGGCATGGCGGTGGCGTCCGGGAAGCGCCGTTCAGGCGGGAGCGCCCTCGGCCTCTTCCAGGGAGGCCAACGCGCTTTCCATGCCCTCGTCAAGGATGAGGGCGAGGTCGGCGGCGACCGCCTCGGCGAGGCCGGGGACCTCGTTGAGGTCGCGCTTCCAGTTTTTCTCGTAGGCCAGCACCGTGCGAACCAGCCCGCCGAGGCTTTCGCGGGAGCCGTCGTGCCAGGCCCATGCCTGGGCGTAGAGCTCGAGGATGTCGGCGTTGTCCTTGCAGGGGTGGTTCAGGTCGCCGCGCCGGCCGCGGTAGAAGGCCATCATCGCCGCCAGCGACATCACCAGCCGCCGTGGCAACCTGCCGGTCTGCCCGAGCGAGTCGAGCAGGGTCGGCAGCACCCGGGTCTCCCACTTGCTCATCGAGTTGAGCGAGATGGCCAGCCACTCGTGGCGGATGAAGGGATTGTGGAAGCGCTCGACGATCCGGGCGGCGAAGTCGGCGAGCTCGCCCGGGTCGCCCTCGAGGGTCGGCAGGATCTCCCGCTCGAGCATGCCGTCGACGAAGCGGGCGATCGCGGGGTCCTCCATCGCCTCGCGCACCGTTTCGAAGCCGGCCAGGAAGGCGACCGGCATGGTCGCGCTGTGCAGGCCGTTGAGGACGCGCACCTTCTGGTTGCGGATCTCGCGCTGCTCGGCCTCGTCGACGAAGCGGACATTGAGCCCGGCGCGGTCGGCGGGGAACTCGCGGGCGGCCCAGTCGGGCGCCTTGATCGCCCAGTTGTGGTAGCGCTCGCCGACGACCAGCAGTTGGTCGTCGAAGCCGACCTCGTCGCGGATCGCGTCGATGCGGTCGCGCGGAAAGCCCGGCACGATGCGGTCGACCAGGGTCGAGCAGAACGCGCAGTGGTATTCCATCCAGTCGAGGAAGGCGGGCTCGAGGCCCCACTCGCGGGCGTGGCGGAAGACCAGCTCGCGCAGGCGGTCGCCGTTGTCCTCGATGAGCTCGCAGCAGAGGATGATCAGGCCCTTGTCGGGGGCGCCGCCGAAGGTGCGGAAGCGGTGGTGGAGCAGCGCGGTCATCTTGCCCGGGAACGAGGCCTGCGGGCGCATGTCGGCGGTCTCACCCTCGACCCACTGGATGCCCGCCTCGGTGGTGTTGGAGACGACGAAGCGGACCTCGGGGCTCTCGATCAGCTGGCGGTAGGCGGCGTGGTCCTCGTAGGGGTTGATGCAGCGGGTCAGGCAGGAGATCAGCTCGGTCTCGCGCACCGGCTCACCGTCCTTGATGCCCTCGAGGACGAGGTGGTAGAGGCCGTCCTGCTCGTTGATGAGCTCGCCGAGGCCCTGCGGGATCGGCTGGACGACGGCGACGGAGCTGCGGAAGTCGAGCGTGTCGTTCATCCGCTGGATCATCCAGTCGACGAAGGCGCGGAGGAAATTGCCCTCGCCGAACTGGATCACGCGCTCGGGGTATTCGGGAAGGGCGGGAACGGTGCGGCGGTTCAGTTTCTTCATTGGAGTGCCTGGTGGAGCCGGCGGTTTGCACGGGTCGACACCGGGGAGAGGGAAGCATCCCGGGGCCGCCGCGTCTGCGCGGGGATTGCGATAGCCTGCGCATCCCGGTGCCGGCGGCCACCGGGGACCGCCAGCGGGAAATTACGCAGGGAAATCCGGCGGATCCAGTGGAAGCGGCGGATTTCCCGGCCAATGCGGTCCGATTGCGGGTGACGCCGGTGAAGGAGAAGCGATGGCGAACGGGCAAGGGAGGCGATCGGTCCCTCTCATGCGAGTTCTGAGAATCAATCCGACCCTGTGAGGTTCCACGGAAGGGAGGCCGCGGCTTGCGCAGATGGACGCAGCTTTCAAAATCCATCTGCGCCAATCTGCGGCCGTCCCACCCGACCAGGAGAGTCAGGTTGTTTCACTGACACGGTATCATGCCCCCGGTCCGGCCCTTGCGATCTCGCGGGGGAGGGGTGGGTCGACGATCGATATTCCACGGTCCTTGAAAGGGCCCCGCCGGCGTCATTCGCCGATTCCGGACATTCGCCAAGCGGGGCATGGTGGGCCGGCATGCAGCCTCGCTCCGGTGGTCCGCCCGGTCAACGGGTGGTCGCTTTCGTCGCACCACCTCCCGAACCGGCCAACGTGATGGCTCCTGCTACGGCGTGAACCGGAGATCGTGGGCTCGTGCAACCTGCTTGTCACTTGACTCGAGCAAGGAGAATTCATTAGGGCTAGGGGTCGGTTTTTCCCCACGACCCATGAAACTCCCCCAATTGATCGCGCGTCACCGTCGCGCCGGGACCCGCGCGAGCGCAAGCCGCCTGGCCCCAGGCGTCCTCACCCTCCTCACCGCCGGACTGGCGCCGCCGCTATCCGCGCAGACGACCTCGGTGGTCGTGCAGTCGGGGGATGCCGCGCCGGACGGCGACGGCACCCATGTCGCGTTCAGCATCCCGACCCTCAACAACGCCGGCCAGGTCGCCTTCTGGGGGACCCTGACCGGGACCAGCAAATCGATTCACAACGACAGCGGCTTCTTCCGCGGCGATGCCCCGGGAAGCGTCACGCAACTGGTTCGCGAGGACGATCCCGCACCGGACGGCAACGGCAAGTTCGACGCCATGGGGGAGGGGCTGATCAATTCGTCGGGACAGGTCGCCTTCTCGGCGCGCTTCGACTTCAGGATCCCGATTGCGGCCAACGGCTACGTTCTTGCCGATGGTTCGTCGCCCCTGGTCCAGCTGCCCCTCCAGGCCCAGGCCTCACCTGACGGGAACGGCGAGTTCTTCCAGTTGAGGGTCGGCGGATTCAACGATCGGGGGCAATCGTTGTTCGGGGTGGGCCTGACGGACACCAGCGGCGGAACGTCGGACGATTTCGGAGTCTACGTGAGCGACATCACCGGCGCATCGACAACGGTCGTCCGCAAGGGGGATCCGTCGCCGGACGGAAACGGCACGATCTCCACCTCGCCCAGCTACGCACTCGATGCCTCCGGTGCGGTGGCCTACGGACCGACCCTTACGGGAACAACCAGCGGCCTGGACGAGGAAGCGATCTTCGTGGACAACGGGACCACGGTCCTGGCAGTCGCCCGCGGGGGTGACGCGGCGCCGGGCGGTGGCAATTATGTCCGGGCAGCGGCCGCCGGCCCTTCGATCGTCGCCTTCAATGACAGCGGGCAGGTGGCATTCGAAAGCGGGATCACTTCCGTGGTCGGCGGGGGGATCTTCGTCGGCGACGGCGTGGCGCCCGTCGTCGAGATCAGTCGGGGCGGGGATCCGGCACCGGACGGGAACGGGATCTTCTCCGGCCACCTCGGCTTCGCCATGAACAATGCCGGGCAGGTGCTTTTCCGGGGCACCTTCAGCGATCATGTCGGCGGGAGCCTGGCCCAGTTCGGATACTGTCGTGGTGAGGTGGCCGGCCCCCTGCAGATGCTCGTCCGGGGCGGCCAGGCGGCACCGGATGGGAACGGAACGCTGGACTCGACCTCGTTCAGCGTCGCCGACATGAATGAAGCGGGCCAGCTCGTCTTCCAATCCGGACTCACCGGAACCAGCGGTGGATCCAGCGACAATTCCGGGATCTTTTTCCACGACGACACCCTCGGCTTGCTGCAGGTCGCCCGGCTGGGTGATTCGTTGCTGGGGAGTACCATCACGAGCCTGAGCTTCCAACCCGGCCGCGACGGTGCGACTCCACACTCCGGAAATTCCTACAGCGGCCTCAATGACTCGGGTCAGGTGGCCTACCTCTTCCAGCTCGCCGACGGCACCCACGGCATCGCCCTGTGGTCGTCGACCACCCCGATCACCATCAACATCACCGGCTACAACTCCGGCCCCGGGACTTTCACCATCAACTGGACGACCACCCCGGCGGCCTCGCCGGTGGACATCTACCGCAGCGTCGACCTGATGAACTGGGGCTCGCCGGTCTCCACGGCCAATGCGACGGGGACCTTCACCGACAGTTCCCTGCCCGGGACGGCCGCCTGGTATGTCCTCGTCGAGGCCGGCGTCCCGTATCCATGATGCCGACTCACCAACTCACGGAGTCCTCGGGTCGACTGGTGGCTTTGGAAGGTTCTGAACCTTCCCTCGTGCATCCATCTCCGGGCCGTTTCGGAGGAAGTCCCCCCTCCGGTCGCCTTCGGCTTCCTGCCGGAACCTGATGCTTCATGGCGCTATCCGGTCGGGATCCCGCCGGCAAGGACCAGGCGGTAGAATCCCCGCGTGGCATCGGGATCGTGGTCGAAGCTGTTCTCCGGCAACATTCCGGGGATGTCACCGCTGATTTCCGACCACGCCGGGGGATCGGCGAGGGTGTCCGGCGAGAACTCGACGCGGTAGATCATCCCGGGAACGCCGTTCCAGTTGAGACGGTAACCGCTGCCACCCGGGGCCGGGGCGATCCGGAGCATCACGTCCAGCGGGTCGATGGCCAGCGCCAGGCCGCCGTTCCACTCGTCGCCGACGAGGTCGAACTGCTCCGCATCGAAGTCCGCCTGCGCCCCCTCCGCGGCGAAGAGCTGGTTGAAGGCGAAGAAGTCGGACTCGAAACCGGTGAGCGTCAGCGGGTAGAGGCCGGCGGCGGGGAAGTGGAAGGCGTCGCCCGAGCCTCCCGCGACGGCGACGAGGGTCCCGGTGGAGGCGCGGGTCAGCACCGGAGGGTTGGCGGGCAGTGTGCCGTTGCCCACGAACGAGTTGCCGCCGACCTCCAGCCGGAACGTGTCGCCGGCGGCCACCGCGAAGGTCCAGTCGCCCGCGCCGGGAATGGCCACCCAGGCGGTCGCCCGCCAGGCGATGTTGTCGTCGTTGGTGCCGACCACGTCGAGCAGCAGGGGGCTTCGCACGTAGTCGAACAGGCCGCCGCCGAGGTCGGGGTCGTGGAAGCTGATCACGAAGGCGTCCGCCCGCTCTTCCCGCGCGATGTCCGGATGACCGGCGGGCAGGGCGAGCAGCGCCTCCGCACTGGCGAGGGCGGGGATGCTGCCGGTGCCGCCGTTGAACCCGGCGGACGGCGAGCGCTCGACGATGCGGAAGCGCTCCTGCTCGAGTTCGGTTTCCCACTCGATGATGGATTGCCGCAGCACCGGGCCGAAGGGCCCCGGCTGGCCGATCGACCCGCCGCCGGGGTTGTCCTGCCACTCGCCCGAAACGATCATGTAGACGCCGTCCGCGCCGAAGTCGTCGGCCGGGGTGCCGGCCCGCCAGTTGTGGTAGGTGAAGGGTTCGGTGGTCAGCCACTGGAAGCCGGCCCCGCGCTCCCCGCCGGCCGGTTCCATCCCGGGTTCTGGCAGGGGCAGGTCACTGGTGTCACCGGCCTCCGAGGTTCCCAGCGATGAGTGGTCGAAGCTGTCGATGGTGCTCGTGGCCTCCGAGTCGGTGAGCCCGATCCACTTCTCGAGGCTTCCACCGAGGTGCTCGACGATGGCGTTCTCACGCACTCCGCCGATCGCGACGAGGTGCCCCGGCTGGTCGAGCAGGATCCTTCCCATGGCATCGACCCGCGCCTCGTCCCAGCTCCTGGTCTCGCTCTCGCGTTCGTAGTAGTGGCCGCTGATCGCGTCAGGGGAAGGTGTGGCCGGAAGGCGGCTGGCCGTCAGCGCGAGGATCAGCGCGGTGGCGGACATCCCCGCGAGGGAGGGAAGGCGAGGGTGCATCCGGCGATGCTGGCGGCAGGGGCCGCCGATGGCAATCGAACTCTTCCCCGGCCCGTTGACCCGGCAGTCACACATTGCGGTTGATGCCCCGGGGGACGCGGCCATGATCCGCCCATGCCCCGGGTCCCGTGTCTCATTGCGCCGTGCTGCGGGCGCGGCCGGCACGGCACCGCGCCGAGCCGTCACCCCAGTCTCCCCCGACCGGCCCGATGAAGTTCGTCGTCACGGGAGGCACCGGCTTCATCGGGTGGCGGGTCGTGCGCAACCTGCTCGACCGCGGGATCCCGGTGGTGGTGGCCGAGCGCAACGTCGACCGCGCGGTCCTCGAGCGCCTGCCCGGCTGCGAGGTCTGCGAGATGGACGTCTCCGACGACACCGCGGTGCGCGGGATGTTCCGCGACCACCCCGGCATCACCCACTGCATCCACCTGGCCTACCTGATGAGCGCCGAGGTCGAGGCCGACCCGCGGCTGGGCCTCGAGGTCAACCAGATCGGCATGGTGAACCTCTTCGAGTCGGCGGTGCGGGAGAAGCTCGAGCGGCTCGTCTTCACCAGCAGCGAGACCTTCTACGGCGCCTCGCAGGCCCCCTACGGCGACCGCCCGGTCGAGGAGGACGACTTCTGCGGCCTGCAGCACCACCACTTCACCTACGGCGTCATGAAACTCCTCAACGAGTTCATGGCGCAGAAGTACGCCGAGAAGCACGGCGTGAGCATCGTCGCCACGCGGCCACCGGTCGTGTTCGGATACGGCCGCAAGCGCGGCTCGGTGTTGTGGGCGGAGGACTTCGCCACCGCGCCGGCTCTCGGCCGGCCCGTGACGCTGCCCTTTCCCGCCGCCACCCGGGACACCTGGATCTACGTCGACGACTGCGCCGAGCAGCTCGTCCGGCTCGCGCTCAAGCCCAGCCTCGGCCACTTCGCCTACAACAACGGCGGCGAGTGCGTGACGGCGGAGAAACTCGCCGGGCTGGTCAGGAAATGGATTCCCGGCGCCGAGATCGGCTTCGAGGAGGACAATCCGACCACCCCGCTGATCGACTGGCAGGGTGGCGAGCGCCTGATCCGCGAGATTGACTTCACCCCCCGTCCGCTGGCCGAGGGGATCCGCGCCCACATCAACGAGGCCCGGGCCGCCGCCGGGCTGAACCCCGTCTAACCCGCAACGAACCCATGTCAGAACACTATCGCAACACCGTGGTCGGGAGCTATCCCCGGCCGGAGAAGGTCGAGGACACCATGAAGCGGCCGAGCCTCGGCCAGGAGGAGGTCGACGAGCTGATCCGCTGGGCGGCCAGGGACCAGGCGGAGCTCGGGCTCGACGTCATCACCGACGGCGAGGCCTACCGCGAGAACATGTACTACTTCTACCAGAAGCGCGTCGACGGCGTGACCTTCGAGAACATGGTGAAGCAGAACTTCGGCGATGCGGGCTTCGGCATCGAGTGCCCGCGGGTGGTCGGCGAGATCAAGAACCCGCGCTTCAACCTCGCCCACAACTGGAAGCTCGCCCGCGAGGCCGCGCCCGACCACGTCCGCGTCAAGCAGACCGTCACCGGGCCGCACGTGATCACCCGCTTCAGCGTCAACGAGCGTCCCGACCTCTACCCCGACGAGCAGGCGCTCTGCCGGGCCTGGGCCAAGGTGCTCGAGCAGGAGCTGAAGGAGGTGGTCGCGGCCGGCTGCGACTTCGTCCAGTTCGACGAGCCGATGTGGACCGAGTCGCCGCAGCAGAGCGAGTGGGCCGCCGGGATCCTCAACGAGCTGATCGACTCGCTCGGTGGCGGGGTCCGCATCGGCCTTCACGTCTGCGGCGGCAACCCGCGCCGCAAGCGCGTCTACTTCACCAAGTACACCGACCTCGTCCCGGCCTTCCGCAAGGCCAAGATCGACGAGGTCTCGCTGGAGCACTGCACGCTCGGCTACGACCTGATGGACCTGTGGAAGGAGTGGGACTTCCAGGGCGACCTGGCGCTCGGGGTGATCGACCAGCGCAGTGACGAGATCGAGACCACCGAGGTGATCCGCCAGCGCATCGAGCCGGCCCTCGAGCACTTCCCGCGCGAGCGCCTGATCCTGACCAGCGAGTGCGGCTTCGGCCACGTCCCGCTCGACATCACCCACGCCAAGATGAAGGCGCTGGTCGAGGCGAGCCACACGCTGTGACCGGGGCGCCGGCGTTCCGGGTCAAGCTGGTCCTGGGTCCTGACTTGGGATCGCGGCGCACGACACCGGGCGCTGCATTTCCGGGTCGCTCGGGGACGGTGGATGACCCGGAAGGGTCGCGGCGCCGACCGCATCAATCGACCACCCGCAGGGTCTTCGAGACGGCGATCGACTCGACCAGGGGATCGGCTTCAATCGCATCCAGATCCCGGGCGAGAAAGGTCCCCGTGAACATGGTGGAATCGATCGAGGCACGCGGGTTGACCTTGGCCGGGACGTGCTCCTTGGAACGGACCTTGAAGATGGCCTCCAAGGTCTCATCCGGCTTGAAGCTCCCCCGGACGAGGCCGGGATGAGGCTCGGCCTTGCGGAGGTCCCCGAGTGACAGGGCCTTGGCACCCTGCTTCGCGGTCTCGTGCCCTTTCTTCCCCGAGTCGCTCATGGAGGAACCATGGGTCCGGGTGGCCGGATAATCAAAATCAAATTCGGCCCGGAGCGGCCCGGACGGGTGGAATCCCCTGGAAGCGCTGGCTGCGTTGCTTGTCGGTCGGGGATCCCCGGCCTTCGCCACCGCATTCGCTGATGCTACGGGGCGTCGAGGTGGCTGCGGCTCGGCAGGTGATCCACTCCTTCTGCGCGCCCTGCCGGTTTCCCAAGGCGTCCCGCGGGACCATCCGTCGTTCCTTCAGCAGCCGCTCATGCCTTGCCGCGCTCCTACTTGCCTCTCTTCCCGGTTTTCTTCTTGCCGCTCTTGGCCCGCTTTCTGGATGCCTTGGCGGTCTTGTCCTTGCGTGCCGACTTCTTCGTGGCCTGCTTGCCAGCCGCGGCGGAACCTGAACCGGCAAGATCGATCACTGCCTGGACGGCTCTTTCCGCCGACAGTCTTCCGTGGCCGAAGCGGTCGTCCCAGTTCGCTCCGAAGGGAGGATTCCGCCGGGAGGCATCGACGAGGATCTGCCGGATCTCGGCGGAGGAGAGGTCCAGCCCCCGCGCCCGGGCCTCGGCGAGGACGAGGGCGGTGATCCCGGCCACCGCCGGAGAGGCCATGCTGGTCCCGGACTTGCGAACGGTGCCGGTCAGGGTCGCCGAACTGGCGGCCCGGACGGCATGACCGGGAGCCGAGACCTCCGGCTTCTCGCGTCCATCGCGCGTCGGGCCGGCACTGGAGAAGAATGAGATCGGCCGACTGCCCTTGTGGGCGTCATAGGAGCCAACGACGATGGACTGACGGCCGGTCGAGATCGAACCAATGGTGTGGGTGTTGTCGTGGGGCGGCGCAAAGCTTGATTGCGTGGTGTTGTCCCTCTCGATCCACGCATGAAACGAGCCGTCCCTGACCTCGAGTCCGTGAACGCGCACGATCCACGAGCCTGCGGGAAGCCCCTGCTCGAGGAAGATGCCGATCATGTTGTCATGGTTGTTGGGATCATCCAACCGGTTGGCGACGAAGACGACGACCGAGCCTTCGATCTCGAGAGGAAGGGTCGATCCGGGCTCGACCAGCCCGAGGCTGAGGCCGTTGGGCGCGATGAGCTCGACGGCAAGGCGGTCGCTTCCGGGATACCAGAGCTCGAACTCGTTGTGGCTGAAGTCACCCGGGGGAACGACCCATTCAAGGTCGACGTGCCCCCCCTCCGCGACGCTTCCGCTTGCATGGATTCCATCGTCGAAGGAATTGGATGCCGCGATCACCACCGCCCGGTTCTCGGCCTGGCTGACCAAGCGGTCGATTCCGTCCTCCACGAGGGTTGATCCATCGTGGGGGCCACCATTGGTCCCAAGGCTGACATTGATGACGCATGGCCGCGGCCCCGCCTTCTCGAAAATGTAACGCAGAGCCTCAAGCAGTCGGGTGGAGTCACCGAAGCTGGATTCCACCACATCCGGCCCGAGGAAGGGAATGTCGGCATGAGAGACATCGACAAAGACGATATCCGCCTCGGGAGCGACTCCCTTCGTGCCGGATCCGCGGCCATTTCCCGCGGCAATATCCATCACGTGAGTGCCGTGCGAGGACCGGCCGGGGAAATAGCCGAGCGCGGAGTAGGGGTTCGGCGTCTCGAGGGCACGAT
This sequence comes from Verrucomicrobiia bacterium, assembly GCA_030430455.1. Classification (GTDB taxonomy): domain Bacteria; phylum Verrucomicrobiota; class Verrucomicrobiia; order Verrucomicrobiales; family Akkermansiaceae; genus Haloferula. Next base: position 21,816 of record JAUIJB010000038.1, on the reverse strand, counting down.
TGATCTCACTGCGCAGGTACTCGCGGCCGTAGCCGAAGGGGCTGCCGGATCCCGAGTTTCCGCCCTGGTGCCAGAGGGCCTCGATCCGGCTGCTGCCATCCTCGTTGCGGAAGTTCTCGTGGGCGAAGTCTCCTCCATAGTCGACGATCCCGATGACCACGCCATCTCCGCCGTTGGCGAGATGGTCGTTGGGCAGAAGGTCCTCCCTTGCGCCGGTCTCCTCGATCGTCTCGAAGAGGACGGGTTGGACCGGTTGGGCGGCCTTCAGGCTGATGACAAAGGGCCTGGTGCGAACGTTCTCGATGCGGGTGACCGGGATTCTTCCGGTGACCAGATGGCTTCCATCGCCACCCTTGCCGCCAATCGTGGCGCCGATCACCACTTCGCTCAGTTCCTCCCACTTCTTGACGGTGGACACCCTCGCAATCACGGCGACCTCGTCCTCGGAGGTCGAGGCGGTCGCCTCCTTGAGAATCCCGCGGCGACGTTCGGCCACCAGGCGTTGCAGGCGCGGGTCCATCGACACCATGCCGGGTTCCTCCGGGGTGCCGGTCGACAGCGCGGCCCGCAGCTCGGGTTCGCTGACCTGGTCGGTCTTTGCCAGGCCGCCCTTCGAGCCCGACAGAATCCTGCGGAGGGTCAGCAGGGCTTGAGAAACCAGCTCGCCGCTCAAGCCGGGAAGGGAGGTCGTGGATGGCGCCGGACCGGGTGCCTCCGCCATCACCGCCCCGAGACTCGGGGTCGGGTCCATCGGGTTCGTTGTTTCGCCATTCATGATTGGTTGTCGAAATTGATTGTTGATTGAATATCGTTCGTGAGGTGATGGATTAAGAGATCTATAACCTTCGTGCTTAGTGAAATATATTCCTCGAGTCAAGAGTGCTGTTATAAACAATAGATAAGCAATAGACGCTGGTTATGGGGGCGCGCTCCGTCCGGGACCGGGCGAATCACCGCCAGGCGCCCGGGGGCATTCACGCCAGATCGTCACGGATGGGCCCGGCGCTTCGGCATGCCTTTACCCACGCCAAATGGAAGGGAGTGGTTGAGGCGAGACATGGGATGTGAGACGGATGCCGGCGCCCCGGGCGGTCCACCGGTCCCGCTGGGCATATCCTGCGAATCTGACGCGGCACGGCGGCATTTGGTTGCCGCCGCGTCCCCTTTCGGCTTGGCTGGCAGGTGGTCCGTTGAAATCCCGCGACCCGTTCCTTCCCGACCTTCCGACCGATCCTGCCATGAAAGCCACCGCTCTCCTCGTCTCCGCCCTCCTCGCGACCGGCTCCGCCCACGGCGTTGTCTACACCCTGTCCGGCTCCATGGATCCGGTCCAGGCCACCACCAACCCGACCAACGCCGGCGCCGGCACCGGCACGATCGCCGGAAGCTACGACGACGCGACCAACCTGCTCGACTATTCGATCACCTGGTCCGACCTCACCGGGACCGTCAACAACATGCACTTTCACCTCGGTGCTCCGGGAGTCGCGGGCGGTGTCGAGCTGGGAGTTCCCGGTCCCTGGTCCAGCCCGCAGGTGGGTTCGGGCATCGCCCTGAGCGGGGCCCAGGAAACCAACCTGCTCGGCGGCCTGTGGTATCTCAACATCCACACCACCGAGTTCGGCGGCGGCGAGATCCGCGGACAGGTCGGCGTGACGCCCGTGCCGGAGCCGACCGTCGCCTTCCTCGGTGCCATCGGCCTGCTTGGCCTTGCCAGGCGCCGCCGGGCTTGAGCTTCCCCGCTCCGCAGCCGGCGGGCCGTTTTTGTTCGCATCCCCGGCCGCGGGCGCTTTGGTGGAGCTCATGAGTGACTCCACCCCGCAAACCGTCGGCGTTCTCGGCCTCGGCATCATCGGTGCCATCTGGGCGCGGCACCACCACGCTGCCGGCAAGCTGGCCGGCAGCTGGAACCGCACGGCCAAGCCCGGGTTTCCCGGCTGGATGGACTCGGCCGCGGAGGTCGCCCGGGCGGCGGATGCGATCCAGATCGTCGTGGCGGATCCCCCCGCGGTGCAGGGTGTGCTCGATTCCATCCTCGCCGAGCTCGACGCGTCGAAGCTGGTCATCCAGTCGAGCACGATCGATCCCGACAGCAGCGCCCGCTTCCACGAGCAGGTCACCGCCACCGGGGCGCGCTACCTCGAGGCGCCCTTCACCGGCAGCAAGCCGGCGGCCGAGGCCGGCGAGACCGTCTTCTACCTCGGTGGCGACGAGGCTCTTTGCGAGGCCGCGGCGCCGCTGCTCGGGCTGGTGTCCGCGCAGCGCCTGCGGATCGGCGACCACCGCCAGGCCTGCGCGCTGAAGCTGGCAATGAACCTGAACGTCTCGGCGCAGATGCAGGCGCTCGCCGAGGCCCACGCGATCTGCGCGCGGTCGGGCATCGGCGACGACACCTTTTTCGACGCGTTGTCGCGCAACGCCAGCTGCTCGGGCCTGACGCGGATGAAGGAGCCGGTGCTGCGCACGCGCGACTTCAGCCCGATGTTCTCGATCAAGCACATGCACAAGGACATGCGCTTGGCCTGCGGAATGAAGGCCAGCAACGGCTTTCCGCTGCTGGCCACCGTCACGGCCCGGCTCGCCGCCGCCGAGGCCGCGGGCTGGGGCGACGAGGACTTCGCCGCGCTGGTGAAGCTGCTCGAAGAGTCCTGAGCAGGGCGCGGTCCGGAATCCGGGCCTGACTTCGGGCGCTTGTCCCGCTTGGATCCTCCCCCATGCAGCCACTTCGTTGGGGAATCCTGAGCACGGCCGGCATCGCCGTGAAGAACTGGAAGGCGATCCGCTTGTCGGGGAACTCGGTCGTCCGCGCGGTCGCCAGCCGGAGCCTCGAGGGCAGCCGGCGCTTCATCGCCGCGCAGCAGGCCGACGCACCCTTCGCCTTCGACGACGAGCCCGAGGCGCTGGGAAGCTATGCCGAGCTGATCGCCCACCCGGAGGTCGACGCGGTCTACATCCCGTTGCCGACGGCGCTGCGCAAGGACTGGGTGATCCGTGCGGCGGAGGCCGGCAAGCACGTGCTGTGCGAGAAACCCTGCGCGGTGAGCGTGGCCGAGCTCGACGAGATGCTCGATGCCTGCCGCCGCAACCGGGTGCAGTTCATGGACGGCGTGATGTTCATGCACAACGAGCGGCTCGCCCGGGTGCGCGAGCTGCTCGACGATCCCGCGCGGATCGGCCCGCTGCGGCGGATCAACTCGGCCTTCAGCTTCCTCGGCAAGGGGGACTTCCGCTCGGACAACATCCGCGCCCGGGCCGAGCTCGAGCCGCTGGGCTGCCTCGGCGACCTCGGCTGGTACTGCATCCGCTACGCCCTGTGGGTGATGCGCTGGCAGCTGCCGCTGAAGGTGGCCGGCCGGATCCTGACCGAGGCCGGCAGCCGCGATGGCGGCCCCGGCAGCCCGCTCGAGTTCTCCGGCGAGTTGTTCTTCGAGGGCGGGGTCTCCTGCGGATTTTACTGCTCCTTCCTCGCCAACGGCCAGCAGTGGATCACGGTGAGCGGCGAGCAGGCGGCGCTGAGGATCGCCGACTTCGTCAATACCAACGACGCCTGCGAGGCGGCCTGGGAGATCGGCCACGAACGCATCCCCAAGGACGGCAGCGGGATGGAACTGGGCAGCGAGACCAAGCCGGACTCCCAGGAGTCGAGGATGTTCCGCAGCTTCGCCGAGCTGGTCCGCGGCGGGCAGGTCGACGAAAGCTGGCCGGAGATCGCCCGCAAGACACAGCTCGTCGTCGATGCCTGCCTGGCCTCGGCACGGTCCGGCAACCGCGAGGTCGTGCCGGGTGGTTGAGGCGGTTTCGAGGGAATCGGCGGACATGATGCGGGGCGGGGGAGGGAGACCGCAGATGGAAGGATCCATCCGCGGCAACCTTCGAACCGGAGCGTGGCCGAGATCGCCCCGGGGGCATTGGCGGCAGTCCATCGCAAGCCAAGGCGTCGGGCTGTTTGCCTGCAATGAAATGAGCCCCGGCTTCCTTCCCGACCGGCTCCCATGCGGGCCGCCGGATCCATAGATTCCTCGCCAGCGGACTCCCGGACGCTAGGGTCGGGGGCCCCGCCACCGTGACAAGGCCATGAAAACCTGGTTCCTCCATTTTTGGAACCGCCTGAGGACCGGATTCTGGTTCCTCCCGGGCGGGATGGTCCTGCTGGCCCTGGCCGGGGCCTACGGGGCGATCTGGGTCGATCAGCAGGAGGCCTTCCTGCCCGATGGCATCGGCCTGCGGAAGGTCTCGCCCGATGGGCTCCGCTCGCTGCTTTCCACCGCGGCGACCGCGGTTCTGACCCTGGCCGGCCTGACCTTTTCAGCAACCCTGGTCGCCCTGACCCTGGCCTCGAGCCAGTTCGGCGGGCGCATCCTGCGAAACTTCATCCGTTCGATGCCCAACCAGGTCGCGCTGGGCATGTTGCTGGCCAACTTCGTGTTCTGTCTGGTCGTCCTGCGCCACGTCCAGAGTGCCGAGGAGGGCAGCTTCATTCCCCACTTTGCCGCGCTGGTGGCCTTCATCGCCACGCTCACGAGCCTCGCTGCGTTCATCTACTTCATCCACCATATTTCGGTCTCGCTCCAGGCCGACCAGGTGGTGGCGTCGATCCACCAGGAGCTCGACGAGACCCTCGAGCGCTTCTTCCCCGACCGACTTCCAGACGACCCGGAGGAGCGCCGCGCGAACGAGGACAAGGAGGATTGGGAGGAACTCGAGGACGAGTGGCCGGTGTCGGCCACGAAGGCGGGCTACGTCCAGGCGCTGAACGTCGGCGGCCTGGTCGAGATCTGCCGGGAAAACGACCTGCGCTGCCGGGTGCTGCACCGGCCGGGGCAGTTCGTCCACGCCGGTGGCGACCTGCTGGCGGTCGAGGGCGGGTCCGGCGGGGACCTTCGGGAGCGGCTGGCGGACGAGGTGCTGACCGGGCGCATCCGGACCGCCGAGCAGGACTTCGAGTTCTGCCTGCGCCAGCTGGTCGAGGTCGCCCTGCGCGCGCTTTCACCGGGCATCAACGACCCCTTCACCGCGCTCAACTGCGTCGACTACCTCGGCGCCGCGCTGGCCAAGGTCGCGACCCGGAGCCTGCCCCAGCGGACCTTCCGCGACGGCGACGGCCACCCGCGGGTGAGGACCCGGCCCTCGACCTTCGCCGACCTCCTCGGCGCCGCCTTCCACCAGCTGCGCCAGACCGCCGCGGGCCGGCCGGACGTGGCGATCCGCCTGCTCGACGCGCTCGGCCGGATCGCGGCGCGGACCCGGGTCGAGGCCCACCGCGAGGCGATCCGGCTTCATGTCGACGCCGTGCTGGGCGAGGCATCCGGGTGTTCCGAGTGCGACCGCGAGGCCGTCGAGGAGGCGCGGCGAAAGGTCGTCGAGCAGCTCGAGGAGAAGCGCGACCAGGCGGATTGACGGCTGCGAGCCCGAAGCCCGGAGCCTTCCCTGCCCCTTTGATTCGCTGATCGCGGAGTGGAGCCCTCCCTGATCGCGTGATCCCGCCAGTCGGTGGCTGGGGCTACCCTGGTTGGATGAAGATCGGGGGAATTCTTCTCGTTGCCGGCTTGCCGCTCTCGGCCCTGGCCGACCTGTCGTGGGACTACGTCGACGCCCGCAAGGCGCAGGCCGCCGAGGCGACCCAGCAGCGCGAGGCGATCGAGCAGATTCACCGCCAGGAAGCCGCCCGCCAGCCCTCGGCGGAGGAGACCGCGGCCTATCGCAAGCTCGGCGAGGCCCTGGCGAGCCACCCCGGGATGGCCGAGGCCAACCGCGCCGAGTCCGCGGCACGGGCAGCCCATGAGGAGGCGCTGGAGTCGGGCATCAACATGGAGATCCTACTGGCCAGCTCCGAGCTGGCCGAGGCCAAGGCGGAGCGATTCCGCACCGCCGCCGCGATTCCCGAGCTCAAGGCGCTGATCGAGGCCTGGCAGCGCGCCGCAGTCGGACTGCCCACCGAGGCGCCGAGCGCGGAGGAGGAACGGGCGCTCGATGGCGTCGCCAGCCAGCTCGAGCGCCTGCGCCGGGCGCTGGCGGAGTAGGGTCAGGCCCGCGCCTCGTCGCGCAGCAGCTGGAGCAGTCCCGGGAAGCGCGCCTCGAACTCGTCGAGCCGCAGCGAGGACAGGCACTTGGTGCCCTGGGTCGACGAGCGGAGCAGGCCGGCTTGGCGGAGGGTCTCGAAGTGATGGGAGGCCGTCGCCTTGGAGACGCTGAGCTCGAATTCGTTGCACGCCATCGCCCGACCATCGGCCTCGAGCAGGGTCCGCACGATCTGCTGGCGGCAGGGGTCGGCCAGGGCCTGCATGGCACCGGACAGGCTGACCTCGGCCAGATCGGGATGGGCGAAACGCTTCATGAGGGGTTTTCCGGGAAGAAAGCTCGTTCGAATTTCATCGAACTATTGGTTGACGGGCATGTCGATCCCGCAAATAGTTCGACCATCTTCGAACAACACGGGGCGGATGTCAACCGAGCCAAGCCGCGCCCGCGTTTTTCCGAATCCTTCCCGATCCGATCATGAACGCATTGAACACACCGCTCAAGCTGGGGGCCTGGGAGCTCCCGAACCGCATCGTCATGGCCCCGCTGACCCGCTGCCGCGCCGACGCCGGCCGCGTGCCCAACGATTTGATGGCGGAATACTACGCCCAGCGAGCCTCCGCCGGCCTGATCCTCAGCGAGGCGACCTCGGTCGACCCGATGGGGGTGGGCTACCCGGACACGCCGGGGATCTGGTCGGACGAGCAGGTCGAGGGCTGGAAGAAGGTCACCGCGGCGGTGCACGCCCGCGGTGGCCGGATCCTGCTGCAGCTGTGGCACGTCGGGCGGATCTCCCACAGCTCCTACCTCGACGGCGAGCAGCCGGTGGCGCCCTCGGCGGTTGCCGCCGAGGGGCACGTCAGCCTGATCCGTCCGATCACCCCCTTCGAGACCCCGCGGGCGCTGCGGCTCAACGAGATCCCGGCGATCGTCGAGGCCTACCGCCGTGGTGCGGAGAATGCCAAGCGCGCCGGCTTCGACGGCGTGGAGATCCACGGTGCCAACGGCTACCTGCTCGACCAGTTCCTGCAGGACTCGAGCAACCTCCGCCGCGATGAATACGGCGGCTCGATCGAGAACCGGGCGCGGCTGCTGCTCGAGGTCACCGATGCGGTGGTCTCCGTGTGGGGCGCCGACCGGGTCGGGATGCACCTGGCGCCGCGTGGTGATGCCCACGACATGGGTGACAGCGATCCGGCGGCGACCTTCGGCCACGTCGCCCGCGAGCTGGGCAAGCGGGGGATCGCCTTCATCTGCACCCGCGAGCACCCGGCCGACGACAGCATCAGCCCGCAGCTCAAGGAGGCCTTCGGCGGCGCCTACATCGCCAACGAGAACCTGACTCCGGAGAGCGCCGCCGAGCTGGTTGCCGCAGGCACCGCCGATGCGGCCGCCTTCGGCCGGACGTACATCGCCAATCCAGACCTGCCCGAGCGGATCGCCGCGCAGGCGCCCCTCAACGAGCCCAAGCCCGACCTGTTCTACAGTGGTGGCGCGGAGGGCTACACCGACTACCCCTTCCTCGAGACCGCAGAGGTCTAAAGGAGGTCCTCGAAACGCGGGCGAACGCGGCCAAGAAAAAGGCCCGGTCGATTCGACCGGGCCGCTTGGGTTGGAAAATGTCAGAAAATCCGGCGTGAGCCGGAGCCTCGGGCCTCATCAGCCGATCAGCACCTTGCCGAGGAAGAACAGCCCCGCGATGCAGATCGCGAGGATGATCTTGATCAGGAGGTTGTCGAAAGTTTCAGCTGCTCTCATGGGGAGGAATCTAACGTGACACTTTCGTCACATCAAGCGATTCCGCTAGAATTCAGATCATCCGGGGTCGGGAAAGGTCCGCATTTTTTAATATTCCGCCGCCCCGCAAACCCTTGAGAAACCGGAGATTCGGGGTTGCCGCGAGCCCGACCCGCGGATTCCTTCGGCTCATGGAGCTTCCTCCCCTCGACGGCGTGAACTGGGTGCCGCTGCCCGAGCAACTGCACTCGGACGAGACCGGCCGGCCCTTCGAGGCCTGCAGCATCTGTGGTGGGCGGGTGATCGACGAGGGCACGCCCTACCTCATCGAGAAGGGGGTGCTGAAGGGGGAGACGATCTTCGAATACGCCATGTGCCTGCCGTGCCGGGCCTCGATGCAGGCGGAGCTGTCGGAGGACTCGATGAAGCGGATCGAGCACTACTTCGACGAGCGCGTGGACCTGGTCGAGCGCCACCGCAAGCTCAGCGAGGAGCATCCCGACTCGGTGGAGCCCTGGATGTCGACCTGCCTGCTCAGCCGCAGGGAACTCGGCGAGGAGTACCAGCTGTTCGCGCAGTGCGACGGCCCCGACCTGGTCTTCGCCTACCTGCCCTACGCCATCTGCGGCAGCGAAATCGAGAACATCCAGCAGGTCCTGTCGAAGGAGACCCGCGAGCGCCTCGATGACTTCGTCGACGACGTCCTCGGCGTCCCCGGCGACGGGCTCAAGCTGCCGGTGGTGATTTAGTGACCAGTGACCAGTGACCAGTGACTGGTGACTGGTGACTGGTGACCGGTCAGCCGTTCAGCTTGGCGAGGGACTTGGGGAGGAAGACACCGTCCTTGCGGATGAGCTTGCCGTCGAAGCGGATCTCGCCGCCGCCGTGGTCCTTGCGCTGGATGCAGACGAGGTCCCAGTGGACCTGCGAGCGGTTGCCGTTGTCGGCCTCCTCGTAGGCCTGGCCGGGGGTGAAGTGGAACGAGCCGCCGATCTTCTCGTCGAACAGGATGTCGCGCATCGGCTGGCGGATCGCGGCGGTGTAGCCGAGCGCGAACTCACCGATGAAGCGGGCGCCGGGGTCGCTGTCGAGGATCTTGTTGATCTCGCGGTTGCGGCCGGGGGACTCGGCCTTGACCACCTTGCCCTTCTCGAAGGTCAGCCGGACCGAGTCGAAGGGAATGCCCTGGTAGATGGTCGGCGCGTTGTAGCTGACCACGCCCTCGACGCTGTTCTTCACCGGCGCGGTGAAGACTTCGCCGTCGGGGATGTTGTGGGTGCCGGCGCAGGTGATCGACGGGATGTCCTTGATCGAGAAGCGCAGGTCGGTGCCGGGGCCGGTGATCTCGACGAGGTCGGTGCGGTCCATCAGCTTCTTGAGCGCGTTGGCCGCCGGCAGCAGGGCCTTGTAGTCGACCAGGCAGACGGTGAAGTAGAAGTCCTCGAAGGCCTCGGTGCTCATGCCGGCCTGCTGGGCCATCGATGGGTTCGGCCAGCGCAGCACGCACCACTTGGTCTTCTTCACCCGCCAGTCGATCACCCGGCGCAGCTGCTTCATGGCGACGGCCATGTTCTTCGCCGGGACGTCGCTGCTCTCGGCGATGTTGTGGCTGCCACGCACCGCGATGTAGGCGTCCATGTCCTTCATCTCGGACATCAGGTGCCTGGCGATCAGGGAATACTGCTCGTCGCTGGCGCCGCGCAGCATCTCGCGGTTGATCCGCGAGTCGTGGCTGCGGATGAGCGGGATGCCGCCCTTGCGCCGCGCCTCGCGGATCAGCGCGAGCCCGATCGACGGCGGCACGTCGTAGAGGTCGAGGAGGATCTTCTCGCCCTTCTTCAGGGACACGGAGTAGCCGATGAGCTGCTTGGCAAGCTGGTCGACGCGGGGGTCGTGCATGGCGGGGACTCTAGGGGGCGTGGCCGGGTTGGCAATCCGGATAGGGATCGATGGGTGGCGGCCCCGAAGTGCCGGGCAAATAGCGGCCAGGGGATCGGAGCGCCGACTTCAGTCGGCTCAGAGGTGTGAGTTGGGAGTGAAAGGGTGCTACGTGGCAGGCTGAAGCCTGCGGTCCGATTGCCTCCCCGATCCGGGCTTGTCCGGCGTGGCGGGGTGGGGGAGGCTGCGGCCATGCGCTTGGGCCCCGAAGTGCCGGGCAAATAGCGGCCAGGGGATCGGAGCGCCGACTTCAGTCGGCTGAGAGGTGTGAGTTGGGAGTGAAAGGGTGCTACGTGGCAGGCTGAAGCCTGCGGTCCGATTGCCTCCCCGATCCGGGCTTGTCCGGCGTGGCGGGGTGGGGGAGGCTGCGGCCATGCGCTTGGGTGTGCTGGGATCGGGATCGGGGTCGAACTTGCAGGCGATCCTCGATGCCATCGACGACGGCACGCTCGCCGCCGAGGTGGTGCTGGTGCTGTCGGACAACCCGGACGCCTACATCCTCGAGCGGGCGCGGCTGCGCGGCATCGCGACGGCGGTAATCGACTGCCGCGGCTACCGCACGCGCTTCCCCGAGGAGGCCCAGCGCGAAACGGTGACGGCGCTGCAGGAGGCCGGCGCGGAGCTGGTCTGCCTGGCCGGCTTCATGCGCCTGATCAAGGCGCCGCTGCTGGAGGCCTACCCCGGCCGCATCCTCAACATCCACCCCTCGCTGCTGCCGGCCTTTCCCGGGCTGGAAGCCTGGCGCCAGGCGCTCGAGGCGGGCGCCGTCGAGACCGGCTGCACGGTCCACTTCGTCGACGGCGGCATGGACACCGGCCCGGCGATCGTCCAGGCGCGGGTGCCGGTGAAGGCGGACGACAGCGCGGAGTCGCTGCACGCCCGCATCCAGGTCGAGGAGCACCGGCTGTATCCCGAGGCGATCCGCCGGGTGGCCGCCGGGATGGCGGCGGGCGGCGGGTGAGTTCGGGCTTGTTGACGCCGCGGGCAGCGGCTATGTCTCCGCCCGTGAGCCACAAGCTTCGCCTCATCGCCATCGACGTCCGCCCGATTTGGGCCGGATCCGCCGGGCTGTGAGGATGAACTGAGCTTCGTTTCCACCCGGCAGGTCGATGACCGCCGGGTTTTTTGTTTCCCGGATGCCGTCGGCCCGCCTTCCCAACCCGCCAGGGCGCATCCCATGAACTCCGAATCCACCGTCTCACGCAGCATCGGCCTGATGCTGCTCTCCGTGCTGCTGTTCGCCGTGAACGTGCTGGCGATCCGCGCGCTCTCGCTGGCGGTGCCGGCGGCCGACGGCTGGATGGCGAGCCTGTTCCGCGGCGCGGTCGGGCTGGTGGTGGTCGCCGTGTTCTTCGGTCGCCGCGGGCTCGAGCTGGGACACCTCGTCACCCGGCCGCTGGTCTTGGTCCGCGGCGTGGTCGGCGGCCTCGGCATCCTCGCCCTCTACCTCACCGTGGTCGAGCTGGGCGCGGCGCGGGCGGTGATCATCAACCTGAGCTACCCGATGTTCGCCTCGCTCTTCGCCGTGTGGTGGATGCGCGAGACGCTGACCCCGCGGGCCTGGCTGTGGATGGGCGTCGGCTTCGCCGGCCTGGTCCTGTTCCTCGCGCCCGACGCCGGCGGCGGGATCGGCCTGTGGGACGGCGTCGCGCTCGCCGGGGCGGTGGCCGCCGGGGCGGTGGTCGCGCTGATCCGGCTGCTGCGGCACAGCGAGCACACCTCGACGATCTACGCCGCGCAGTGTGGCTACAGCGTGCTCTTCGCGCTGGTGCCGGGCAGTGCGGCGATGGGTCAGGTGGGCGCCGGCGCGCTGGTGGCCCTGGCCGTGGCGGCGGCGGTGGTGGCGGTGGCGCAGCTGGCGATGACCCACGCCTACCGCGAGCTGACGGTCGCGCAGGGCTCGTCGATCCAGATGCTGCTGCCGCTGGTCACCGCGGCGGGCGGCTGGGCCTTCTTCGGCGAGCGCTTCTCGCCGGTCGAGCTGGCCGGCGCCGCGGTCACCCTGGTGGCGACCTGGCAGGTCGTGGTCGCGCCGCGGCCGTCGACCGTGCTGCCGCGAAAAGCACTCGGAACTTGAATCTTCCGTTCCGCCCCCTTAACCACGCCCCTTCCTTCGCGACCCCGCCATGAGCCACGTCCTCGCCACCTACGCCCGCTTCCCGGTCAACCTCGTCCGGGGCGAGGGAACCCGCGTCTTCGACGACGCCGGCGGGAGCTACCTCGACTTCTGCTCGGGCATCGCGGTGACCTCGCTCGGCCACTGCCCGCCGGTGCTGGTCGAGGCCATCCGGCGCCAGGCCGGCGAGCTGATCCACTGCTCGAACCTCTACGGCATCCCGCTGCAGGAGGAGCTGGCCGGCCTGATCGTCGACGAGCTCGTCCGGATTCCCGGAAAGGTCTTCTTTGCCAACTCCGGGGCGGAGTCGAACGACGGCCTGATCAAGGCGGCGCGGCGCTTCGGTCACGCCCGCCCGGCGGCCGTCGGCTCGCCGAGGTACGAGGTGCTTAGTTTTTCACGGTCCTTCCACGGCCGCACGCTCGGTGGCATCAACGCCACCGGGCAGGACAAGGTGAAGGAGGGCTTCGACCCCCTGCTGCCCGGCTTCCGCCACCTGCCCTTCAACGACGCGGCGGCGCTGGCCGCGGCGATCCGCCCCGAGACGGCGGCGGTGCTGCTCGAGCCGGTCCAAGGCGAGGGTGGGGTCAACGTCGCCACCGCGGAGTTCCTCGCGGCGGTGCGGGAGGTCTGCCGCGAGCACGACCTGCTGCTGCTGCTCGACGAGGTCCAGGCCGGCTTCGGCCGCTGCGGCGACCCGATGGCGTGGCGCGAGATCGTCGCCGACCTCGAGCCCGACGGCATCTCCTGGGCCAAGGGGATGGGCGGCGGCTTCCCGATCGGTGCCTTCTGGTTGTCCGACCGGGCGGTCGACGACTCGGGCACCGCGCTCTCCTCGCTGATGGGTCCGGGCTCGCACGGCACCACCTACGGCGGGAGCCCGCTCGCCTGTGCCGCCTCGCTGGCGGTCCTCAGGGAGTTCCGTGACGGCGGCTGGGAGGACAACGTCCGCGCCCGCGCCGCGCAGGTCCGCGAACTCGTCGCCGATTGGGAGCACCCGCTGGTCCGCGAGGTTCGCGGGCTCGGCCTGTTGATCGGCATCGGCCTCGACACCGCCCGGATGGCGGTGCCGGAGGGCAGGCTGCCCAGCATCCACCTCTCGTCCGAGCTGCTCGCCAAGGGCCTGCTGGCACCGCCCGCCGGTCCGGAAACCCTGCGCCTGCTGCCACCCCTCAACGTCAGCGAGGCCGAGGTCGACGAGGCCCTCGCCATCGTCCGCGCCGTTCTCGATGACCTGAAAGCTGAAAACTGAAAACCTTCCACTTCGAATGAACCACCTCCTGTCCATCGAGGAACTCACCGCCGGCGAGCTGACCGGCCTGATCGACCTGGCCGCCAAGCTGAAGGCCGAGCGGGGAGCGCATCCGAGCCAGCCGCTCGCCGGGCAGAGCTGGGCGCTGATCTTCACCAAGGCATCGACCCGCACCCGGGTCTCCTTCGAGGTCGGCATCCGCGAGCTCGGCGGCGCACCGATGTTCCTGTCGAAGAACGACATCCAGCTCGGCCGCGGCGAACCGATCATCGACACCGCGCGGGTGCTTGGCCGGATGGTCCACGGCGCGGTCATCCGGACCTACGCCCAGGAGGACGTGGTCGACTTCGCGCGCTACTCCGGCATTCCCACGGTCAACGCGCTGACGGACGCCGAGCACCCGTGCCAGATTCTCGCCGACCTGCTGACGGTGCGCGAGAAGCTCGGTGGCTGGGAGGGCCGCAAGGTCGCCTTCGTCGGCGACGGCTTCTCGAACATGACGATCTCCTGGATGTGGGCGGCCAAGCACCTCGGCTTCGAGCTGGCGGTGGCCTGCCCGCCGGACTACGCGCCCGAGCCGGCCTTCATGGAGCGCCTCGGTGCCGCCAACGTGAGCGTCACCGAGGACCCCGCCGAGGCCGTCGGCGGCGCCGACGTGGTCAACACCGATGTGTGGCTGTCGATGGGCCAGGAGGGCCAGGAGGAGAAGGAGGCGGCCTTCGGGCGCTACCAGGTGAACGCCGAGCTGATGGCCGTGGCCGGCGGGGAGGCGGTCGTGCTGCACTGCCTGCCGGCCTACCGCGGCAAGGAGATCACCGAGGAGGTGCTCGAGGCCCACGCCGACACGATCTTCCAGCAGGCCGAGAACCGCCTGCACGCCCAGAAGGCGGTGCTGGTCGAGCTGTGCGGCAGCGTGGTGTAGGCGGCTACTTCTCCAGCCAGTCTTCGAGCAGCTCGGGCCAGATGGCGAGGTTGCCCTTGCCGTTCAGGCCGTAGCCGTGGCCGCCCTCCTCGAAGAGGTGCAGGGCGACGGGCACGCCGGCGTCGCGGCAGGCGGCGGCGAAGCTGAGGCTGTGGCGGCAGTCGACCCGGTCGTCGGCGGTGGTCAGCAGGAAGCAGCGCGGCGTTCTCGCCGTGACCCATTTCTCCAGCGAGACCCGGTCCATCGCCTGCTGCGACGGGTCCTCGCCGAGCAGGCGGCGGCGCGAGCCGGCGTGGTGGATCGGGCCCATCGAGATGACCGGGTAGATCAGCACCGCGAAGTCCGGGCGGCAGGATTGCTGGTCGATGTCGTCGCGGCCTTCCTCCTCGAAGGTGTCGCGAAAGCGGGTGGCGCAGGTCGCGGCGAGGTGCCCGCCGGCGGACGAGCCGACCACGCCGACCTGGTGGGGGTCGACGCCGAACTCTTCCGCGCGGTGGCGCATGGTGCGGATCGCCCGGCGGGCGTCGAGGTAAGGGACGGGGAAGAAGTAGTCCTCCTCGTCGCGGTCGCTGACCCGGTACTTCACGACCATCGCGGTGATGCCGCGCTCGTTGAGCCAGGCGGCATAGTCGCGGCCCTCGTGGCCGGAGGCGAGGATTGTGTAGCCGCCGCCCGGAAAGATGACCGCGGCCTTGCCGTTGCGCTTGTCGGCCGGCGCCGGATGGATCCAGTACTGCGGTTGTTCAATCCGGCCGAGGCGCCCGGCGTCGGTGGCGGTCTCGGTGCCCGCCGGGGGCCGCGGCGCGCCCGGGGCGTCGTCGCCCCACAGCGCTTGCCAGTCGGCCATGGCCGGAGGGGAGGTGGCGCCGAGGGTGATGAAGGAGGCGAGAAGCGGGGCGAGGAGGGAAAACAGTCGCATCCCCGGCAGTCCAGCATGCCCGCAGCCCCCCAATCCAGCGGATTTCCAGCCAGCACCGGGCCGCACGGACCCGCGTCGACCCGCCGCCTCAGTCGTCGATGAACAAGCGCCCGCGGCGCCGGCGCAGCCGGCGTCCGCCGGGCAGGGTGAGGGCCGGCGCGGCGGCGGGGTCGGCCAGCGCGAGGCAGCGCTCGACCAGCGCCCGGTCGGGTTGCGGGACCTGGCGGGAGCGGAGAAAGTCGAACAGGCAGGCACGCTGCAGGGCGGCGGGCAGCTGGCGCAGCCGCGGCAGGTGGATGCGCCCCTGCGGGTCGAGGATGGCCGCCCCGGCGACGGCCCAGTCGCGGATCGCGCGCAGTTCCTCGTCGGCCCCGGCGGCGCGGACCAGGGCGGCCACCGGGTCGCGACCGGTGAGCTCGGCGAGCCGCGGCAGCGCGTCGTGGCGCAGGCGGTTGCGGGTCGCGGCCGGCAGGCGGTTGCTGGCGTCCTCGCGCCACTTCCAGCCGCCGGCGACGAGCCACTCGCGCAGCTCCGCCCGGCGCAGGCCGAGCAGCGGCCGGATCAGCTCGAGCCGGCGGCGGCCGACCCGCAGGGGCTGCGTCTCGCGCATCCCGCGCAGTCCGTGGCTGCCGCGCAGCAGGTTCCACAGCACGGTCTCAGCCTGGTCGTCGGCGTGATGGGCGAGCAGCACCCGCGGGCAGCGCCGGCGGGCCGCGCAGCGGGCGAAGAACTCGTGGCGCGCCCGCCGCGCCGCGGTCTCGATCGACTCACCGCTGACGCGCGCCAGGTCACCGACGTCGACCGATTCGCACTCCAGCGGGAGGCCGAGCTCCGCGGCCAGCCGGGCGACGAAGTGGCGGTCGGCCGTCGACGCGCGGCCGCGCAGGCGGTGGTCGAGGTGGCAGACGACCAGCTGGCGGAATCCGGCGCGATGCAGCAGGCGCAGCAGGGCCACCGAGTCGGCCCCGCCGGAGACCGCCACGAGGTGGCGACGGCGGCGCGATGCCGTCTCGATCCAGCGGCTGCACGGCTCGGGCACGCGGCATTCTCCATCGCATGACACGCTGGGCCATCCCAAAGGCGGAGCCACCCTTCTTTCTTCTTGCAGCTCAATGGGTCCGGCTTACGGTATCCTGAGCCAGTCGACCTTGGTGCCTTTGGTGTCCGGGTCGGCGGGTCATAACAAACCGGGCGGGATTCCGCCCAAAACATAAACCAAACCTAGATAGAAACATGAAAACCAACCACACCGCACCGCGCGGCTTCACCTTGGTGGAGCTCCTCGTGGTGATCGTGATCATCGCGGCCCTCGCGGGCCTTTCGGCGCCCATGATCCTCCGCCAGCAGAAGTCGGCGGCCCGGACTGAGGCGGTCAGCAACGCCCGTCAGGTCGGCCTCGGCCTGCTCGAGTTCGACCAGGAGTATGGCAGCTTCCCGGACGACACCACGGCGGAGGATGTCAAGGATGCCACCGGTACCGAGCTCAGCTTCGACGGCGGCACCTCCAACGACTACTTCCGTCAGTTGATCGCCTTCGGCATCAAGTCGGAGAAGATCTTCTTCGCCAAGACGCCCTACACCCGCAAGCCGGACGACGTCTACAACAGCAACGCGGAAGCCCTCAAGGAGGGTGAGTGCGGCTTCGGCTACATCCTGATCGAACAGGGTGTCGGCAACAGCACCGCGGGCAACGCCGGCCAGCCGGTCGCCTGCGCGCCGCTGCTCAACGCCCAGGAAAACTGGGAGTTCGACGCCAACCCCTTCGGCGGCAAGGCCGTCGTCCTGCGCCTCGACAACAGCGTCGACCAGCCGCTCATCCGTGAGTCGGACAACATGGTCACCGTCGGCAAGGGCCGCACGATCCAGGAAACCGGCCCGGACTCGGTCTGGGACGACCTGAATCCGGTCCTCTCCGCTCCGAAGAAGCGCGGCAACTGATCGGGCCGACCGGCTTGACCGGATCGACCGGATTGCACCAACCATCCCACCGGGGGGCCACGACGGCCTCCCGGTTTTTTTGTTTGCGAAGCCGGCGGGGGTGGACGAAGGCGGGGGCGAGATGAGTGGCGAGAGCAACCACGAGACGCCCCGGGCCTTCCTGCCCTACCCGGCCTCGACCCTGAGCCCGCGGATCGTCCCGACCGACCTGAGCAGCTTCAAGTCGCGCGGCATCTCGCAGGTCGAGCGCGACCTCCAGCAGAAGCTCGTCGAGCTGCGCGAGACCTACCTGGCGGCGATCGACCACTTCAACTGGAACAAGCTCGTCTACGAGGCGGAGATCCAGTTCGAGCCGGTGGTCGGCGAGGTCTATCACCTCTACGAGTCGCGCGGCCGCCGGGTGCTGTCGATGGTCGCCCCCGAGGAGTGGCCGATGAAGCACCTCGCCAGCGTGCGCCTCAACGTCGACCGTCAGTGGCAGCTCGAGCGCACCGGGGCCGAGGTCGACCCGGCGCAGTTGTTCCACCAGGCCTGAGGCGCTTTCGCCTTGGCAGGGGCCCCGGCGGACCCTATAAGCGGCGCGTCATGACCCGCCCGCAAATCGAGCTCTCGGTGAAAATCTTCCTGGTCGCCCTGATCGTGGTCTTCATCTGGGCCGTCGGCGAAGTCCTCAAGATGCTCGGCATCCTCTGAGCACCGGTCACCGGTCACCGGTCACCGGTCACCGGTCACTGGTCACTGGTCACTGGTCACTGGTCACTGGTCACTGTCCCCCCACGACACCGCCGCTTCCTGCAGCTGGCCGCCGCGGTCGTGGTAGCGGATCCGCCCTTGGGCGACGCCGAACTCGTGGACGCACTTGGTCACCTTGACGTCGAAGGCGCAGTATTCGGCGATCTTCATGAGCGGCTCGGGTGAGCCGGTCTTCTTGTGCTCCTGCCACCACTTCAGCGCATCCAGCCCGTCGGCGGTCTTGCCCATGCCGAGTGAGCCGGCGGCCGCGGCGTCGAGCTTGAGGCGGAAGCCGAGCGTCTCCTGCAGGTCGAGCATCATGTCGAGGTTCACCGTCTGGTTCGGCAGGTCGTAGATCGTGTAGCCCTGCAGCACGGGGTAGTCGAACTCGACGTGGTTCCAGCCGACCACCAGGTCGGCGCGGACCAGCTCGTCGACGAGCTCATCGACCTCGTCCTCGCCGTAGATGCGGTAGCCGGCGCTGGCGGTGCTGTAGGTGACCCCGACCGACATGCCCATCTTGTCCTTGTTCGTCGCGCCGCCGACGTCATTGAAGCTGCGCTGGGTCTCGAGGTCGAAATAGACGATGTTCTTGCCGGCCACGGCGGAGGCTAGAATGGGAAGCGCCGTGGGTTCAACCACCGGGGTGGATGCGGCTTGCCATTTCCAGAGGGAAGGACGGGTAGGGCGGGGTGCCCGACCGCGGCCACGGCGATCCGGAGCCGTCAGGTCCTCCAGCTTTCCCCTCACGACGCGGAAAAGCGGCGTCGAGCCGCCGCAGTCCAAAGCTCCGCCCCCCGAGCCCCCCTGATCACCCGTACGCGATCCCGGTATGGCGGAAACCGGCCGCTTGGGGCAGGATGCACCTGCAATCACACACGGGAACACAGTTCCCCCCAAAACCACGGGTGACCGGCAGCTTTCGGTTTGGCGACCAGGGAAGCACTGCCGGTCGCCCTGCGTTTGGGGGGAGGGCTCGGGGATGGGATGGGGGGAGGGCTCTGCGGTTGATGTTCATCGGCAAGCGTTCCACGCCCCGCTCAGGTCTTGAAGTCCCGCGTGCCGAAGCTGAAGGCGCCGATGGTGAAGAAGGTGGCGTTGAGGCCGAGCAGGAAGGCGTAGGCCTCGATGATCTTAGGCCAGGAAATGTCGTACTCGAAGAGGTAGACCCAGCAGCTCATCCGCCAGGTGACGAACCAGGGCTCGTAGGGGCGGAAGAAGGGGAAGCCCTGCAGGATCATGTCGACGAAGAGGATCGCCAGCGTGAGGATGGTCGCCGCGGCGGGCTTGATCCGGAAGCAGGAGAACATGAAGGCCAGCGAGGAGAGCGTGATCATGCTCAGTCCGATCCCCGCGGCCCCGGCGACCAGCCGCGCGAAGCCCGCGCCCCAGTCGGCGTAGACCGCGAAGACCTTCATCTTCGGCTCGGCGACGAACAGGCCGCCGTCCCAGCCGACCGCCGCGACCGCCATGAGGTAGCCGGTGACGCCGACGAAGAACACGAAGCTGAAGGTGTAGACGGCGACCGCGGCATACTTCACCAGCAGCAGGCGCAGGCGGCTGATCGGGCGGGCGAGGACGAGCCGCAGGTTGCCGTCCTCGTTCTCTTTGGCGACGATGTCGCCGGCGACCAGCGCGAAGAAGATCGAGCCCAGGGTCACCATGCTGAGGATCATCACGGTGAAGGTCAGCGTCAGCGAGCTGAAGTAGGTCTCGAAGGTGTAGCCGTTGCGCTCGATCAGCTCGCGCATGTAGCGCTGGCCGCCGCCGAGGCGGTAGACCAGCAGGATCAGCAGCTCCATCAGCACGAAGGCGGCGTAGCCGATGTAGGTGCGCGGGCGGGCGAAGAGTTTCCGGAGTTCCCCCCGGAGCTGGCGCAGGAACATCATCGGGTGATCTCGAGGTAGAGGTCCTCCAGCGAGCGGCGGACCGGGGCGAAGGCGGAGACGCGGATGCCGGAGCCGACCAGGCCGGCGACGAGGATGGCGGGGTCGGCATCGGGCGGCAGGGCGATGCGGCCGGGGGCGATGACATGGCAGCCCTGGAGTTCGAGGAAGCCGACCGCGCCGTCCCAGGGCTCGAGCGCGACCTCGTAGACCGGGTCGCCGCTGGCGAGCTCGTCGACGCGTCCCTCGAAGACCCGCTCGCCGCGCTTGAGGATGGCCACCCGGTCGCACATCAGCTCGACCTCGGCGAGCAGGTGGGAGTTGAAGAGCACCGTCGTGCCGCGCTCGCGGCGCAGGTCGAGGATGAAGTCGCGGAACCACTTGATGCCCTCGGGGTCGAGCCCGTCGGTCGGCTCGTCGAGCAGCAGCACCTTGGGCTCGGGCAGCAGCGCCTGGGCGAGCGCGAGGCGCTGGCGCATGCCGTGCGAGTAGGTGCGCACCTTGCTGCGGATGCGCTCGCTGAGGCCGACGCGCTCGACCACCTCGCGGGTCGACTCCTCGTCGAAGGGGCCGGAGTAGCCCTGCAGGATGCGCAGGTTCTCCCAGCCACTGAGGTAATCGTAGAACGACGGGCTTTCGAAGATCGAGCCGACGCGCTGCAGGGCCCGCGCGCGGTGGTGCTGGACGGAGACGCCCTCGATGCGGGCCTCGCCGGCGTCGGGCTCGACCATGCCGAGGATGATGCCCAGCGTGGTGCTCTTGCCGGCGCCGTTGTGGCCGAGCAGGCCGAAGATCTCGCCGGAGCCGACCTCGAAGGCGAGGTCCTTGAGCGCCGGCTTGCCGCCGAAGGATTTCTGCAGGTTCTGGACGTCGAGCATGGGCGTCGGTCGTGGGCGGCGCGGGATCAGCGGGCTTGCGGGCCGGCGGCGAAGCGGACGTCGTCGCTGGCGGAGAGGTCGGCGTAGAGGTAGTTCGGGCCCTTGGGATGCCAGCTCTCCTTGTCGACGACCAGCGGCACGTGCGGCAGGTCGCCCTCCTCGCCAAGGAACATCAGCTGGTTGCGCCGGCGGTCGCTCTGGGTGGGGTTCCACAGGTAGCTCGAGCCGGTGGCGGCGAACTGCTCGCGGTCCGCCGGGCAGTGGAACACGGCGGGCGAGTCGAGGTAGGGCTCGAGCGCGGTCTCCAGCACCGGGGTTTCCTCCGACTTCGAGCGCCGCCCGGCCTCGATGTTGGGCATCCGCTGGCCGTTGTCCTGCAGGTAGAGTTCCAGACCGGTGCCGATCTGGCGCAGGTTGTTGAGGCAGCCCGCCTGGTGCGAAGCCTGCAGGCCGCGGCGCACCAGCGGCACGGTGATGGCGCCAATCAGCGCGACGATCGCCATCGCGACCAGCATCTCGGTGAGGGTGAAGCCGGGGCGGGACGGGGTCATCGCTGGCGGGTTGGAGGGGTCACTGCTGGCGGGTGGGCGGGTCACTCTGGCGGGCGGGAGGGGTCACTGCTGGCGGGCGGGAGGGGTCACTGCTGGCGGGCGGGACCGAATTCGTTGCCGCGGAGGCCCTGCATCAGCTCGTTCATCGCTTCCATCAGCGGGGCGAGGTCGAGCTTGGTGTCGGCGCTGGCCTCCTCGAAGTAGGCCTTCATGCCCTCCTCGCTGATGCGTGCCAGCAGGTCCTCGCTGAGCTCGCGGGCGCGCTGCATCTCCTCCTCGGTGCGGCCCTCCTCGATCTCGCGCAGGCCCCGTTCGACGTAGCGGCGGCGTTCCTTCGCCGGCAGGGCGTCGAGGGCGGTCATGAAGGTCTTCATCGACTGCTCGATCGTCAGGTCGATGAAGCGCTCCTTTTCCGGGTTCGACAGGCGGCGGAAGAACTCCTCGCCGATCCGTTGCTCGCGGGCCTTTTCGCGCTCGGCGAAGTCGAGGCGGTTGAACAGGCCGGCGACCTCCTGCAGGTGGGCGTCGCGCTCGGCCGCTTGGCCGGCATCCGGGGCCGCGGCGAGTTCCGACCAGTCGTCGAGCGGCCGGGCCTCGATGGCCTCGGCGATCTTCTCGCTGGTCACCCGCTGCGAGCCGGCGATGGCGCGGATGCCGGAGACGAGCGCCCACACGACGGCGAGGAACACGAGGGCCTGGAGGATCGCACGTTTCTTGGCCATGGCTGGCTGAAACTAGGCGGGAAGCGGCTGCCTGCAAGGGGGATCGGACTTCAGTCGGCCCGAGTGGTTCCCCGAGTCCGCCCCGGCAACTCGGATGCGGACTGAAGTCCAATGCCTTTAAGGATTGGTGATTTCGATGTGCTTTAGCAGGGGCTTCGAGCTCGGCTTCTTGGTCTTTGGCCAGTCTTTAATGGGCTGGCGCAGGGT
>JAUIJB010000120.1 GCA_030430455.1 Verrucomicrobiia bacterium | reverse complement strand
ACCAAAGACGAAACGCACTCGATGTTGGCGGCTTTGTGGTTCAATATTGCCAATTATGCATTGCGTCCCTGGCCCTGGATTTTGGTTGGTTTGGCATCTCTCGCCTTTTTTCCGATTCCGTGGGAAACTGATCGCACAAGGCAACCTGGCCCTGCCGGCGACCTTGTTCCGGGCCCTGCTGCACACGATCAAGCCCCTGCCCGAGGTGCCGCGCATCTTCGCCACCACGGTGATGACCGGCCCGCAGCTGAAGCACTTCGGTGGCGACGGCGTGGTGTTCTTTTCCGACAGCGGCCTGACACCGAACCCGAAGCCATTCGAGCTGGCATCGATCGCGGTCGAGACCGGCAAGCTGGCGCATCACATTCTCGGCCGGCCGCCACGGGTGGCGATGTTGAGCCACTCGACCAAGGGCTCGGCCGGGACCGAGGACGCCCGCAAGGTCGTCGCGGCGACGGCCATCGCCGAGAAGCGGGTGCGGCAGGATGAGCTGCTCGAGATGTTCATCGACGGCGAGGTCCAGGCCGACGTGGCGATGGATCCCGACGCCGCGGAGGTCAAGCTGGCGGACCCGGGGGTGCGGAAGTCGGCCGATGTGCTGGTGTTTCCCAACCTCGACGCGGCCAACATCTGCGTGAAGTTGCTGCGCCACTGTGCCGGGGCGACCACCTACGGCCAGCTGCTGCTGGGCCTGGCCCGTCCCACGGCGCAGGTTTCCCGCACGGCGACCGAGGAAACCATCTTCGGCGTGGCTGCGCTCGTCGGGGTCGAGGCCATCAAGTTCCACGAGCTCTACCCCGACGGGGAGGTGTGAGCGGCCGGGGCGCGGTGCTTCGTGCCTTGTGCCTCGTGCTTGGTTGAGCTGGGGCGGAGCTCGCGGGTGGGCTCAGGGCCCTGAGAGCTGGCGGGCTTTTTTGTCCTTTGTCCTTTGTCGAAGAGGCGCTTGAGGTCGAGTGGAGCTCCCCGCAAGCGCCTGGCAAGGAGCGGGGATTTGCAATCGCCTGCGGGTCGCCCCGGCGGTCGGGCCTCATCCTGAGGCCCATCGCGAACCGTTTTCTCTGCTCCCATTCGCTTCGTCCTCAACTCATTGGCGTTCGGGGATTGCAAATCCCCGCTCCTTGGGCTCCGCGACCTGAAGTCGATTGGACAACGGACGCAGCCGACCACTCACTCGCCGGGTGGATTGAGGCTGGCGATGATGTCCTCGATCAACTCGGCATCCTCGGTCCGGCCGAGCACGGCAAGGGAGGTGGCGAGGTCCTCGGCGTGGCGCAGGAGGATCTCGCCGGGCGTGGCGGCCCGGGAGGCGGCAAGGCGGATGTCACGCGGGCACTTGCGGATGCGGTGGGCGAACTCGTCGTGGGGGATCGAGCGGCCGCGGGCCCCGGGGTGGATGATCGTCGTGCCGCCCTCGCCGATGACCCGGAGGAAGAAGGCGCCCGGCAGGTTGATCGCGGAGATCTCGAGGTCGAGTCGGTGGGCGACGAGGATGAGCGCGGTGCCGATCACGAGATCGTTGGAGGGCGCGCCCTGGAGCACCATCGCCAGCTCGAAGTGGGACGGTTCGAGCTGGTTGTCCGGGTCGACGGCCAGGCGGCCCTCGTCGAGCATCGCCCGACACAGTCCCGGGGCTCCCTCCTCGGCGGCGAGCCCGGTGAACTCGTCGACCAGGAGGTCGAGGGCGTCGCCGAGCGAGGGTCGCAGGGTGAGTCCATCGTGAAGATAGTCGGAAAACAAGCGTAGCGACGACTCGAGCGAGTCCCAGTCGTCCTCGATCGCCTGCGAGCCGCCGAGCGGGGTGGTCCAATCGCAGCGCAGGCGCTCGCGGCGCGCCGGTGCCAGCAGTTCGGAAAGCACGCGTCGTTCGCCGGGGCCGAGCCGGCAGCCGGCCTCCTCGAGGATCTCGCTGACGTCGCCTCCGAAGGGTTCGAGCGCGGACGCGAGTGAGTTGCGGACCTCCGGGGTCTCGTCGTCGAGCAGGCGGATCAGGGCGGCCAGGCGGGTGGTCGATGCCGTGGCGGGGCTGGCGGGGACGGGCTTGGGTGAACTCATTCCACGCCGAGTCTCCCAGCTGGGCTGCCTCGTGCAAACCGTAGAAAGTGCCAATCCGGGGAAAGGCGCGTCAGCGATCGGTCAGGCCGAAAGCCATGGCGTCACCGGCATGAAGGATGACGGAGGGAAGGGCAGCCGCCGGCGGGTGGGTGGGCAACTCAGGCAGGCGGGCGGGTGGGGCGACCCAGGCAGGCGGGCGGGACGGGTGGAGGGTGGTGCGCGATACTGGGTTCGAACCAGTGACCCCCACCGTGTCAAGGTGGTGCTCTACCGCTGAGCTAACCGCGCTGGGTGTTCCATCCTCCGGGAGGAAGCAAGGCCCCTCCTCGGGTGGCGGGAGGCTAGGGAGCCGATCGGGGGGATGCAATCCGTTTTTTGGACTTCCCAATGGGCTGGTTGGGCGGGGCCTTGCGGGCTGGTTGGGCGGGGCCTTGCGGGCCGGATGGGCGGGGCCCCACGGTTCCGGATGGGTGGGGAGCGTGGCGGACGCCGGCCGCGAAACGGGGCGCGGCAGGGAGCGCGCGCCGGGCGGGCGGTGGCGCGATCCGGTACGCGGGACGGGGGGCCGAAGCCCCCCGTCTTTTGGAACATCAGGACAACGCGAACAGAGGAATCACTTCAGGGGTGACGCGTCTGTTTCGGGTTGGGTCGGTTACTTCCTGCGCCGAGCCGCCTTCTTCTTGGCGCGCTTGGCCTTGCGGGCGACCTTCTTCTTGGCCGCCTTCTTCTTGGTCGCCTTCTTGGCCTTGCGAGCGACCTTCTTCTTGGCGCGCTTGGCCTTGCGGGCGACCTTCTTCTTGGTGGCCCTCTTCTTGGCGGCCTTCTTTGCCTTGCGGGCGACCTTCTTGGCAGCCTTCTTTGCCTTGCGGGCGACCTTCTTCTTGGTGGCCCTCTTCTTGGCGGCCTTCTTGGCCTTGCGAGCTACCTTCTTGGTAGCCTTCTTGGCCTTGCGGGCGACCTTGCGCTTGGTGGCCTTGCGGGTGGCCTTCTTGGCGACCTTCCGCTTTGTTGCCTTCTTAGCTTTCTTCTTTGCAGCCATGGCTTTGTGTCGTTTGAGTTCGCGTTCGATGTTGGTTTTCTCTTCCGGCGTCAAATTGCCGGCGGAGAGGATTGCGAGGACCGCCTCGCCGAGGCGCCCTCCAAAAGCGTTGGTGAGGAACTCCTTCGTCGCCTGGTTGACGATGGTCGCCTGACTGTGGGCGGCCTCGTAGACGTGGGCACGGCCGGCGCGCTTGCGCTTGACGAGCGCCTTGCGCTCGAGGCTCTGCATGACCGAGAGCACCGTGGTGTAGGCGCGGTCCTTGCCGTCGGGAAGTGCCTCAAGCACGTCGCCGACCGTCGACGGACCCTCGTGCCAGAGGACGGAGAGGGCCTGAAGTTCGAGGTTCGAGGGATGGGATGGAGCTGGCATGTTGGATGGGATTGAGAATGAATGACTTCTATCAAGCGGTTGGTTAAAATAACCGTCAAGTCAAAAGTTGATGATTTCTAGGGTGTCCTGATTGCTTGGATCGCCGGTCAACGGGGGACGTGGTACTTGCCTCCTGGCGGGTCGTTCGGATGAATTACGAGGATGCTAGTATGTGGCTGCGGGGTGGGTGAGCGGGGTGCGTGGCTCAGTGTCCCTGGTCGTCGAGCCGCGGTCGCTCGATCCCGGGTGAGATGGCCTGGAGCTCGTTCCAGAAGGCGGGATCCGAGGGGTGCCCGTTGAAGCGCACGCGCCCGGCCGGGTCGACGAGGACCATGGCCGGGACGCTCTGGATCCGGAGCAGCTGGTGAAGCGGGGTCCTGGGTGAGTCGACGAGCCACCGGCCGGCCGGGTCCGAGTCGAGGCCGGCGATCAGGCTGCGGGCGTCCTCGATGACCTCCGGCCCGGCCTCGCCGAGGATCGAGACGACCCCGACCCCGTTGCGGACGAGCTGGCCCGCCAGTGCCTCGAAGTCGGGCATGGCGGCCTCGCACTCATGGCTCCACGGCGACCAGAAGTGGAGCAGGACGGCCTCGTTGCCGGTGAGGGCCGCGGACAGCGGCGCCGGGTTGCCGTCGAAGTCGCGGAGCGTGGTCGAGAAGTCGACCGTGACGCGTGCCATCGCCTCCTCCATCCGCAGGCGATCGATGTGCGGCGCGAAGGCGGCGCCCTGGCGCGGGCTCAGCCAGAAGGCCTCGGTGATGTGCTGCTTGAAGCCCGCCTTGTCGCCCCTCCCGAGCGCGGCGATGGCCTGGACGTACTCGACCACGGCGAGCCAGTCCTCACGAACCGCGAAGATCTCGGACTCGCCGATGTCGAAGGACTTGTTGCGCTCGAGGAACTCGGGAAGCAGGCCGGCGATCTCCGCGTCCTCGCGGCGGTCGACGTGGAACAGGAACCTCGCCTCGAGGATCGCCTGCTCGCCGATGCCGGACTCGCGCGCCTCCTTGATCAGCTTGTCGAGCTCCTCCCGCGACTCGCGCTCGGTCAGGAGCCGCTCGAGGAGGGCGTCGCCCGAAGCGGCGGCGTCGGGATCCGCGGCAGCACCTGCCTTGGCGGGCTCCGGTTTGGTTGCGGTGGCGGAGTCCTGCCCGGCGCCCTCCGATCCCGAGCTTGACGCCGACTGGGCGGCGGCCGCGCACCCCAGCAGGAGCGCAGCGAGCGCGGGGGGACGAAGGTGGGGTATCAAGGCGCGGGAATATTCAGGGTCTCGCCGAGACGAATGTTGGTGCTTCCGGCCGGCATGTTGTTCGCCGCGCGGATGGCATCCTGACTGACGCCGTACTTGCGGCTGAGGCCCCACAGGGTGTCGCCCCGGGCGACGGTGTGGGTTCCCGCGACGGCGGGCGGCGGTCCGGACGGCGTCGACGGCGCGGTCTCCTCGTAGGCCGGCGGCGAGTAGATCGGATCCTCGGCGGACGGATTCACCGCCTCATAGTTGTCTCCCTGGCCCGGAACGCCGTATGGGTTGGGGTCCGCGTAGCCGGAGTCGTATCCGCCGGTGTCGTAGTCGTCGCCACCGTCGTTCATCGCGCAGGAAGTGAACGACAGCGACGAGGCAACGAGAAGTGCCGTGGTCAGAAGTGTCGAAGGGTGCATGGTGAATGAACTTTCCACGCCTTCAACGGATGCTCGATGGCAGTCTTGCAGTGCGTTGTAGCACGTGGATGGCAAGGCTTATGAATCAATTGTCGCGAAAGCGAAAGAACAAACTTGCAGTCCGCGAGGTGTGCTCGGCAAGCGAGTCGAGTGAGTCGTCTCGTACTTCGGCGATGCGTTGCGCGATGACCTTCGTGAACGCGGGTTCGTTTCGCTGTCCGCGATGAGGGTGCGGTGCGAGGTAGGGCGCATCCGTCTCGAGCATGAACGAACCTTCCGGAAGGCGGGTCGTGAGTTCGAGGACGTCGGCGGCATTTTTAAAAGTTGCCACCCCGCCGAAGGATACCAGGCCGCCGAGGTCGAGGATGCGGGCGGCGTTTTTGAAATTATTCACAAAGCAGTGGAACACCGCCCGAACTTTGTCGGCGTGGGGACGGTAGATCTCGATGGCTTCCTGCAGCGACAGGTCGCCCTCGCGGTCGCGGGTGTGGATCACCAGGTTGAGCCCGGCGGCCTCGGCGATGGCGAAGTGGGCATCCAGGAACTCCCGCTGCCGGGCCCGGAAATGACCGGTTTCCCAGCCCTCGGGGGCGGGGTGAAAATAATCCAGGCCGGTCTCGCCGACCCCGCAGACCAGCGGGTTGGCGAGCCGCGCGGCGACCTGCTCGGGGGCGTCATCGGGCGCCTTGTGGACGTCGCAGGGATGGATCCCGAGACAGGCGTGGACGCCCTCGTGCGCCGCGGCGACGGCAAGGTTGGCGTCGAGGTCGCCGAGGCCGGTGGCGAGGGTCACGATGCGGCGGACGCCGGCGTCCCGCGCCCGTCCGACGAGCGCGCCGACCTCGTCGGCGGGGAAGCGGTGCGAGGCGAGGTGGCAGTGGGAGTCGGTCAGCATGCGGATGCTAGTCCTGGAGGTGGGTGCGGGGGCGGTAGACGAGGGCGAAGGGGATGAAGGCGATCGCGGTGCCGAGCATCAGCCAGGTGAAGAAGCGGAAGTAGCGGGTTCCCTCGAGCCGGCTCTGGCCACCCACGAAGGACTCGAAGGGGTCGCTCGACTTCGCCGACTCCTCGACGCCCAACTCCTCGCGCCGCTTCTCGAGCCAGGTCATGCGCGAGGGGCCGCGGTCGTCCGCCTCCGGCCCGCCCGCCTCGTCGGGGAGCGGAACGATCAGTCCCTGGTCCCATTGCGTGCCGGCCTGCCGGTCGGCACCGTCGCTGATCAGGCGGATCGTGGCGGAGTTGAGGATCTCGTAGCGCACCGGGTTGCCCCAGGGGTCGGAACC
>JAUIJB010000037.1 GCA_030430455.1 Verrucomicrobiia bacterium | reverse complement strand
CGCGGCACACGGCTGGACTTTTATGCCGCCCGCCCGCTTGACCGTGGCGAGGACCGCGCCTCCGCGACAGGGAATGACTCCGCAAATCCACACAAATTCTGCGGAAGAACCGAAAAAAGGCCGCCACCCCTCGCGGGATGGCGGCCTGGGAATCGGTGGCCTTGAAGCGTCGCGCCCAGGGGAACCTCGGGCGCGTCCGGCTTACTCGGCGTTGGCGGGGGCGGGTTCCGCAGCGGAATCCTTCTCGGCCTTCGCGGCCTTCTGGTCGCGGAGATACGCCCGGCGGCTCATCTTGACGCGGCCCTTCTCGTCCACGCCGATGCACTTGGCGGTGATTTCCTCGCCCTTCTTGACGACGTCCTCGACCTGCTCGGTGCGGCCTTCCTGGAGTTCCGAGATGTGGACCAGGCCGTCCTTGCCGGGAAGCACCTCCATGAAGGCGCCGAAGTTGGTCACGCTGACCACCTTGCCGGTGTAGATCTGGCCGACCTCGATCTCGGCGAAGATGCGGTCGATGAGCTCCTTCGCGCGGTTGAGGCCCTCCTCCTTCGAGGCATAGATGTGCACGGTGCCGTCGTCCTCGATGTTGATCTCGGCGCCGGACTCGGCCTGGATACCCTTGATGTTCTTGCCACCGGGCCCGATGAGCTCGCCGATGCGGTCGGCGGGGATCTTCACGGACACGATGCGCGGGGCGTGCGGGCTGAGTTCCTGCGGGCCGCTGACGGCCTCCTCCATCTTG
Source organism: Verrucomicrobiia bacterium (assembly GCA_030430455.1). Classification (GTDB taxonomy): domain Bacteria; phylum Verrucomicrobiota; class Verrucomicrobiia; order Verrucomicrobiales; family Akkermansiaceae; genus Haloferula. Next base: position 37,045 of record JAUIJB010000037.1, on the reverse strand, counting down.
GCGATCACCTTGGTGCGGCCTTCCTTGGCGAGGCGGACACCCTCCTCGAGGATGCTCAGCGGCAGGCCGGGCAGCTTGAGGTCGAGCTGGAAGCCGGTGACACCGGCGTCGGTGCCGCAGAGCTTGAAGTCCATGTCGCCGTAGAAGTCCTCCGAACCGATGATGTCGAGCAGCACCTTGTGCTCCTTGAGCGTGCCGTCGTCGTTCCACTCGGTGACCAGGCCGCAGGAGATGCCGCCGACCGGGGCCTTGAGCGGCACGCCGGCGCAGAGCAGCGACATGGTGCCGGCGCAGACGGTCGCCATCGAGGTCGAGCCGTTCGACTCCATGACCTCCGAGGAGACGCGCATGGCGTAAGGGAAGTCCTCCTCGTCCGGGATGACCGGGGCGATCGAGCGCTCGGCGAGCGCACCGTGGCCGATCTCGCGGCGGTTCAGGCCACCCATGCGGCCGGTCTCGCCGACCGAGAAGGGCGGGAAGTTGTAGTGCAGGATGAAGCGCTTGTTGTCGTCGCCACCGGCGTAGTTGTCGTAGTACTGGCGCTCGTCGGCCGGGGCCAGCGTGGTGATCCCCATGGCCTGGGTCTCGCCGCGGGCGAAGATGGCCGATCCGTGGACGCGGGGCAGCGGGTTGGCCTCGGCAAAGAGCTGGCGCAGGTCGCCGATCTGGCGGCCGTCGGCGCGCACGCCCTTCTCCATGATGGAGAGGCGGAAGGCCTTCTTCTGGATGTATTCGAAGACCTGCTCGATCTCGAAGTCGGTGGTCTCGGGATACTTCTCCTTGATGGCCGCCTCGACCTCGTCGCGCAGGGCGCCGACCTTCTTGCCGCGCTCGACTTTCGAGGGCGCGTAGATCGCCTCCTCGATGCGGTCGCCGGCGACGGCATAGCCGACCTCGAGAAGGTCCTCCTTGGCCACGGTCACGGTGTACTCGCGCTTTTCCTTGCCGGCGAGCTTGCACAGTTCCTCCTGCGCCTCGACCAGCTTGGTCACGTTCGACTGGGCGAAGTGGAGAGCCTTGATGAACTCGTCCTCGGGCAGCTGGTCGGCGGCGCCCTCGATCATGATCACGTCGGTCTTGTTGCCGACGTAGACGAGGTCGAGGTCGCTTTCCTCGCGCTGGTCGAAGTTCGGGTTGACGACGAACTCGCCGTCGACGCGGCCGACGCGCACCGCGCCGATCGGGCCGGCGAACGGGATGTCGGAGATGGTCAGCGCGGCGGAGGCGCCGTTCATCGCCAGGATGTCGGAGTCGTTGACGTGGTCGGCCGCGAGCAGCAGCGCCACGATCTGGGTGTCGTAGAGGTAGCCCTTCGGGAAGAGCGGGCGGAGCGGGCGGTCGGTCATCCGCGAGGTCAGGATCTCCTTCTCGGTCGGACGGCCCTCGCGCTTGAAGTAGCCGCCGGGGAACTGACCCGCGGCCGAGGCCTTCTCCTTGTACTCGACGGACATGGGGAACCAGGTCTGGCCTTCGCGGACCTTGGTTTGCGAAACGGCGGTGCAGAGCACCACGGTCTCACCGCACGAGACGACGACGGCGCCGTCGGCCAGCTTGGCCAGCTTGCCGGTCTCGAAGGTGATGGGGTTCGAGCCAACCTGGCTCGTGATGGTATGGATGTTCATTGTCGTTTGGTTTCTGTCTGGATGCCTCCACGGAACGCCGGAGGCTCGCGGGTTCCGGACAGGCCCAAATCAAGGAAAAGGGTTGCGGGACTGTCCGGCGGCGGCGCGGCAACGGCCGTGCCACCGCTTTCATGCGAAACGGCCACGGAGTGATCCGTGGCCGCTCGGGGAAAGGGGTTATCGGCGGAGTCCGAGGCCCTCGATCAACTTCTGGTAGCGCTCTTCCGAGTGCGCCTTCAGGTAGTCGAGGAGCTTGCGGCGCTGGGCGACCAGCTTGAGCAGGCCGCGGCGGGACGAGACGTCCTTCTTGTGGGTGCCGAGGTGCGCGGTCAGGTGCTGGATCCGCTTGGTGAGGAGCGCGACCTGGTAGTCGGCGCTGCCGGTGTCGGTTTCGTGGACCTTGAAGTCCGCGGGATTGATGGTGCTTTCGCTCATGTGTTTGGTTGATTCAGTCCAGCCACCCTGGCCGGTCCGCCCTTGGTCGGGACGGCGGAGAAAACCCGAAATCCGCCGAATTGCAAGGAAGGAAATCCGAATGGGCGCCGAAATCGGGCGGCAGGAACGGGGGAATGGGGCCTCCCCCGGCTCCGGGAACCGCCCTCCCTTGCCCGGAATCCGCGGATTTCATCGCCATCCCGCCGACTTTCCGCAACCGCCCCTTCCGGCGCCATGGCCTCAGCGGCTGCGGATCACCAGGTTGCGGATCTCGCTCATGTCCTCCATGGCGAAGCGGATCCCCTCGCGCCCCAGCCCGCTGTCCTTGACCCCTCCGTAGGGCATGTGGTCGACGCGCCAGCTCGGCACGTCGCCGATGACCACCCCGCCGACCTCGAGCCGGTCCCAGGCCTTGAGCACCTTGTCGATGTCGCGGACGAAGAGCCCCGCCTGGAGGCCGTAGGCGCTGTCGTTGATGCGCTCCAGGGCGGCGTCGAAGTCGTCGAAGCGGGACAGCACCGCCACCGGCCCGAAGGCCTCCTCGCGGCAGATCTTCTGGTCCTCCGGCACCCCCTCCAGCAGGGTGGCCCCAAGCATCGCCCCGTCGCGCTCGCCGCCGCAGAGCACCCGGCCGCCGGCATCCACCGCGCTGCCGATCCACTTCTCGAGCCGCTCGGCCTCGTCCGCGGAGATCATCGGGCCGATGAAGGTCTCCTCGTCGCGGGGGTCCCCGGCAACCAGCGCCTCGGTCGCCGCGACCAGCTGGTCGCGGAATTCCGTGTAGACGGATTCGTGGACGAGGATCCGCTGGACCCCGATGCAGCTCTGGCCGCTCTGGTAGAAGGCCCCGGTGATGATCCGGTCGACGGCGTCGTCGAGGTCGGCGCCGGCGTCGACCAGGCAGGCGGCGTTGCCGCCGAGCTCGAGCACGACCTTCTTCTTGCCGGCCTTCGACTTGAGCGCCCAGCCGACCTCGGGCGAGCCGGTGAAGCTCAGCAGCTTCAGTCGCTCGTCGGTGGTGAAGAGCTCGGCGCCGTCGCGGCGGCAGGGCAGGATCGAGAACGCGCCCTTCGGCAGGTCGGTCTCGGCCAGCACCTCGCCGATGATCAGGGCACCGATGGGCGTCAGGCTGGCCGGCTTGAGCACGAAGGGGCAGCCGACCGCGAGCGCGGGCGCCACCTTGTGGGCGGCGAGGTTGAGCGGGAAGTTGAAGGGCGAGATGAACGAGCAGGGGCCGATCGGAACCCGCTTCCACATCCCACGATAGCCACGGGCGCGGGCGGAGATCTCGAGGTTCTGGACCTCGCCGTTGAAGCGCACCGACTCCTCGCTGGCGATGCGGAAGGTGTCGACCAGCCGGGTCACCTCCCCGCGGCTGTCCTTGATCGGCTTGCCGGCCTCGATGCACAGCGCCTCGGCGAGTTCCTCCCCGCGCTCCGAGAACCGTTCGACGCAGTGGTCGAGCACCGCCTGGCGCTCGTAGGGCGCCATCGCCCGCATCGCCGGCATGGCCTCGTCGGCCGCGGTGATCGCCGCCTCGATCGCCCGGGCGTCCGCCATCGCCACGCGGGTGGCCACGTCGCCGCGGAACTTGTCCTCGACCTCGAGGTCCTCGTTCGCGAACACCGCCTCGTTGGCGAGAAAGTAGGGGTATCGTTCCTTGAGCATGGTGGTCCAGCCTACACCTCCGCGCTGCGCTGCGGAAGCTCGTGGTTGAGGATTCGGTCGTTGTCGGAGTAGTCGACCGGCAGGTCGACCAGGTGGACCCCGCCGGCGTCGAGGCACTCGCGCAGGAGCGGGCCGAGCTCGGCGGTCGACTCCACCCGGTGGCCCTTGGCACCGTAGGCCTCGGCGTAGCGGCGGAAGCAGGGGTTCCTGAAGTCGAGGCCGAACTCCTCGAAGCCCATGTGCTCCTGCTTCCACTTGATCATGCCGTAGGCGGAGTCGTTGAGGATCAGGACGACGAGGTCGAGCCCGAGTCGCACCGCGGTCTCGATCTCCTGCGAGTTCATCATGAAACCGCCGTCGCCGCAGACCGCCATCACCTTGCGGTCGGGAAAGACCATCTTCGCCGCCATCGCCGACGGCAGGCCGGCGCCCATGCTCGCCAGCGCGTTGTCCAGCAGCACGGTGTTGGGCCGGCGGGCCGGGTAGTTGCGGGCGAACCAGATCTTGTAGATGCCGTTGTCGAGCGCGATCACGCCGTCGTCGGGCATGACCTCGCGCACGACCGCGACGAGGTGCTGCGGATAGACCGGAAAGCGGGTGTCGTCGCGTCCCTCGGCGAGGTGCCCGCGCAGCGCCCGGCGGAAGGGCTCGAAGACGGAAAAGTCCCAGTCCCCGCCCGAAAGCCGCTGGTTGAGCTGCCAGATGCTGTTGGCGATGTCGCCGACCATCTCGACCTGGGGAAAGTACACCGGGTCGACCTGGGCCGGGCTGAAGTTGACGTGGATCACCCGGCGCCGGCCCTCCTTCATGAAGAAGGGCGGCTTTTCGACGACGTCGTGGCCGACGTTGAGGATCAGGTCGGCCTGCTCGATGGCGCGATGGGGAAAGTCGCCCGAGGAAAGCGCCGCATTGCCGAGGAACAGCGGGTGTTCCTCGTCGATCACCCCCTTGCCCATCTGCGTGGTGATGAAGGGGATCCCCTGCTTCTCGACGAGCGCGGCAAGCTGCCGGGCGGTCAGCTTGCGGTTGGCCCCGGCACCGATGACCAGCAGCGGGTGCCTGGCCGCCTCGATCATCGCGGCGGCCTTGCGCACCGCCTTCTCCTCCACGGTCGGCCGCCGCGCGTGGCTGGCGGCGAGCGGCTCCGCCGCGGTCTCCTCGGCGGCGATGTCCTCGGGGAGCTCGAGGTGAGCCGCGCCGGGGCGTTCCTCCTCGGCCAGGCGCACCGCCTCGCGGACGTGGGCCGGGATCGTGTCCGCCGAGACGATCTGGCGGGTCATCTTGGTGATCGGCCCCATCATGTCGACCACGTCGATGATCTGGAAGCGGCCCTGCTTGCTGCGCTTGATCGGCTTCTGGCCGGTGATCATGAGCATCGGCATCGCCCCGAGCTGGGCGTAGGCCGCGGCGGTCACGAGGTTGGTCGCGCCGGGGCCGAGGGTCGACAGGCACACCCCGACCCTGCCCGTCAGGCGCCCGTAGGTCGCCGCCATGAAGCCGGCGGCCTGTTCGTGGCGCGTCACGATCATCCGGATCGACGAGCGCGAGAGCGCGTCGAGCAGGTCGAGGTTCTCCTCGCCGGGGATGCCGAAGACGTACTCGACCCCCTCCTTTTCGAGGGCCTTCACCATGAGTTCGGAGGCTTTGATCGTTGGACGGCTGGACATCGGGAGTCCCCACCCCTCCGCGTGCCCGGGCGGCTTGGCAAAGGATTCCTTGAGCCGGGAGGCAGCCGCCTCAGACCGCGCCGTAGGAGCGCATCGCCTCGGCCACCTTGAGGAAGCCGCCGATGTTGGCGCCGGTGACGTAGTTGATCCGGTCGCCGTCGCGGCCGTGCTCGACGCACTTGTCGTGGATCGACTTCATGATGGTGGAAAGCTCGCTCTCGACCCGCTCCGCCTTCCACACCCGTCGCTCGGCGTTCTGGGTCTGCTCGAGGCCCGAGACCGCCACGCCGCCGGCATTGGCGGCCTTGGCCGGGCCGTAGAGGATACCCGCCTCGACGAAGGCGTGCGCCGCATCCAGCTCGGTCGGCATGTTGGCCCCCTCGCAGACGGCCTGCACCCCGTTGCCGAGCAACTCGCGGGCGTCCTCGCCGCTGATCTCGTTCTGGGTCGCGCAGGGCATGGCGATGTCGGTCGCGACCGCCCATGGGCGCTTGCCGGCGTGGTAGCTCGCCCCGGAATACTTGTCGGGATAGCCTTCCAGCGACACCCGCTTGCGCTCCTTGAGCAGCTTGATGAAGGTGAGCTTGTCCTCGTCGATGCCGTCCGGGTCGTGGATGAAGCCCGTGCTGTCGGACATCGTGATGACCTTCGCGCCGAGCGCGATCGCCTTCTCCACCGCGTAGATCGCCACGTTGCCGGCACCGGAGACCGAGATCCGCTTGCCCTCGATGCTATCGCCGCGCTCCTCGAACATGCTCTGGCAGAAGATCACGCAGCCATAGCCGGTCGCCTCCTTGCGCAGGTGGCTGCCACCGAAGGAGAGCCCCTTGCCGGTCAGCACGCCGGTGTGGCGGTTCTCGAGCCGCTTGTACTGGCCGAACAGGTAGCTGATCTCGCGCGGCCCGACGCCGATGTCCCCGGCCGGCACGTCGGTGTGCTCGCCGACGTGTCGGTGCAGCTCGGTCATCAGCGACTGGCAGAAGCGCATCACCTCGCGGTCGCTCTTGCCCTTCGGGTTGAAGTTCGCCCCGCCCTTGGCACCGCCCATCGGCAGGCCGGTCAGGCTGTTCTTGAAGGTCTGCTCGAAGCCGAGGAACTTGAGCACGCTCTGGTTCACCGACGGGTGGAAGCGGAGCCCGCCCTTGTAGGGACCGATCGCGCCGTTGAACTGGATCCGCCAGGCGCGGTTCGCGCGGATGCAGCCGTCGTCGGTTTCCCAGGTGACGCGGAAGATGATGATCCGGTCCGGCTCGGTCATGCGCTCGAGGATCTGCGCCTTGCGGTATTCCTCGTTGTCGAGGACCACCGGCATCACGCTCTCGACGACCTCCTGCACCGCTTGGTGGAACTCGGTCTCGCCCGGGTTGCGCTTGATCAGGCCGGACATGAAGTCCTCCACTTCCTTGCTGCCGCGTCCGTTCATGGCGGCATCCTCGCCGAAACCCATGGAAAATCAATGGATCCCGGGCGTGCCGGGGCCCGCATCTCGCGCCCCCGCGGGTCCCCCGGTGGCCGCTGACTCCTGCAGCGGGGCGATTCCCCGGCGAATCGCGCCGAAGACATCGCCATGCCAGCCATGGCCCCCGGCGTTCCGGCGTCCACTTCACCGCCACCCGCTGAGCGACGAGTTGTTCTCGCTCAGATCCCCTGCACCAGCGTACCGAGCCGCTCCTCGAGCCGGCGGGTCAGCTCCCCCGCCCCGCCCTTCTCGGGCAGTTCGGCGGCGGCGACCATTTCGCGCACCCGGAAGGGCTCGCCGGCGACCACCCGGCAGGTCCGCGTGGTGGGGTAGCGGGGCATCCCGAAGAGGTCCTCCTCAAGCTTCATGATCGTCTCGGCATGACGGTCGAGGCTCGGCTCGGCGAGCAGGTAGTCGCCGATGTAGCTGTGCGCCTGGAGCGCGGTGAAGACCCGGTCGAGGTCGTCGAGCAGCTGCTGGCGGTCGCAGGCGGCCGGCGGGTTCTTCTCGTCGAGCAGGCGGCGGCGGATCCGGTAGCGCGCCGCGCGCACCCGCTCCGGTGCGGTCGCCGCCCGGGGATCGCCGCCGTGGCGCTCCTCGACCTCCGAGAGCAGGCGCTCGCAGAGGTTCTCCAAGCGTTGCTGCAGCACCCCGTGGCCGGCCTCACCGAAGAACTCGGTCTCCTTCAGCGCCAGCACCCCGGTTCCCAGGCGCAGGATCCGCTCGCGGACCGCCATCGACGGCCGCGGGGTCCAGCCGATCCGTTCCTCCAGCGCGTCGAGCCGCCCGACGAAGGTCGCCTCGACCTCGGGCACGTGGCGGAAGCGCATCCCCACCGGCACCAGCAGCGCCTCGCGCCCCTCCGCCAGCCGGGCAGCGGCCTTGATGAGGATCGACGCCACGCCCTCGAGCAGCGGGTCGAGCCGCTCGTGGTGGTGGTAGATCTCGCCCTCCGGGTAGATCACCAGCGGGGTCCCCTCGCCCAGCAGGCGGATCGCCGTCTTGATCGACGACAGGTCGGGGCCGTCGCGGTCGATCGAGAAGACCCCCATCGACTGCAGCGAAAAGGCGGCCGTCGGGCTGGTCTCGAAAACCTCGCGCGCCGCCATGAAATGCAGGGCGAGGTCCTCGCGGCGGCCGATCTCGAGCATCACATGGGGGTCGGCGTGGTCGGCGTGGTTCGGCGCCAGCAGCACCGAGTCGCCGCGGTCGACCGCCGCGCGGACCCGCTCGAAGCCCTCGACCTCGAGCTTCGGCACCCGGTATTTCCGCGCCAGGTAGACCTTTCGGTTGAGAAAATGACCGACCGGGGCGAACCACCGGCGCGGCTGCGGCGGGCGGAAGGTGTAGGGCAGATCGTTGCGCAGGCGCCGCATGGTGGCTGAGGCTAGCGCGACCCGGCGCCCGGCGGAAACCCCGAAAGCCGTCCGCGCGGCCCCATTTTCCTTGACTGGCCGCGGCGGCCTGCTTTCCTCCCCGGCCCGCTCCCAAGCTCACCAGCGCTCTCGTCATGGCCCACGCACAAGTCATTCTCCGCGAAAAAATCGAAGGTCTCGGTGCCGAGGCCGATGTCGTCAAGGTCCGCGCCGGCTACGCGCGCAACTTCCTGGTTCCCCAGGGCAAGGCCTACGAGGCCAACGACGCCAACCTGCAGCACCTCGAGGACCTCAAGGTCGCCCGTGCCCAGCGCGAGGCCGAGGAGCTTCAGAAGGCCCAGGAACTCGCCACCAAGATCTCCAAGCTCAAGCCGAAGTTCACCCTCGAGGTCGGCCAAGGCGGCAAGGCCTTCGGTTCGGTCACCTCGATCGACATCCACAAGAAGCTCGAGGAGGCCGGCATCGAGATCGACCGCCACGCGATCGACCTCGACAAGCCGATCAAGAAGTCCGGCAAGAACGAGGTGGTGATCAACATCCACCCGGAGGTCAGCGCGACCCTCTTCGTCAACATCGAGGCGCACGACGCCGCCGCGGAGACGGCCGAGCAGGCGTAACCCGCCGCCCGACACCCATTTCCAAAGGCGGCGCCCCCGGGGTGCCGCCTTTTTTTCTGCCCGGGACGGGCCGATGAGGCGACTTGTTCACAGGGCTTCACATCCGTTCACGGGTTGCCCCGCTTGACCGGACTCGGGGGTGCCCAACATGCTCCCCCGCGATGGCCACCGAACCGAACCCGACGCGACCGAGCAAGCCCGCCAAGCCGGGCCTGAGCCTGCACGAGCCGTTGGACGAGTCCAGGGTGGAGGAGCTCGATCGGACCCTGCCCCACGCCCTGGGGCCCGAGAAGAGCATCCTCTCCTCGATGCTCAAGGATCCGACCCAGTGGATCGGCCGCGCCCACGAGGAGGGCCTGACCCGCGACCACTTCTACCTCCCGGGCCACGGCCTGCTCTTCGAGATCCTCACCGAGCTCAACGCCAAGGGCAGCGAGATCGAGCTCGTCTCGCTGGTCCAGCTGCTCCACGACCGCGGCATCCTCGACCACATCGGCGGCCCGGCGGCGGTCACCGACATCTTCACCTACGCCCCCAACGCCGCGCACTTCATGGGGCACCTGCGGCTGGTGAAGGACAAGTATGTCCTGCGCTCGGTCATCCAGACCTGCACCGAGGCGATCTCGGAGGCCTACGAGAACCCGGAGGAAACCACCGAGCTGCTCGACCGCGTCGAGCAGCACGTGCTGGGCATCCGCCAGGGGGCCGAGACCGCGACCAGCTTCAACATCCGCGACTCGGTCAAGGAGGTGATGACCCGCTTCCAGGAGATCCTGGTCGGCGATGCCGACGTGCAGGGGATCTCGACCGGCTACCCCGAGCTCGACCGCATGTCGAAGGGACTCAAGCCGGGTGAGATGTTCGTCATCGCGGCGCGCCCGTCGATGGGCAAGACCTCGCTGATGATGAACATCGCCGAGCACATCGCCATCGACCAGAACATCCCCTCGCTGGTGTTCTCCTGCGAAATGACCGCCTTCCAGATCGTGCAGCGGCTGGTCTTCTCGCGCGCCCGCTTCGCGGCCAGCCAGCTCGGCAAGGGCTTCAAGCCGACCCGCGAGGAGCTGCTGCGGATCAAGAACGCCGCCGAGGAGATCGCCACCGCCAACCTCTTCGTCGACGACACCCCGGGGCTGATGATCGACACCCTGCGCGCCAAGGCGCGGCGGCGGAAGCGCGAGGACAACATCGGCTTCATCGCCATCGACTACCTTCAACTGCTGCGGTCCGGGTCGAAGCAGGCCCAGAACGCGCGCGAGCGCGAGATCGGTGAGATCTCGGCGGGCATCAAGGCGCTGTCGAAGGAGCTCGAGATCCCGGTCATCATCCTGGCCCAGCTCAACCGCGGCCCGGAGAGCCGCACCGGCAAGTCGCTCGGGGTTCCCCGGATGTCCGACCTGCGCGAGTCCGGCACCATCGAGCAGGACGCCGACATGGTCGGCCTGCTCTACCGCACGGCCTACTACGCCGAGACCGAGGAGGAGAAGGAAGAGGAGGCGGGCAAGGCGGAAATGATCCTGGCCAAGAACCGCAACGGCGAGACCGGCCACGTCCCGCTGAGTTTCCTCGCCGAGCTGATGCGCTTCGAGCCGCGCGCCTTCGAGCCGCACGAATAGGACCCGATTCCGCTAAGAAATGACTCGCGACGAACGTTTCAGGCGAGTTATCATTTCCAAATCTGCGCGGTCAGGCATCTCGTCCCCTTCCGTGGGGCCCGGGCCGCGCCGCACCCGCACCCATGAGCGCTGACACAACCACCCTTTTCCCCGGGCCCGACTGGCACGTCGAGTGCTCTCCGGCCTGCAGAACCTTCGACCGATCCCTGCCCTTGCGGGGATCTTGTCTCTGATGCACGGCGATTTCAGCAACCGTCGCCCGGCCCGGACCGCCCACCAATTCCGCAGCGGGCGGAGCGTGGTGAAGCTCTGGCTCGGCTCGGCCTTCCTGGTGCTGTTCCTGGCCGCCATCCCGATCACCCTCGGCATCGGGATCTACGTCCTGCTGTTTTCCGAGCAGGAGTGGATGGTGCGCCTGTTGATCATGCTCGGTGCCACCACCGTGCTGGGATTCCTCTCGCTGGTGTTCGGCCATGGGGCGATCTGCCCGCTGTGCCGCGGCCGCCTGCTCCACCTCGGCCGCTCCTCGCGCAACAGCAAGGCGAAGACGAGCTTCGGCAGCTACCGCCTCGGCGTCGCCACCCGGGTGCTCACCGGCCGCACCTTCCGCTGCCCCCACTGCGGCGAGCCCTGCCGCTGCGAAAGCCGGATCTGAGGCGGATCCGCGGATCCTGACTCATCCGAGCTCAGGGAAGCGACCGGACTTGATCCGGTTCGGAGGGTTCGGGGTGGGGAAGCCGCAGATGGACGCGGATGGACGCAGATGATGGGGAATCACCTGCGAACCGGAGCGAAGCGGAGATGGGCCATGAGCGCAACCTGCGGACCGGCGCGATCTGCGCTCATCCATCGCGACCCGAGGCTTGAGGTCGTTTTCGGGAAAGGACATCACCCCCGCCCGGAGACCGGCCACCGCCCATCCGGGGCCCATGTCGCCCGGCACCCGTCCGGATCAGATCCCCTTGTCGCGGATCACGTCGCTGAGCTGCTTCTGGAACTCGGCGATGTCCTCCTCGCCGGGGCGGTAGCCGGCGGTGTCCATGTCGAGTCCGGGCCGCCCGTACTGGTCGAGCATCCACACGCCGCCCTGGCCGTCGCTGAAGGTCACCCGGCCGCTGATCATCGCCCCGGGAACGGCGATGCTGTCGACCGTGACCGAGACGCCGCCGGTGGCCTGGGGAATCGCCTCCTCCGGCGCCGGCAGGTCCTTGCGCTCGTCATCCTCCGTCGGGCGGATCTGGATCCCGAGGTCGAGCACCAGGAAGCGGGCATCCATGTAGGTCATGCCGATGCCGTACTCCTCCTTGAGGCGCTTCTGCAGGTCGGCGATGGACGCGCCCTCCGCCGCCCACTGTTCGAGGGCCTTCTTCTGATCGTCGTTGAGCTGGCTGGCGGAAAACATGACGCCCCGATTCAGACCGGCCCCGGGGCATTTCCAAGCAAGAATTTCCCGTCCCGGCGGGTTCGCGCGGCGCTCAGCGGCCAGCCCCCTCGCGGCGCGCCTCCACCGCCAGGCGGAAGGCCTCGCGGTCACCGTGGCGGCGGACCGAGAAGCGCACGCAGCGACGCTCGCCCGGATTCGGCGACCAGGTGGCCTGCCAGAAGTAGTAAGTGGCCCCGGTCGGCGCACTGACGGCGACCTTGGAGACCCCGACGACACCCGAGGAATTGCGCGCCGAGCGGCGGCAGACCCGCACCGAGCGGTCGTCGGCATCGAGGCGGGCGATCAGATCATTGCGCCACAGGCGGGCGGCCTCGTAGGCCTCGCGCGGGCCGCCCCAGCTGCGATCGGCGAAATACTTCCCGTATTTCGTCCCCCGCCGCTGCAGGCGGACCTGCCAGCCGTGCGTGCTCGCATCCGGAAGGTCGATCCGGGCGATCGCATAGGTGTCCTCCGGACGCCACATCGCCGGTCACGCTTCCCGCGCGACCGGCGATTGTCAAACTTTCGGATGGTGGGGCGGGTCGCTCAGCGACCACGCTGCCCGCGGCCCCCGCGCCGACCCCAGTCGCCGCTGAGGATGCGCTCACGGGCACCGTCGCTCAGCGCGGTGGACGATTCGATGTAGGCACGCGCGGCGGCCTCGTCCTCGCGCATCCAGCGCATCGCGGTCATGCCGACGGTGCGGTCCCGGCTGCGGTCATCGCTGATCGTCTCGGCAAGCTCGATGGCCTGCGCCGGCTCCGTGTCGCGGTTGGTCCACAGGTAGGTCGAGGTGGCCGAATCGCGGGCCTCGCCCGCCGGCTGCGACTGGATGAAAGCCAGTGCGCCCGAGCTGTCGCTGCCAGCCCAGCGGCTCATGACCTCGCGCATGGCGTCGTCCATGTCGCCGGTCTCCTGGGTGACCACCCAGGCCGCGGCGGCGGCGGGATCCTGGGACGCCCACTTGCCGGCGACGTCCTCGATGGCGCGGTCGCGATCGCGGCCGGCGGAAATCGACGACACCTTGGTGGCGGCGGACTGCGGGTCGGTCGACGCCAGCACGTCGAGCGCCTCGGACATCGCCCGGTCGCGCTCCTCGCCGCTGAGGCTGGAGATCCAGCTCTCGGCGGCGTTGAAATCCTTCGCCGCCCACTGTTCGGCGATCTCGGCGTAGGCACCCTCCAGCTCGTCGGCCGGCAGGCTGGCCACCGCGGCGATGGCCGCCTCGGGATCGGTGATGGCCATTTCGCGCGCCACGGCACGCACGGCGGAGCTCATGTCACCGCCGTCGAGACCGGTCGCCCAGTTCATCGCGGCCTGCGGGTCGACCTTGGCCCACTCGGCGGCGACGACCCCGGCGGCCGACTGGCCACCGCGTCCGCGACCCGGACCGCCCATCATGCGGAAGTCGTCCGGGTTCTCCTCGAAATGCTTCGCCGCGTTGACCGGGTCGACGCTCGCCCAGCTCTGCAGCACGGTCGGCCGCGCGAACATGCCGCCGAAGCCCATCGCCTCGGTGTGCGCCAGCGCGCCGTAGGGGTCGATCTCACCCCAGCGGCCGTAGAGCAGGATCGAGGCGAGCATGCGCTCGCTCATCGGCAGGGTCTCGAGACGCCCCGCCTCGGACTCCAGCTGGGCGGCGTCCATCGAACTGTAGAGGTCGATCAGGGACTCGATGCGCGCCAATTGGCCGGGCTCCCGCAGGGCCGCCTCCAAGCTGCGCTCTCGCGAGCCCGTGCGGGCCTCGCCGGATCCTCCTCCGGCGGCCAGTCCGGTCGTGCGGCGAATCTTCGCCTCGCCCGACTCCGCCCCTTCGACAGGGGCTCCACTTCCGCCTCCGGCATTGCCGACGACAAATCCTCCCACCCCGCCAAGCAGCAGGGCGCCAACTCCGATGATCACACTTTGGTTCATGAATCGATTCCGCGGTTTCATCGCCGGAAACCCGTGGGTTGCGGGAAAGTCGCGCTAGTTTTTCTCGTCCGGCCGAATCTCGAAGTCGAGCTCCGGGATCCGCCGCGGCCCGACGCGCTCCAACTCCGCAAAAAATGCTCCCAGGACACCCTCGTCGTCGAGCTGCCCGCTGAACCAGATCTCCATCTCAACGGCGCCCGCAGCGAGGTCCACCCCGGCCGTCAGGGCGGTGGCGTCCTCGGCCACCGCCAGCTGGAGCTCGTCGCGCCCCGCCCGCAGGTGCGCGGTCCCGGCGCGCAGGCGGCCGAGGTTCAACGCGTCGCGCTCGCCGGCCTCCGGCGGCAGCAGGCCGAAGCGCACGCGGTAGTGGCCGGCGTCCCCGGCCTGCAGCTTCCAGTGCCCCGTGCGCGGGCCGACCCCGCCGCGGGTCTCCTGCTTCTGGAGGCGCTGCAGCAAGTCGACCAGCTCCGCCTGGCCGCCGATCGCGGCGTCGGCCTCGAACTCGCGAGAGGGCCACCAGTCGTGGGCGGACAGGTGGGTCACCCGGCCACCGCCGAGCTGGTAGCGCACCGCCTCGTCGAGACCGGGCGAGACCGATTCCCACCAGCGACCGTAGGCGGCCAGCAGGCGGGTGGCCTCGCCCTGGTTCGCCTCGAAGACATTGCGCGTCTCAGCGGGGTCCTGCTGCATGTCGAAGAGCTCGAGCCCGACCAGGCGCCAGCGCGGGTCGCGCACCGCGAAGCCGCGCGAGCGATGCCGCGCCGGGGATTCATCGCCGGGCCAGCAGCCGCGGTGGCTGCAGAAGACCCGCCCGGCGGGAAAGGGCTGCGCGCCCAGCAGGGCTTCCGAGAGGTCGATGCCCTCACCCGCCCCCCCGCCGGATGCGTCGCCCGGCAGGTCCACCCCGCACAAGCCGGCGAGCGTGGGCATCAGGTCGGCCTGGCCGGCCAACTCAGCGACCTTGCGCCCCGCCGCGATCCGCCCCGGCCAGCGGATGAGGCAGGGCACCCGCACGCCGCCCTCGTGGACGTCCCCCCCGCGGCCCTTCATTCCGGCATTCCAGCCGCCATGGACGGGACCGTTGTCGCCCAGCAAGACCACGATGGCGTCGCGACCCTCGAGCGCTTCAAGCAACCGGCCGACACCCTGGTCGACCCTCGCCAGCTTGGCATGGAACCGGTCGATCATCGATCCCGCCTCCCCGGCACGAGGCGCGAGGTCGGGTACCAGCCAGACCAGGGACGGCTGGTCGCGCTCGCGCGCGAGCCACTCGATCGCCCGCTCGAACACCAGGTCGATCGCGTCGCCCTCGGTCTCCTCCCAACCCTCGCGGGTCCTCATCCGGATGTCGCTCCCGCGGTTTCCCCAAAAATCGGGGAGCCGTCCGATTCCCCCGCCGCCGTGGACGAGGACCTGATCGAAGCCACGGTCCTCGGGTCGGCACGGGAACGCATCGCCGAGCTGCCACTTGCCGAAGATGGCGGTCTCATAGCCCTGCTTGCGGAAGACCTCGGGAAGGGTCGCAAAGCCCGGGGCCAACAGGCTGCGGCCGGCGTAGACGTGGCTCACCCCGACCCGGAATCCATGCCGCCCGGTGAGCAGGGCCGCCCGGGTCGGCGCACCGGTCGGACTCACGTAGAAGCGCTCGAGCGAGGTCGCCTGCCGCGCGAGATCGTCGAGCCGCGGGGTCTCGATCTGCGGGTTGCCGTGGACCGAGAGCCCGCCGTAGCCCAGGTCGTCGGCCACCACCACCACCACGTCCGGTCGCTGCGCGGCCGTCGCCGGCGCGGCGAGGATTGCGGTTGCCAGGGCGACGAGGATCGGAAGCATGGACCCATTCCATGCCAATGCCAGCCGACCGCAAGCCCATCCGTGTCCTCTTCGTCTGCATGGGGAACATCTGCCGCTCGCCAACCGCCGAGATCGTCTTCCGCCACCTCGTCGCCGAGGCCGGGCTGGAGGATGCCTACTCGATCGACTCGGCCGGCACCATCGGCTATCACCGCGGCAACCCGCCGGACCCGCGCATGGCGGCGACCCTCGAGGCCCGCGGCTACCGGGTCAGCGGGCGGTCGCGGCCGATCAAGCGCAAGGACCTCGACCACTTCGACCTGATCCTGGTCGCCGACCAGGAGAACCTCGCCGACGTCCGCGCCCTGGCGAAGACCGACGAGCAGCTCGCCAGGATCCGGCTGCTCACCGACTACGCCGTGGAGGTCGAGGCCGACCACATCCCGGATCCCTACCACGGCGGCCGCGCCGGCTTCGAGAAGGTTGCCGACCTCGTCGAGGACACCTGCGCCGGCCTGCTCGAGGCGACCCGGCCGAGGGACGGAGGGTAGCTGCAGCAACCCGCCACCGGCCGTGGCCGGAGCGTCCGGCCCCGGCACCACCACTCAATGCCGCTGCTTCTCCAGCAGGCTGCGGAACAGGACGTTGCCCGCCTCGAGCTCGTCGAAGCTGCCGTCGCCGACGATGCGCCCGCCGTCGAAGACGAGGATGCGGTCGGCGATGCGGATCGTGCTGAAGCGGTGGGCGATGATCAGGGTCGTGCGGCCGCGGGCGAGATTGGCCAGCTCGGTCTGGATCTGCGACTCGCTCTCGGCGTCGAGCGCCGCGGTGGCCTCGTCGAGGATCAGCACCGGGGCGTCCTTGAGGAAGGCGCGGGCGATCGAGATCCGCTGCTTCTGGCCGCCGGAAAGCTGCGCGCCGCGCTCGCCGACCTGGGTGTCGTAGCCGTTCGGCAGCTTGAGGATGAAGTCGTGGGCGTTGGCCTGCTTGGCGGCCTCGACGACCGCCTCCTCGTCGGCGTCCATGCGCCCGAGGCGGATGTTCTCGGCGATGGTGCCCGAGAACAGGACGGCCTCCTGCGGCACCAGGGTGATGTGGTCGCGCAGGTCGCGCAGGCGGAACTCGCGCAGGTCGACGCCGTCGAGCGACACGCTGCCCTGCACCGGGTCGTAGAAGCGCGGGATCATCGAGGCAAAGGTCGTCTTGCCCGCCCCCGAGGGGCCGACCAGGGCGACGATCTGCCCGGCCGGGATCTCCAGCGAGACCCCGTTGAGCGCCGCCGCCTTGCCGTAGGCGAACGACATGCCGGCGAAGTGCAGGCGGCCCTGCACGTCCGGAACCTCGACCGGGTGCTCCGGGTCGGTGACGCCCTCCTCGGCCTTGAGGATCACCTCGAGGCGGTCGAGCGAGGCCTCGCCCTGCTTGAGCCGGTTGTGCACCTCGCCGAGCTTCTTGATCGGGTCGTAGCACATGTAGAGCGCGATCACGAGCGGCAGGAACTCGCTCAGGGTCATGCCACGGTTGGCGCCGTAGGCGAGTGCCGCGGCCACCGCCGCCGCGGCCAGCATCTCGATGATCGGCGGCACGAAGTAGCGGTACTTGATCACCTTGAGGTGGAGCTCGGTCCAGCGCTTCACCCCGGCGAGGAAGCGCTTCGCCAGCATGTCCTCGAGGTTGAACGCGCGCACCTCGCGGGTCGCGCCGAGGGTCTCGGCGAGGATCGCAGTGTTGTCGCCGGCGACCTTCTGCATGTTGCCGGCGCGGCGCATCAGCTTCTTGCCCAGCACCCGCACCGGCATCACCGCCAGCGGGATGGTCATCAGGCACAGCAGCACGAAGAACGCGTTGCGGTTCGTCAGGCTCTCGTAGCCGAGGTAGGTGAAGGCGAACAGCAGGGTGAAGGGCTGCTTGATCAGGTCGTTCGAGATCGTCGTGACCACGCCCTGGAGGATCGAGGAGTCGGAGGTCAGGCGGCTGATCAGGTCGCCGGTCTTCTGGCCGCTGAAGAATCCCAGCGGCAGCCGCTGAAGCTTCTCGAAGACGGTGGCCTGGATGCAGCGCAGGACGTGCAGGCCCGAGGCGGTGATCCAGTAGACGTTGAAGAAGCCGGCCAGGCCGCGCAGCAGGGCGGTGAGCGGCACCAGCGCGGCCGCCGTGACCAGCATCATCGTGCGGCCCTTGTCGGGGCCGAACTTCTCCTCGAACCAGCTGCGGATCGCGATGGTCTCCCGCCGCGTGTCCATCTCGCCCCCGAAGGCCTCGCCGAGCAGGCGATCCGCCTCCTCCTCGCCGACCGCCTCGTTCATGACGCCGACCACCTTCTCGACCTCGGGTTTCCCCGAGAAGATCACCGGGAAGACCTTCTTCACCATGAAGGGCATCCCGAAGCCGCTCGCCGCCGCGAAGACCACCCCGGCGAGGATCCCCGCGAAGAAGGTCAGCTTCACCTGCTTGAGGTAGGCGAAATAGGGGTAGAAGCGCTTCATGCGTGGTCCGCCAGCCTCCCCCGCCGCCCGGCCTCCGGCAAGCCCGGATCAGGGCGGGGTCAGTCCGCCGCGCCGGCGATTCCCGCGTAGACCTCGAGCACCTTGCGCGTCATCGCCTCGAGGGTGACCTCGCGGGCGACCAGGTCGAAGGACGGCTGCAGGCGCTCACGCAGGCCGGCGAGGTCCTTGAGCGCCATCCGCAGGCCGCGCTCGAGCTCGTCGATCGAGTGGGTCTCCATCAGCGCCGACTCGGGCAGGAACTCGGCGGCGAAGCCGACCCGTGTCGAGATCGCCGGCACCTTCATGTGCAGCGCCTCGGCCAGGGTGTACGGGCCGCCCTCGTTGCGCGAGGCGACGATGAACAGGTCGGCGCAACCCATCAGGCCGACCGCGTCGTCGCGGTGGCCGGCCAACCACACGCGTTCGCCGAGCCCGTAGCGGGTGGAGATGATCGACTCCAGCTGGCCCCGCTGCAGGCCCTCGCCGACCATCCACAGGCGGAACCCGGGCACCCGCGCCATCGCCTCCAGCAGCAGGTCCATCCCCTTCGCCGGAACCAGCCGCCCCACGGTGCAGAACACCGGCTCGCCATCGTCGAGGAACGGCGGCTTGGTGGCCAGGGCCGCCTCGCGGGTGCCCTCCGGCGGCGGCTCGATCGAGTTCCAGATGACCGTGGCCGGAATGCCACGCAGCGAGTCGCGCACCTGCGCCGACGCGGTGATCACCGCGTCGTAGTCGCGGAACGGCTTCGCGCTGCGCTTGATGTTCTGCACCGTGGCCACCCGCCTGATGCCGGGCAGCAGGCGGCGCAGCGAGCGCACCATCGCGCCCGCCTTGTTGGCGTGGGCGTGGACGATCGGCGCCGGGCCGCCGCCATCTTCCGGGCCGTCATCGAGAGCCTCGCGGATCCGCTTTCGCAGCTTCCACAGGTTGAGCGGGTTCACCCTTCCTCCGCCCATCGGGTGGGCATGGAAGCGGACCGCGCCACTGAAGTGTTCGCGCATCGTCGGGTCGGCCACCGCCGCCACCCGGTGCCCCTGGCGCGCCTGCTCGTTGGCGAGTTCGATCACGTTCTTCTCCAGCCCCCCCTTCTCGCCGACACTGGCGAGCACATGGCAAACGCGAAACACGCGCGGAGTCTCCCCGCTGCGGCGGCCGGATTCAAGCGAAGACCCCGCGGGCGCCCCGGGCTTGAATCTTCCCCGCCCAGACCGGAAGCTGCGCCATGCGTATCGTCCATGCCGCCAACCTGCAGCTCGACAAGGACGGCGCCCACCTGTGGAACCAGGACCAGAAGATCCACCACGGGCTCATCCGCCTCGGCCACTTCGTCTACCCCTTCTCGATCAACGACCGGGCGCGGATGCTCTCGCCCACCGGCAGCAAGACCTTCGGCAAGGGGCGCGCCAACAAGGCGCTCATCGAGACCTGCCGCAACGTCCACCCGGACCTGCTGCTGCTCGCCCACGCCCAGTACATCACCGCCGCCACCCTGGCCGAGATCCGCCGCATCCTGCCGCGGATCCGCATCGGCCTGTGGTACGTCGACCCGCTGTGGGACGACGAGGCCACCCGCCACCTGCGCGAGCGCAGCGCGGTGCTCGACGCGCTGTTCTGCTCGACCGGCGGCCCGCTCCTCGAGTCCTTCGCCACCCCGGGGTGCCCGGCGTACTTCATTCCCAGTGCCGTCGATGCCGGCATCGAGTGCCACCGTGCCTACGAGACCCCGGAGGAGGAAATGATCCACGACCTGCTGTTCTTCGGCCGCGACAAGGGCCTGCCGGAGCGCCGCGCCTTCCTCGAGTCGCTGCGCGACCGGCTGCCGGGCCTGCGCGTCGGCTTCTACGGCTGCCTCGACCAGCCGCTGATCATGGGCTGGAAGAAGGAGCAGGTGATCCGCCGCTCGAAGATGGCGCTCAACCTGTCGCGCCGCAACGACGTCGAGCTCTACTCGTCGTCGCGCATCGCCGAGCTGATGGGCAACGGCATCCTCACCCTGACCCCGCGCGGCGCCGGCCTCGAGACCCTCTACGCCGAGGACGAGCTGGTTTACTACGATGCCCTCGACGACCTCGTCGACCAGATCGGCAGCCTCGCATCCGACCGCGAGGCGCGCACCGCGATCGCCCGCAGGGGCCACCAGCGCGTCCACCGCGACTACGACGGCCGCGTCGTGGCGCAGACCATCATCGACGGCACCCTCGGCGCCATCGACTGATCGGGGCTCGCATCGCGAACCCGCGGCTGGCAGGAATGCGCCCGCCAATGAGCAGCCCGAGCAACTTGAGCAACTGGTATTTCGCCAAGGACGACCAACAACAGGGGCCCGTTTCCGAGGCCGACCTCAAGCGCCGCCTCGCCAGCGGCCTCCTCGGCGCCGACACCCTGGTGTGGCGCGACGGGATGGAGACGTGGGCCGCCGCCTCGTCGGTCGACGAACTGGCCACACCGTCCGCGACCGCCGGGTTTCCCCCGGCTCCCGCCGCTTCCGCCACCTCGGCGGAGCCGGCCGCGCCGGCCCCAACCAGCGGTGGCGACGGCGCGGCGGCCGCAGCCGGCGTGTCGGAAGCCGTCTCGCCCTACGCGCCACCGGGAGCCGAGCCGGCCGACCTCGCCACCCCGGTGATCACCTCGGGCAGCCAGGTCCGGCCGTGGATCCGCTACTGGGCGCGCACCTTCGACATCCTCTCCTTCGCCTTCCTGCTCGGCATCGTGCTCGCCTTCGCCCTGCCGGCGGCGCTCGAGATCAACGACACCCTTTTCGGGATCATGCTTCTGGTGGCGATGACCTTCGTCGAGGCGGCCTGCCTCGCCCTCTTCGCGACCACCCCGGGCAAGGCGCTGCTGCGCATCCGCGTCTGCAACCACGACGGCAGCCGGCTGAGCTACGCCGGCGCCCTCGGCCGCTCGCTGCGCGTGCTCGTCCGCGGGCTCGGCCTCGGCATCCCGATCGTGGCCCTGGTCACCCACATCGTGGGCTACACCACCCTGACCCGCGACGGCACCACCTCCTGGGACCGCGCCGGCAACCACCTCGTGGCCCACCGCGAGATCCCCGTCTGGCGGGGCATCCTGGCGGTCCTCGTCTTCTTCGGCGCCGCCTCGTTCTTCGGCTACCTCGCCACCCTCGGCGCGGAGTACTGACCGGGAACGGACCAGAGAAGAGGATCAGGCGGACGCGGCCTCGCGGCGGCGCTGCAGGAACAGGTCGATGCTGTCGACGATCGCGATCCACGAGGCCTCGATGATGTTCTCGGAGACCCCGACGGTGCCCCAGTTGCGCTCGCCGTCGGTCGACACGATCAGCACCCGGGTCTTCGCCGCGGTGGCGTCGTGGCCGTCGATGATGCGGACCTTGTAGTCGACCAGCGAAACCTGCTCGATCTCCGGGTAGAACGGCCGCAGCGCCTTGCGCAGCGCCTTGTCGAGGGCGTTCACCACGCCGTGGCCCTCGGCCACGATGTACTCGGCGTCGCCACCGACGTAGACCTTCACGGTGGCCTCGCAGACCGGGTCGTGGCCGTCGCGGTACTGCCGGAACGAGGTGTGGAACTCCTTGAGCTCGAACGGCTTCACGTGCCGGCCGAGCTGCTTGCGGATGAGCAGCTCGAGCGAACCGCCGGCCGCCTCGAAGGAATAGCCCTCGTGCTCGAGCTCCTTGACCCGGCCGAGCACGGCCTTGGCCTCGGGCGAGCCCTTCTCGAGCCGGATGCCGAGCTGCTCGGCCTTGATCAGGATGTTCGACTGGCCGCTCAGCTCGGAGACGAGGATCTGCTGGTTGTTGCCGACCGCGCCGGGCTCGATGTGCTCGTAGCTGCGGGCCAGCTTCTGCACCGCGTTGACGTGCATCCCGCCCTTGTGGGCGAAGGCCGTGCGGCCGACGAAGGGCGCGCGCGCGAAGTGCGGATTGTTCGAGACGTCGTCGACGAAGTACGAGAGATTTCGGAGTTCCTCGAGCTTCTCGACCACCGGGATCCCCATCTTCAGCTGCAGGATCGGGATCACCGAGGTGAGGTTGCAGTTTCCGGTGCGCTCGCCGTAGCCGTTGATGGTTCCCTGGACCTGGATCGCGCCGCCCTTCACCGCGGCGATGGCGTTGGCCACGCCGAGCTCGCAGTCGTTGTGGGTGTGGATCCCGATGGGCGTGCCGGGGATCCGCTCGCGCACCGCCTGGCAGATCTGCATCACCTCGGAGGGCAGCGTGCCGCCGTTGGTGTCGCACAGCACCAACACGTCGGCCCCGCCGGCGGCGGCCGCCTCGAGCGTCCCGAGCGCGTGCTCGGGGGAGTCCTTGTAGCCGTCGAAGAAGTGCTCGGCATCGTAGACGACCTCGCGGCCGTTCGCCTTGAGGTGGGCCACGGTGTCGCCGATCATCGCCCGGTTCTCTTCGACCGTGGTGCGCAGCACCTCGGTGACGTGGAGTTCCCAGCTCTTGCCGAAGATCGTCACCACCGGGGTGTTGGCGTCGAGCAGCAGCCTGACCTGCGGGTCCTCGGCCACCGGCGTGCCGGCCCGGCGGGTCGAGCCGAAGGCGGCGATCCTGGCGTGCTTCAGCTTGAGCTTGGACGCCTCGCGGAAGAACTCGACGTCCTTCGGGTTCGATCCCGGCCAGCCGCCCTCGATGTAGTCGACCCCGAAGCGGTCGAGGCGCTCGGCAATTCGCAGCTTGTCGAACAGGGACAGCTGGAATCCTTCGCCCTGCGTTCCGTCGCGCAGGGTCGTGTCGTAGAGGGCCACGGGCTTCATGATCGTGCTTGGGATCGGGGACCAGAGTCCCGGAAAAGGGCGGGAGGCTAGGCCCACCGCCCCGGATCCGCAACCCGGGATTGCAGGCCGGGGATTCCGGGCCATCGCCCGCCTCCTACCCCATGTCGGCCCACCCCTCGCGGGTCCGGGGCGGCGGCGCCTCGGGGGCCCCGAGGCTCGCCGACCGGACACGATCGTGCTCGGCCTCGGGCTGGCGACCCACACCCCGGTGGCGGGCAGCCCCGCGATCGAGGTGGCGGATGTCGACGGCGTGAAGCTCGCCGGCCTCGTGCTCGATGCCGGCCCGGTGAAGTCACCCGTCCTGCTCCGGGTCGGCGGCAAGGACAGCCGGGAGAACCATCGTGACAACCCGATCTTCCTCCACGACATCTTCTGCCGGGTCGGCGGCCCGGGCGCCGGAGCGGTGGATACCTGCGTCGAGATCAACAGCAGCCAGATCGTCGGCGATTACCCTTGATACGCGCGTAGCGCCCCCCCCCAGGAACTCCCCCCGTCGAAAAGGATTTGCGGAAAAACCTCAATCTGCTGAGTTCCGAGAGAGCCGCATGTCCGGAGAGTTCAAAAGAATCCTGCAAGCATTGGAGAAGGACGAGGCCAAGGGCTCGGACGAACTTCTGCCTCTGGTTTACGAGGAACTCCGCGTGCTCGCCACCAGCCGAATGGCTGGCGAAAGGGCGGGTCAAACGCTGCAACCGACGGCGCTTGTGCACGACGCTTGGCTCCAGCTGGCGGGCGGAGGAGAGCGGACATGGAACGACAAGGCGCATTTTTTCCGCGCGGCGGCCCGGGCGATGCGCAGAATTCTGGTCGACCGCGCCCGCCGAAAGCTCGCTGACAAACGAGGTGGTGGAACGAGACCGATGAACATCGAGGATTTCGACGTGGCTGCCCCGGACGGGGACGACCGCATCGTGCTGGTGGATGAGGTGCTGGAGCGGCTGGAGGAGGAGGATCCGGAAGGTGCCCGGGTGGTGACGATGAAGTTCTTCGTGGGGCTCTCGGAAAGCGAGATCGCGGAGGTGCTCGGCGTTTCGGAACGTACGGTCAGACGACAGTGGGCCTACGCCAAAACTCGGCTCTTCCAGATGATTCTTGAAGCCCAGTGACACCCCGGAGGCGCGGCTTGTGATGGATCCAACGAAGAGAATCGAGATCGCCTTGTTTGAAGCCGCATCCGGTTTCGCGGATGCGGCTGAGCGGGACAGATTTCTCGACGCCACCTGCGGCCAGAATCCCGACCTTCGGGCGCGGCTCGCAGGGTTGCTGCGCATTCAGGACAAGGCGGACCGGTTCTTCGGTACCCCGCCGCCGGCAGCTCCGCCGAGACAGGAACGCGTCGCGATCATCGAGGGAGAGGACGACAAGCCACCCGGCCATGCGGCGCTGGCACGCAAGGGCGCGAACCTCGCCCACTTCCGCCTTGTCGAAAGGCTTGGCGAGGGCGGATGCGGCATCGTCTATCGGGCGGAGCAACTGGAGCCGGTGCGACGCGAAGTGGCGCTCAAGATCATCCGGCTTGGGATGGATACGGAGTCGGTGATCGCGCGCTTCGAGCGCGAACGGCAGGCACTCTCGATGATGGAGCACCCGAACATCGCGCGGGTGCTGGACGCCGGCACGACTTCCGCCGGACGACCGTTCTTCGTGATGGAGCTGGTGCGCGGGGAGAACATCATGGAGTTCTGCAAGGCGGAGCGCCTCGAGCTTCGAGAACGCCTCGGGCTCTTCATCCACGTCTGCAACGCGATCCAGCACGCCCACCAGAAGGGCGTGATCCACCGCGACATCAAGCCGTCGAACGTTCTCGTTCGAGTCGTTGATGGAGAACCGGTTCCGAAGGTGATCGACTTTGGGATCGCCAAGGCGGCCGCCGGCGGAGCGAACGGCACGGACACCGCGACGCAGCACGGCCAGATACTCGGCACGCCGGCCTACATGAGCCCTGAGCAGGCGGAAGGCGGAGCGGACATCGACACCCGCGGCGATGTCTACAGCCTGGGTGCGCTGCTCTACGAACTGGTGACGGATCAACTGCCCTTCGAGCTCGCGAACATGCGGGATGTCGGCGCGAGGGAGGCGCGGCGTATGATCCTCGAGGAGGAACCGGAAGCCCCCTCGGTAGTGCGGAAGAACCGCGGACTGGTGGAGCTGGACTGGATCGTCACCAAGGCGATGGCGAAGGACCGGGACGATCGCTACGAAACCGCCACTGGACTCGGCTCCGACGTCCGGCGCCTGCTCTCCGGGGAGCCGGTGCGGGCGGGGGCTCCGCGCCGGACCTACCGCCTCGCCAAGCTGGTCCGCCGCAACAAGGTGACCTTCCTTTCGGGAGCCGTCGCCATCCTCGCACTGGCGGTCGGTTTCGGGGTTTCCCTACGCTTGTTTTTCCTCGAACGTGAGGCTGCCGCGGAACAAGCGCGCCTGCGCAATCTGGCGGAAGTCGCCCGCGAGAACGAGACCCGGCTGCGCATGATCGCGGAGCACCAGAACCGCGTGTCCCAGGCGGCGGTGCTGCTTCGCTACGGAGACCATGCCGGCGCGGACAAGCTGTTGGAACGCATTCCCGCCGGCGCCACCCCCAGCTCACTCGAAGCAGGCGACGTGTATCATCAGGTGGCTGACTGGCACCTCAACGAGGGCCGATGGGACAAGGCGGCGCAACGCTACGCCGCACTGGTTCGCGCGATCTCCAATGTGGACGAGTCGGACAACGACATTGTTTCACGGAACCTTCTCTACGCCGCCACGGCGGTCTGCTATACCGGTGATGAGTTGGCCTACCAACGTATCATCGATTTCGCCATCGAGCGCTTCTCTGATACCACGCATCCGGTCGTCGCCGAGCAGGTGATCAAGGTCTGCCTGCTGAAACCGGCCGACCCGGAGCTGCTGGCGAAACTCCAACCACTCGGGAAAATCGTGCACGCCGGCCTCGAATCCGAGCACAGCGCGGCGCCGGGAAACCAGCAGCTCCAAGCGTGGGGCGAGTTCGCGTTGGCTTTGTTGTATTACCGCACCGGGGAGGATCGTGCCGCCGCGGAGCGAGCCCACCGTTGCCTCTCCTCGCCTCGGCCCTATCCGGCCCGCGAGACGTCCGCGCGCATCATCCTGGCGATGACGGAGTTCCGGATGGGCCGCGTGGACACGGCGCGCGAGCTGGTTTCCCTCGCCACCGGCCCAGTGATCGAGAACACGAATCACATCGACACTGGCAGCGGCGGATCCCAAGGATCGTGGTATGCATGGGTGACCGCCCGCATCCTGCTGGCAGAGGTCGAGGCTGCGCTGGAGGAATAGGCCGATCCTCGGAGGAAAAGAATCTGTCGGATTTTTGTCCGGTCTCCGCCGCGGAGTGCGCTTGGGAGCAATAGCGGAGGAATTCTCGCTCCGGGGGACTCATTGTACCCCGGGGATGATCCCGCTCATTCGTCCAAGCAATCTGCAATGTCCCGAAGTTTCCCAGTCTTTCTGTCGCGCCACAATCCGGCCTACGCCCTCGCCGCTCTTCTTCCCCATTTGCTGACCCCCGCGGTGGCGGACCCGCTGGCGATCGTCAACGGCGGCTTTGAAACCGGCAGCGACGGACAATTGAGCTTGTCACCCATCAACGGATGGACGGATTCCGGAGCGAGCGCGGGGTTCTGGCTGCAGGATGGCAGTGGTGGCGGATCGTTTCCTCAGGATCCTTCCGAGCCGCAGGCCGGATCGCTCTATCTCACTGCCAACCGCCTCGCCGGCGGCGCGAGTTCCCAGCCATCGTCCTCGACGCTCAGCCAGGTGGTTTCCATCACACCCGGCGATCTGCCGCTCGTCCAATCGGGAAGCGCGGGGTTGGATCTCACCTTTTTCTATCAAGACACCGATAGCAACGACACCGGCACCGTGTCGGTCGAGTTTCTCGACGACACCGCGCAAGTGCTGGCAACGGCCAGCACGGGTTCCCTCTCGAATATCGCGGCCAACGGCACGGCCTACAGCCCTTCCTCCGCGCCTTGGACCGAGGCGACACTCACCGCCTCCATCCCGGCAACCGCTTCCTCGATACGCATCCAGATCCAAACGAATCGTTCGAGTGGCTCCGCAACGAACCTCCATTTCGATTCGTTCAGCGCCGTCATCGCGGAGCAGGGGCCGCCACCCGAATCACCTGAGTCGCCCTACCGCTCGACCGCCCCATGGGTGGCCTACGATGGCTCCGTGCCCCCGCCGACACCGGCCGGATCGTATTTCGCGCCACGGTTCATGCCGGTTCTGGAAACGCCCGCGGCCGGTTCGTTGAAGATCGCCGCAGACGGCCAAGGCGCGCCGATCCACTACAGCGAGGAAGACGCCGCCGTCGTCCGCATCGCCGCCGAGGCGCTGGCTGATGACGTCGCGCGGGTCACCGGCATCGAACCGCTCGTTTCCACCTCCGCGCCTTCCTCGGGTGAGGT
Organism: Verrucomicrobiia bacterium; assembly: GCA_030430455.1. Taxonomy (GTDB): domain Bacteria; phylum Verrucomicrobiota; class Verrucomicrobiia; order Verrucomicrobiales; family Akkermansiaceae; genus Haloferula. The sequence goes on along the minus strand of JAUIJB010000037.1, from coordinate 9,771 downwards.
GATCCTGATCGGCACCGTCGGCAAGAGCCCGTTGATCGCCTCTCTGATCAGCGCTGGAAAGATCGACGTCTCCGCTATCGACGGAAAGTGGGAGGCCTACACCGCTGCGGTGGTCGAGAACCCGCTCGCCGGAGTCACGCGAGCCTTGGTCATCGCCGGCAGTGACCGCCGCGGAACGGCATTCGGCGTGTTCGCCTTGTCGGAATCGATGGGAGTCTCGCCATGGTATTTCTGGGCCGACGTGGCGACCCCGCAGAAAGTCGCCTTGCATGTGGCTGGCAGCCACACCCAGCTGTCACCCGGCGTGAAATACCGCGGCATCTTCCTCAACGACGAAGACTGGGGACTGCAACCATGGGCCGCGCAGACCTTCGAGCCGGAGGTGGGAAACATCGGCCCGAAAACCTACGGCACGATCTTCGAACTGCTGCTCCGCCTCCATGCCAACGTCATCTGGCCGGCGATGCACGAGTTTCCCGTGGAAACCACGCCCTTCTACCTGGTGCCCGGAAACAAGCAGGCCGCCGATGACCACGCGATCGTCATCAGCACTTCGCATCACGAACCGATGATGCGCAACAGCCACGAGTATGACCAGGGCGTGCTCGGCCCCTACAACTACTGGACCAATCGTTCCAACATCTACGATTTCTGGGAGCAGCGCGTCGTCGAGACCGCCGACTGCGAGAACATCTACACCATCGGCATGCGCGGTCGGGATGACTCCGGCATGCTCGCCCCCGCCGGCACCACCAACGCCGAGAAGGCGGAGAAGATCGAGACCGAGATCATCCCGGACCAGCGGCAGATGATCTCCGACCACGTCAACGGCGAAGCTTCGGAGATTCCGCAGATCTTCATCCCCTACAAGGAAACGCTGGTGCAGTATCAGTCCGGGCTCGACCTGCCGGACGACGTGACGATCGTCTGGCCGGACGACAACCACGGCTACATCCGCCAGCTCTCGACGGACGAGGAGCGCGCACGTTCCGGCGGCTCCGGAGTTTACTATCATCTCTCCTACTGGGGCGTGCCCACCAGCTACTTGTGGTTCTGCTCGACCCCGCCGGGGATGACCCGCTCGGAAATGATGAAGGCATGGGATTTCGAGGCCAACAAGATCTGGCTCGTCAATGTCGGCGACCTCAAGCCGCACGAGATCGGCACCGAGTTCTTCCTCCGCCTCGCCAGTCATCCCGAGGCGTTCCGGGACTTCGACCAAAACGCATGGTTTACCCAGTGGGCGGCGCGCACTTTTGATCCATCTCATGCCGCAGCCATCGCCGATGTGCTCGAGGAATACTTCCGCCTCAACATCGTCAAGCGCCCCGAGCACCTCAGCCGGACGAGCAGCGGGTTCAGCTTCACGGAAGACGGTGACGAGGCCGCTAGGCGGCTGGCCGCGTTCGCGCAGCTCACGGCCGACGCGGAAGCCATCTACAACCAGCTTCCTGCGGACCAGAAGCCCGCGTTCTATCAGATGGTTCTCTTCCCGGCACGCGCTTCCTATCAGGTGAACCGCCGCAACCTGCAAGCCGAACGCAGCCGGCTGTGGGCCACCCAGAACCGTGCCGATACCGCTGCCCCTGCCGCTGAGGCTCAGGCTGCGCATGCGGCGCTTCTCGCGGAGCTCGACTTCTACAATGAAGTCAACGCCGGCGGAAAGTGGAACAAGATGCTCAACCCCGACTTCAGTGCCAGCGGTTGGTGGCGCGAAACCCAAAATCCATTCATCGTCCCATCGGTCGGCAGCTACAGCCCGTCCGGAGCGGCCGCTCTCGGCGTTGCCATCGAGGGCTCCACCACACCTCTTGATGAGGGCGTTCGCGGTGAGCTTCCTGTGTTTAACGGCATCGCGCAGCCAGCCTATTTCATCGATGTCTTCAACCAAGGCGGGTCTACGCTGCTCTGGTCCGCCACGGCCAGCGACCCGTGGATCACCCTCAGCCAGACCAGTGGCAATGCCGACGCGAGGATCGAGGTGGGGATCGATTGGAACAACGCACCCCGCGGACACGCGGTGCCCGGTACCATCACCATCAGCGGCGCAGGCACGCAGCGGAAGGTCGGCGTTCGAGTCTTTTTCCCGATGGGTCTCGCACCCGACACGCTGCCCGACGCCGTGGAGAACAATGGCGTGGTAGTCATCGAGGCCGAGAATTTCACCAGCCGCACCGATGCCGGCGATGGCACCGGCTGGCGCAAACAGGACCAGGCAACTGCGTCGGATGACGGCATGACGATCCAGCCGGTCACCGCCGCCAGTCTGAATGCCGCGTCACTTCCGACCGACGCACCGGCGCTCACCTATCAGTTCCACGCTTTCCAGACCGGGCCCGTGCGTATCCGCACCCAGTGCCTGCCGACTCACCGGATCACTTCCGATCACCCCGGCCTGCGGTATGCCATCTCTCTTAACGGTGGGGCCCCACAGGTAATCGATGTGAACGCCGCCGAGTATTCCTCCGCCTGGAGCGCGAATACCGTGCGGGCGGCATCGATCGGGATTTCCAAACACGAGATCACCACCACAGGGACACAGACCATCGAGATCCGCATGGTCGATGCGGGCGTGGTGCTCGACAAACTCAGCGTCGAAATCGCTTCCGGAGAACTCGAGGCGGAAGATCTGAGCGTGAACAGCACCAACACCTCGGTGGTGGTTTTCACGGATCCGCCCGCCAGCGAGGGTGCCGGTCTTCACATCCAGGCGACCGCCGCCGACCGATTCGCCACGATGGAACTCCCCGGCATCGCGGCCGGCGACTATCAGCTCACCGTCCGCGTCAAGAAATGGAGCAGCCGCGGCATCGTCCAGATGGCCGTCGCGGAGGACCCGTCCGGGCCCTTCACCGATATCGGAAGCAACTACGACCTTTATAGGTCCAGCGAACTCTACACCGACCTCGAAACCCTGGACGTCAGTTTCAGCACGAGCGGCCCGAAATACCTCCGCTTCACCGTTGTCGGGAAGAATTCGTCCTCCAGCAATTACTGGGTGCTCCTCGACAAGGTCACGCTTCAGCCCGTCGCCAATCTCGGAGGGCAGCCGATCCGGAACTGGCGGGCCTCGTTCTTCGGCAACACTGAGAACTCCGGCCTCGCCGCCGACCTCGCGGACCCGGACGACGATCTCATTCCCAATCTCATCGAGTACGCCACCGGCACCTATCCGACGATGCCGAACGGCTCCCCGGTGAGCACCAACTGGAGCGCGGACCACCTCGTCCTCGTCTTCCAACGCGCTCGGGATGCCACCGACGTCACTTATCGCGTCCTGGCAGGCGATGACCTGCCACCCACCTCTCCGATCTGGTCGAGCGAAACGGTTCCCTACCCGGGCGGCGAAGCCCCCTACTCGCTCACCACCGTCACCGATCCCCAATCAGTCGGAGATTCCGACAGAAGATTTCTGGTCCTCGAGGTGCAACGACCCTGAGCGAAGAAAGCAAAACAACAAACACAAACTCGAACTATGCAAACCAGACCCCAAATACACACGCGGCTTATGACTCTCGTCTGCTTGCCGCTCGTCGCCATTGCGACACCAGCCACCGCGGCCAGCCTACTCATCGTCAATCCCAGCTTTGAGACGGATACTCCGGGCACTTCAGGAGCCACGGCGGTTCTTGGAGCGACGGGCTGGACCATCACCACTGCGGGAACCACCGGATCCGGTGGCGCAGGCGATTGGTTCACCACAACCACCGGTTTGACCGACTCAACCATCGACCCGGATACCGCCGCTGCGGGGGATAACTGGCTTTCCTCGAACCGTTTGGCCGGCGGATCCACATCGAGTTCCGACCCGGCTAGAATCGTCCAGCTGATCGATATTTCCGGTGACTCAACCACCATCGATCTGGGAACCGCGACCGTGAGTCTCGACTTCATGTTTGCGGACAACGACCCTGCCGACAACGGAACCGTCAACATCACCTTTTACTCCGATGTAGCTGGCACGACCCTAATCGGTTCCTCTATTTCCACCGGGACCTTGGCGAGGACAGCATTTGACGGGACTGATCCTGCGCCTTGGGAAGCTCGGAACCTTTCAGGTGATGTGCCCGCCCTGGCCCGCTCGCTCCAGATTGAAATCGTCAACGACCGCAGCAGTGGTTCAGCAGGGAACACCCACTATGATGCCTTCTCCGGAGCCATTGTTCCCGAACCGAGCGCCGCTCTTCTCGGCTCACTCGGCATGCTCGCACTCCTGCGCCGCCGCCGCTGATCGCACGAGCTTTCCGCCTGCGGAATCAACGAGGGCCGGTCGGGTTTTGGGTTTTTCCCTTCCGGCCCTCCATTCGCAGGGGTCGCAAACCATCCGCCTCATCCGAAACCCTCTTTTGCCCTCTCGCCCAAAGCAAAAACCCCATACCACGCATACCCCATGAAAACCCATTTCTCGACCTCATCGTGGCAGGGTCGGCCTGCCATCCTGCTTTCGCCATGCCTTCTGGTGCTCGTCCTGAACAGCGCCATGGCCGCCCCTCTCACCATTGTCAATCCAAGCTTCGAGACAGATACACCGGGCCCTTCAGAAGCCACGGCGGTTCTTGGAGCGACGGGCTGGACCATCACCACCGCAGGCACCACCGGATCCGGCGGCGCGGGCGATTGGTTCACCAGCACCACCGGTTTGACCGACTCGACCATCGACCCGGACACCGCGTCCGATGGTGCCAACTGGCTTTCCTCGAACCGTTTGGCCGGCGGATCCACCTCAAGCTCCAACCCGGCAAGAATCGTCCAGTTGATCGACATTTCCGGTGATTCTGCTCTCGTCGACACGGGAACCGCGACCGTTAGCCTCAATTTCATGTTTGCTGACAACGACCCTGCCGACAACGGAACTGTCAACATCACCTTCTACTCCGATGTGGCCGGCACCCTTCCGATCGGCTCCTCGCTTACCACTGGCACCATCGCGCCGACAGCAACCACGGGCACCGGACCGGCGCCCTGGGGCGCACGGAACCTCTCAGGCGAGGTGCCCGCCCTCGCCCGATCGCTTCAAATCGAGATTGTCAATGCTCGCACCAGCGGCTCAGCGGGAAACACCCACTACGATGACTTCTCCGGCGCAATCAACGAAGCGGATTCGGATGGTGACGGGCTCCCCGACATCTACGAACAAACCATCATTGATGCCGATCCGGGCGACGGCGTCACCGACCTCAGCCACGTCGCGGGTCCGAACGACCTCCCGACAACCACTGATTTCGACAACGACGGTCTGAGCGATGCGGATGAATACGACGAACTCACCGACCCCCTGGACCCCGACAGCGACAACGACGGACTGCATGACGGTCCAGAAGTCAATGGCACTGATAACCTCGGTGCGAGTCACGGCTTTGGCCCCACGGACCCGACGCTCGATGACAGCGATTTCGACACGCTGCTCGACGGCGCTGAAGTCGAAGGAACCGACAACGAGGGATTACTCCACGGCTTCGGTGCCACCAATCCGAATGACGCATTCAGCGACGCCGACAACCTGGATGACGCCTGGGAAATTCAATACGGACTCAACCCAAACAGCGACGCCGGGGACGATGGCGACGCGGGAGATCCGGATCTGGACGGTCTCGAGAACCTCGGTGAATTTGACAATTTCACTGATCCGTCGAACCCGGACACCGATGGCGACCACTTGGAGGACGGTCCCGAAGTGGCCGGCACCGACAACAACGACGTCAATCACGGTTTCGGCCCGACGCTACCGGACTTTCCCGACTCGGACGACGATGGATTCGGTGACTGGTTGGAGGTCGCGCTCGCGAGCGATCCCAACAGTGCCGCAAGCTTGCCAGGAACATCAGTCCCGTTCGTAAACGGCGGATTCGAATTACCGGTCGTGACGCCGTCCGGCGCGGGCATCGGTGTCTCGGGAGGCACGGTCACCGGGTGGTCCGCAGTCGAAAACGACTTCTACGTCACCGATTTCTTCACTGGCGGAGCAGTCGATGCTGGCAATCCTTCCTTTTCGAGCGAAGGCAACCAGTTTGCGACCGCCGAGCGCCGAGCCCCCGATCCGGACATCGACGCTTCCGCTCTGAGCGGCGGAGTCGACGCGGCCATGAGCATGCGGCAGGATCTCGATGTATCGTCACTCGCCACGGATATCGACGCCGGGACGCGAACACTCGCCGTCACCTTCGATTTCTATGATGGCGACGTGTATGACAACGGCATCGTGGCACTGGAGTTCCTCGACGCCTCGAATGCCAGCCTCGGACGTCAGGTCTCGTTCGAAACCGACAGCGTGACGGAGAGCGAAGAATGGAAGACCCGATCCGTTTTCGGCTACCCACCCGCAGGAACCCGCACCGTCCGCGTGACCGTTTCGGCGATCAAAGTGGTTGCGAACACAACCTCGGTTCGGAACATCCATTTCGATAACTTCCGCGCCTCCCTCTTCTTCCTTGATGGAGACAACGACTTGATGGCCGACGACTGGGAAGTCGCCAACGGGCTCGATCCGGAAAGCAGCGCCGACGCCGCCAATCAGGATGACGCCGACACGCTGTCCAACCTGCAGGAGTTCCAAGCGGGCACGAATCCCTTCGATGCCGACACCGATGGCGACACCTACAACGACGACACCGAGATCGCCGCGGGCAGCGACCCGCTGGATGCGGCCTCGTTCCCGGTTGTCACTCCCACTGAGCCTCTGGTTGTCGAGTCAGCCGGATTCAATGGTGGTGGGGATTTCGAAGTCACCGTCGGCGGAATGAGCACATCGCGCACCTATCGCCTGATCCGGGGAACCGATCTCACGGGCTTCCCGGATGTGGTCGAGGAAAAGGTGCCGGCTGGGGCGTCCGATGTCTTCACCGACACCGCGCCACCCACGGGCAAGGCCTTCTATCGGGTGGAGCTTGTCCCCGTTCCATAATCCGAACCCCGATCAATCACCCCCCCTCTCTCCCCGATTCCGAGTCGCGTTGTAACGTCCCCCTGAAAAGGCAAACTCCTATCAGACAGATGTTTCCAGTCAATCGTCCGAACCTCTTCGGGCTGACAGTTTGTGTGCCCATCGCTGTTGCCCTGATGGCGTGGACCAGACCAGCCACTGCTCAATCGGCCGCCGCCCGAACTGATGGCGTTTTGATCAGCCCCAAGCCGCGCATTATTGTCACCACCGATCTCGGGGCCGATCCCGACGACAAGCAATCCATGGTCCGTCTCTTGGTTTCCGCCAATGAGTTCGACATCGAGGGGTTGATCGTCTCGACCGGGTGCTGGAAGAAGAACCAGAGCAACACGGTCATGCTCGACAAGATTGTTGATGCCTATGGGCAGGCGCTGCCGAATCTTCAGGTTCATGCGAAGGGGTATCCCTCCCACGCGTACCTGAAATCCATCTCGGTCCTGGGTCAAGCCGGCTACGGCATGGCCGATGTGGGCGCGGGCAAGGACTCCGAAGGCGCGGAACTCATCACCGCTGCGGTCGACCGGGACGATCCGCGCCCCGTTTGGGTGCAATTCTGGGGCGGCGGCAACAACCTCGCCCAGGCGATCTGGAAAGTTCAGCACACCCGCTCCAAAGAGGAGTTGGCAAAGTTCATCAGCAAGCTGCGCGTGTTCGACATCCTCGGTCAGGACGACGCGGGCGCCTGGCTCGCCAAGAACTTCCCCGATCTGCTTTTTATCCGGGCCACCGCTGTCTATGGTTGGCAGCCACCGAAAAATGGTTCTTACCAAAAGAACGACATCCAAAGCCATGGCCCGCTCGGTGCGGTTTACCCAGATACGAAATGGGCCACGGAAGGTGACACCCCGGCCTTCATGCATGTCTTTCCCAACGGCCTGAACGATCCGGACAAGGTGGATCAAGGTGGTTGGGGCGGTCGATTCAGTCTCAAAAAGAAGGCGGGCATTCGCAGCATGTCAGAGGTCGCCAAGATCAACAAAGAGTCCGAAACACAATACGACCCTTACCACATGTATGGGAATACTGAGGAAGGTGCCAAGGCGATCAAGCGCTGGAGCGCGGGCTACGACAACGATTTCGCGGCCCGCATGGACTGGAGCATCACGTCGAATTTTGCCGCGGCCAACCACCATCCGGTCGCTGTGGTGAACGGCGACACTTCCCGGCGGGTTTTGGAAATCCCGGCTGCTCCCGGTTCTACCGCAAACCTGGACGCGAATGGTTCCAGCGATCCAGACAAGAACGCGCTGACCTACTCTTGGTCGTTTTATCAGGAACCCAGCTCCTACGCAGGCACCGTGAAAATCGAGAACAGCTCGTCCTCCACCGCCACCGTTTCCATCCCGTCAGATGCGGGCGGGAAAAGCATCCATGTGATCCTGGAACTGAACGACAACGGCTCACCCAATCTCTACGCCTATCGTCGGGTGATTATCAACGTCCAGTGAGAAGGTTTGTGAATGCAACGGCAGCCTCCTTTCCGGCTCTTCGACTGCTCTGCATGACGGAAAACGGTGACATCCCCCCGAACCTACGCTTCAAAACGGGTGTGAAAGTCCGTAATTCCAAAGCGTTGTATAGATTCGAGGGGTATGTCGTCGAGGAGCTAAACTGCCAGGAGATCGGTGCCCAGATCAAACTGCGGTTCGACGAGCGCAAACCCGCCCGTTGCCCCGAGTGCAACGACAGGCTCCCGCGCAATCGGCCAGGCTCAAGTGCCGCGATGGATATGCCGCTGGGCGAAGGCCTCGTCGTCTGGATCATTTTTCCGACCATTCAAGGATACTGCCGGACTTGCCAATGTTACCAGACCACCCGTCCCGCCGAGATCCATCCCGAGGCCAGGGCCACCTGGCGTTTCATGCGAACCGTCAGCGACTGGGCGAGCGTGGCTCCGGCTACCGCAGTGGCGGCGATGTTCGAGATTTCCGATCATACCGTGCGGCGCTACGACAAGAAAGTGCTCGAAGCGGATCTTCCCAAGCCTCAGCTCGACGGGCTCAGGGCGATTCTCATCGATGAAAAGGCTGTGCGCAGAGGGCACAGCTACGTGACGGTGGTGATCAACGCCGACACCGGCGAACTGGTCTACATGGCCGAGGGTCGCAAGAAGCAGACGCTCGCCGCGTTCTTCGACCAACTCACCGCCGAACAGCGCGCCAGCATCGAGGCCGTGGGGATCGACCGCAGCGGGGCCTACCAGGCCGTGATCGAGGAATACCTCCCCGGCGCGGCGATCGTCTACGACCGCCTTCATCTTGTCGCCAACATCAACGCCGCGATCGACGAAGTCCGCAGGACTCAATGGCGGGAGGCTTCGGCCGAAGACAAGGCAGCGATCAAAGGCAGCCGCTACATCCTCTACGCCAACAGCGGTGGTCTTGAGCCGGACCCGCAGGCTAGGCTTGATCGCTTGCTTGAGGCAAACCAACCCATCTCGCTGGCCTACCAGCTCAAGGAGCAGTTCCGGGTGATCTGCGAATACCGCTACACGGCTTGTGCAGCGAAGGCGTTGGAGAGCTGGTGCGAAATGACACAGACCAGTGACATGAAGAGCTTCGAACGTCTTGCCAGATCCTTCAGGAAAAGTGCAGGAAAGGTGGTTGCCTTCATCAAGCACCGGGTCACCTCAGGACGCATTGAGGGCCTCAACAATCAAGTGGCCAAAGTAGTCCACCGCGCCTGCGGAGTCCGTGATCTCGACTATCTGTTTTTACGTCTGAGGCATCAAACCGTCATGCGTTAGTGTCGAAGAGCCGGATTTCTACATGACCCACTCGCCGTTCGTCTATTCGCCGGGCTTCCCCCCGACCATCACTCGAACTGGCACT
>JAUIJB010000036.1 GCA_030430455.1 Verrucomicrobiia bacterium | reverse complement strand
CGCGCTGCCGGCCGAGCTGTTCGAGTCCGTCGCCGTCGCCGTCACCACGTGGGTGCCCACGCTCAGCGCCGTGGTCGAGAAGCTCGCACCACTGCCGATCGAACCGTCCAGGTCCGAGACCCAGTCCAGCGAGGTCGCCACATCACCGTCCTCGGTGTCGGTGGCCGTCGCCGTGAAGGTCACGCTGTCACCCTCATCGACGGTCGAGGCGTCGGCCGGCGAGCTGATCACCACCACCGGAAGCGCGTTGACCGTGATGGTCACCTGCGCGCTGCCATCCGCCAGATTCGAGTCGGTCGCTGTCGCCGTCACCACGTGGGTGCCCACGCTCAGCGCCGTCGTCGAGAAGCTCGCACCGCTGCCGATCGAACCGTCCAGGTCCGAGACCCAGTCCAGCGAGGCCGCCACGTCGCCGTCCTCGGTGTCCGTCGCGGTGGCCGTGAAGGTCACGTTGGCGCCCTCATCGACGGTCGAGGCGTCCGCAGGCGAGCTGATCACCACCACCGGAAGCCCGTTGACCGTGATGGTCACCTGCGCGGAACCACTTGCCGAATCCGAGTCCGTCGCTGTCGCCGTCACCACGTGGGTGCCCGCACTCAGCGCCGTCGTCGAGAAGCTCGCACCGCTGCCGATGCTGCCGTCCAGGTCCGAGACCCAGTCCAGCGAGGCCGCCACGTCGCCGTCCTCGGCGTCCGTCGCGGTGGCCGTGAAGGTCACGCTGTCACCCTCGTCGACGGTCGAGCCATCCGCAGGAGCCGTGATCGAGACCACCGGCAGGATGTTGATGGTGAGCGTGATGGCATCGCTGCCGGCTCCGCCAGCCGAGTCCGTAACCGAGGCCGTGATCGTGTGCACGCCCGGCGTCAGGGTCGCGGTCGAGAAGCTACCGCCGGTTCCGATGGTGCCGCCCTCGATGTCGGAGACCCAGTCAAGCGCCGCGGTCAGGGTGGCGTCATCGTCCTCGAGGTCGGTGACCGAACCCGCGAACGCGATGTTCACCCCCTGGTTGAAGGTCAGGGCATCGCCCGGTGCCGTGATCGCCACGACCGGGGCGGCATTCACGGTCACGACCACCGAAGCCTCGCCGACTCCGCCATCGCTGTCCGTGGAGGTCGCCGTCACCGTGTGGACTCCCGGCGAGAGGACCACGGCGGAGAGGCTGCTGCCGGTGCCGAGGGCACCATCGAGGTCGGAGGTCCACTCCAGCGCCGCCTCGAGGGTCGAATCGTCATCCTCGACGTCGGTGACCGTGGCCGCGAGGTCGACACCCGCCCCCTGCTGGACCGTGACCGGGCCGGCCGGGTCGGTGATGGTGACCACCGGCTTCGTGTTGAAGTACTTGTTGAAGAGGTAGGCCTCGACCTCCTCGCGCTCGGTCGGGCTCAGGGCCCGGTCGAACACGAGGACCGCGGCGACATCCATCGTCGCGATGCCGTTCTTCGCCAGTTCCTCACCGATCGCGATGCGATCCAGCACGGTCTGGTAGTTGTTGGTGAAGCTGTCCGCCCCGCCGGACGCGGCGAGAATGCCGCCGTCCCGATACTGCCTCACGGTGCCCGACTCGAGGACCCCCGAGTGGATCAGCCAGCCGTCGCCGTTGGCCACCTCGGTGGAGATGAAGTCGTTGCCCGAACCGAAGCCCTGGACGGAGAGCTCGCCGGTGTTGGCCTTGGCCACGAGGCCGAAGACCTTGTCCGAGCCCACCCCGCCGTAGGCGGCACCCGCGAAGGCGGTGGTCGAGGTGTAGTTCGCCACCACGAACATCGAGCGGTCGTCGTTGTTGACCGGAAGTCCGCTGATCGGGTCCGTGCTGTTGATCCGGTCGAGGTAGTCGCCGGTTCCGTCGAGGCTCAGCGAAGGCTCGCCGGAAGGCGTCATCACGCCCCCGACCGACGGGTCGCCGCTGGCGAAGACGTGGTTGTTCTGGCCCGAGAGGTCGAGCCAGGAAGAGACGGTGCCACCGCTCTCGCCGACGCCGTCGGTCGACTCGAGGTGGAGCACCAGGTCACCCGAGTAGGGCGGCGCGGAGGAAATGATCGTCACGGTGATCGTGTCGTCGCCGGTGAGGCTGCCGCTGTCGGTCACGCTGGCGGTGATCTGGTGGGTGCCGGTCGCGAGGCTGGAGGTCGAGAAGCTGCCGCCGTTGCCGATGACCCCCTGGAGGTCGGAACTCCACTCGAGGGACGCGGTCAGGTCGCCGTCCTCGGGGTCGTTGGCGGCACCGCTGAAGGAAACGCTCTCGCCCGCGACGAAGGCCGCGCCATCCGCCGGGGAACTGATCGCCACGGCCGGGGCCACGTTCGGCGGATTCGCCAACAGCGTGATCTCCGCCGGGGTCAGCGCGCGCTCGTAGAGGCAGACCTCGTCGAGCGTGCCATACATTCCCCGCTCACCAGCCCCGTTCGGCTGGTTGCCCAGCGCCACGCCGACCGTGGGGGCCTCGGTGATGGTGCCCACCACCGCAAGGGTCGCCTCCTCGGTTCCATCGACGTAGATCTTCATGTCGCTGCCGTCGTAGGTCGCGACGACATGGTTCCAGTCGTTCAAGGCCAGGTCGCCCGCGCCCGTGACAAGGGTGTAGGTCGTGCCATCGAGCTTGAGGCGGAAGCGGACCTTGTCGCCCTCGATGTTGCCGACCATCCAGTAGTGGTCGGCCCCGCTGGTGCTCGAGGCCTTGGAAACGAAGCGTCCCTCGTCGGAGTCACCGATGGTGAAGGACGACGGCTTCACCCACAGCGCGATCGACATCGCGGTGCCGCTGAGGTCGAAGGCGGGGATCTCCACCCGGTCGGAGCCGTCGGCGAAGTCGAGACCGCCGCCGATGCGCCCGGTGACGGGCGCCCAGACCGGCCCGACGCTCAGGGTGCCGTCATTCGAGCCGACGGAGTCGCCGGCGGTCGTTCCGGATCCCTCGTCGAGGCTCCACTTGGAAACCAATCCGATCTCCAGCGAGGACTGGATTGTCAGCGTGATGCTGTCGCTCCCGACCTGCGACTCGCTGTCGGCCACCTCGGCGGTGATCACGTGCGTGCCGATGGACAGCGAGGAAAGGTCGAAGGTCGCACCGCTGCCGATCGGACCATCCAGGTCGGAGGTCCAGCTGAGGCTGGCGCTGAGGTCGCCGTCGACGACGTCATCCGCGGTGGCGGTGAAGGTCACCAGGTCGCCGCTCGGGACGCTGGAGCCGTCGCCCGGCGAGGTGATCTCGACCACCGGGGGACCATCGACGGTCAGGGTGATCGAGTCGGTGCCGACGAGCGAACCGCTGTCGGTGACGCTGGCGGTGATGGTGTGGGTGCCCGCGGAGAGCGCGGTGGTCGAGAAACCGCCGGCGCTGCCGATCGCGCCGTCGAGGTCGGAGGTCCACGACAGGCTGGCGGTCAGGTCGCCGTCCTCGGTGTCGTTGGCGGAACCGGCGAAGGTCACGTTGTCGCCGAGGAGCACCGTGGTGGCATCCGCCGGGGCGGTGATCGTGACGACCGGGGTGTCGTTCGGGGTCGTCGTAACGTACTTGTTCTGCAGGTAGGCCTCGACCTGGGCCAGCTCGCTCGAGTTGAGCGCGCGGTCGTAGATCAGCACCGCGGAGACCGACATGTTGGCCGGGTCGCCGTTCTTGTTGATCTCCTCGCCCACGACCAGGCGGGTCGCGCCGGTCGCGTAGGTCCGCGCCGTCGGACCGGCGATGCTCACGCCGTCCTTGAAGAGCTCGGCGCTGTTCGATGCGACCACCGCCGACTGCACCAGCCAACCCGCACCCTCGCCGGCGGTCGCCGAGTTGATGTCGTTCGCGCCGAAGGCCTGGATCGCCAGGTTGCCGGTGTTGCCGTTGACCACCGTGCCGAAGGCCTGGTTGGTCGCGCCCGTGCCGTAGGCGGCGCCGATGAAGGCGTTGGCCGAGGTGTAGTCCGCGACGATGAACATCGTGCGATCCGCCGCACCCGCCGGAAGGCCCGTCGGGCTCGCGCGGTCGAAGAAGTCGTCGCCGTTGAGGACGATCGCCGGGGCGCCACTCGGCGCGCTTCCCGTCGCCGGGTCACCCGTCGCCGCGACGTCGTTGCCGGAGCCCGACTGGTCGGCCCAGCCGCTCACCGTGCCGCCGGCCTCGATGACCCCGCGGTCCGCCTCGAGCCACAGCACCAGGTCGGTGTCGAGGGGAGGATTCGGGCCACTGGCCGCGTTGATCGTCACCGTGATCGATGCCGAACCGGGCAGCGAGCCGCTGTCGGTCACGCTCGCCGTGATCGTGTGGGTGCCCACCGTGAGGCTGCTCGTGCTGAAGCTCGCGCCGCTGCCGATGTTGCCGTCGAGGTCCGAGTCCCAGCTGAGGTTCGCCGAGATGTCGCCGTCCTCGGCATCGATCGCGGCGCCGCTGAAGCCGAGGCTGGTGCCCGCCGTCGTGGTGGTCGTGTCCGCCGGCGTGTCGATCGTGACCACCGGCGCGGCGTTGCCGCCGCCCCCGGTCACCGTCACCGTGATCGAGTCCGACCCGGGCAGCGAGCCGCTGTCGGTCACGCTGGCCGTGATCGTGTGGGTGCCCACCGAAAGGGTGGTCGTGCTGAAGCTCGCGCCGCTGCCGATGTTGCCGTCGAGGTCGGAGTCCCACGACAGGTTCGCCGAAATATCGCCGTCCTCGGTGTCGCTCGCCGTGCCGGTGAAGCTGACATTGGCACCCGAGCTCACGCTGGTGCCGTCCGCCGGGGCGGTGATCGCCACCGTCGGCGCCGTGTTGCCGCCGGCCGAGATGAACTTGTTTTGCAGGTAGGCCTCGACCTGGGCCAGCTCGCTGGCATTGAGCTCGCGATCGTAGACGAGCACCGCGGCCACGTCGCTGGTGGTGTAGCCGCCGCCGCCGATCTCCTGGCCGACGACGATCTCGGTCAGCGTCGTTCCGAGGGTCTTGGCCGTCGGACCTCCGATCGCCACCCCGTCCTTGTAGAGCGTCACGTTGCCGCCCGGACCACCCGCATAGGTCGCGGACTGGACCAGCCACCCGGCACCGATGCCCTGGGTGCCGGTGACAATGTCATCGGCCCAGCCCTGGAACATCAGGTTGTTGGTGTTCGCGCCGCCCGCACCGGGGTGCTTGGCGACCAGCCCGAAGGCCTCGCTCGTCGAGGCCGTGCCGTAGGCCGCGCCGGCCCGCCCGCTCGAGGCGTTGTAGTTCGCCACGTAGAACATGGTCCGCGCCGCGTCACCGGTCGGGAGACCGTTGATGGTGTCCGAGGCGTTCACGCGCTGGAGGCGGTCGTTGCCGTCGAGCTGGATCGCGACCTCTCCGGTCGGAGTCGTCACCGCGCCAACGGCCGGGTCACCGCCGGGGAAGAGATTGTTGCCGAGGCCCGACTGGTCGGCCCAGCCGGTCACCGTGCCACCGGAATCGGACACGCCGAGGTCCGACTCGAGCCACAGCACCAGGTCCGAGTCAAAGGGAGGCGAAGCGCCACCACCCCCGGTCACCGTCACCGTGATCGAGTCCGACCCGGGCAGCGAGCCGCTGTCGGTCACGCTGGCTGTGATCGTGTGGGTGCCCACCGAAAGGGTGGTCGTGCTGAAGCTCGAGCCGCTGCCGATGTTGCCGTCGAGGTCGGAGTCCCACGACAGGCTCGCCGAAATGTCGCCGTCCTCGGTGTCGCTCGCCGTGCCGGTGAAGCTGACGCTGGCGCCCGAGCTCACGCTGGTGCCGTCTGCCGGGGCGGTGATCGTGACCGTCGGCGCGGAGTTGGAGGCCGAGATGAACTTGTTCTGCAGGTAGGCCTCGACCTGGGCGAGTTCGCTGGCATTGAGCGCGCGGTCGTAGATCAGCACCGCGGCGACATCCATTTCTGAGGGCGTGCCGTTCCCGTTGATTTCCTCTCCAATCACCAGGCGGGTTGCCGCAGTGGAGAAGGTCCGAGAAACCGGTCCGGCGATGCTCACTCCGTCCTTGAAAAGCTCGGCCATGTTGCCGTCGACAACCGCCGATTGCACCAACCAGCCCTCGCCGGTTCCCGCCGTGGAGGAGATCACGTCAATCCCGGCGCCACCGAAGGCCTGGATTGCCAGGTCGCCACCACCACCGTTGACCACCATCCCGAAGGCCTGGCTGGTCGCACCGGCGCCGTAGGCGGCACCCACGAAGGCGTCGGCATCCACGTACTTCGCCACGAAGAACATCGTCCGGTCCGCCGCTCCGGCCGGCAGGCCGGTCGGGCTCGCCCGGTCAAGGAAGTCATCGCCACCGTCCAGCTGGATTGCGGCGGCACCGGTCGGGGTCGTCGTCGTCCCGATGCTTGGATCCCCGGTCGCCGCGACGTCGTTGCCCGAGCCCGACTGGTCGGCCCAGCCGCTCACCGTGCCGCCGGCCTCGATGACCCCGCGGTCCGCCTCGAGCCACAGCACCAGGTCGCCGTCCAGCGGCGGGGTCGTGCCACCGGCTGCGTTGATCGTCACCGTGATCGACGCCGACCCGGGCAGCGAGCCGCTGTCCGTCACGCTCGCCGTGATCGTGTGGGTGCCCACCGTGAGGCTGCTCGTGCTGAAGCTCGCGCCGCTGCCGATGTTGCCGTCGAGGTCCGAGTCCCAGCTGAGGTTCGCCGAGATGTCGCCGTCCTCGGCATCGATCGCGGCGCCGCTGAAGCCGAGGCTGGTGCCCGCCGTCGTGGTGGTCGTGTCCGCCGGGGTGTCGATCGTCACCACCGGAGCGGTGTTGCCGCCACCCCCGGTCACCGTCACCGTGATCGAGTCCGATCCGGGCAGCGAGCCGCTGTCGGTCACGCTGGCGGTGATCGTGTGGGTGCCCACCGAAAGCGTGGTCGTGCCGAAGCTCGCGCCGCTGCCGATGTTGCCGTCGAGGTCGGAGTCCCACGACAGGTTCGCCGAGATGTCGCCGTCCTCGGTGTCGCTCGCCGTGCCGGTGAAGTTGATGTTGGCACCCGAGCTCACGCTGGTGCCGTCCGCCGGCGCGGTGATCGCCACCGTTGGCGCGGTGTTGCCGCTGCCGACCGTCACGCTGATCGCATCGGTGTCGCCGAGCGAACCGCTGTCGATGACGCTCGCGGTGATCGTGTGGGTACCGTCGGAAAGCGAGGCGATGTTGAGGCTCGAGCCGAAGCCGATGCTGCCGTCGATGTCGGAGAACCAGACGATGCCGGAGGCGAGGCTGCCGTCCTCGGTGTCGCTCGCCGTGCCGGTGAAGTTGATGTTGGCACCCGAGCTCACGCTGGTGCCGTCCGCCGGCCCGGTGATCGTGACCGTGGGCGCCGTGTTGCCGCCGGCCAGCATGAACTTGTCCTGCAGGTAGGACTGGACCTGGGCGTATTCCGAGGCGCTGAGGTAACGATCATAGACCAGCACCGCGGCGACGTCGCTGGTGGTGAAGCCCGCGCCGCCGATCTCCTCGCCGACCACCAACTTGGTGAGCACGGTGTTCAGGGTCTTCTCGTCGGGGCCGTCGATCGGGATCCCGTCCTTGTAGAGGATGGTCCGGCCGTCGACCCCGCCCTCGTAGCGGACCCCCTGGACCAGCCACCCGGCGCCGATGCCGAGGGTTCCCGAAAGCATGTCGTCGCCAAAGCCCTGGAACATCAGGTTGCCCTTGTTGCTCCCGCCCACACCCGTCAGGGGCTTGGAAATCAGCCCAAATGACTGGCTGGCGGCATTGGTCCCGTAGGCGGCCCCCGCGAAGGAGGCCGAGCTGTTGTAGCGCACCACGAAGAACATCGTCCGCTCGGCGCTGCCGGCCGGAAGACCGGCGAGGGCATTCGTGGCGTCGACCCGCTCGAGCTTGTCGTTGCCGTCCAACTGGATCGCCACCAGCCCGCTCGGGGTGGTGACCGCGTTGCTCAGCGGGTCACCTACTGCAAAAACCGTATTTCCCTCGCCCGACTGGTCGGCCCACTCGGACACCGTCCCGCCGCTCTGGGTGACGCCGGAATCCGACTCGAGGAGGAGGACGAGGTCGGCATCGAAGGGCGGAAGGGCCTGGGCTGCCGGGCTTGAGACGAGGAGCGGGAGAGCTCCAAGTACGAGGGACGAGAGCGCAGCAAAGCAATGCTTCTTCATGTCGGGGGGGAGTGTTGATGGACACGACGAGCGGGTGGAACCAATCACCCTTTGTTTCGTCGGCGTGGACGAATTGACATGAATCGGAGGCGAATGCCAGCCTCAATTGATGTTAGGAAACAAAAATCCTTTAAGATAAGTTAATTATCAATGTGGACCGGCTCTCATGGCCGCGTCGCCCCGGCGCGACGCGACCGGCCCACGAAAGGACCCGCGCTCGACGTTGGGGGGCCTTCCCTCCTCGTCGAATCTTCGTCGGATGGCTGCAGGCCCTCGATCCGGATGCCACCCTCAATCAGCCGCCCCCTCGGGACGCGTCCACTCCTCAGCGGGCACGCGGATTTCAAAATAATCAAAATTTTGACAGGCGAGCTCTCCTGATGTTCAATTTTTATTAAATTTTTCTTGAGGCCTACGCGATCGCGGGTAGAACGGACCCGCCATGTTCACCAGCCTGTCCCAAATCAAGGTGATCGGGAACCGCGTCGCGCGAAATTTCGCCCCTTGGGCGAGCCGAGCGGCCCGCGAGTCCCTCGCCTTCCTCAAGACCAGCCTTGTCGACGGATCCCGCTCACTGGTCCGGGGCGACTACAGCCACCGCCAGGCGGCCATTGTCATCGCCTCGACCCTCCCGGCGATCATTGCCGCCCTGGTGGTCACCCTGCCCGGGATCCTGTTCCCGACCGAGGCCCACCAAGCCTTCCACTACTTTGCCCAGTCACTCGAGACCGAGAAGGTCTCGCTGCTGCCGACCTGCCTCGGACTCGCGAGCTCCATCCTGGGGCTCCGGGTTCCGGTCGGGCTCTGAGGAGCCCGCCTTCCCGATTCCCCCCCTGCGCGGACCGCAACAGGATCCGCGGAGTTCCCCTTCCCTGCGCCGCTTCCTTGACCTTGCGGCCTGACCCCCTACCTTTCGTCGAAACGACAGGGGTGCCCGCCGATCGCCGGGCCGAGATGCTTCGACGCGCGGGGCAGACCCTCCGAACCTGATGCGGATCGCACCGCCGTAGGAAGTCGCCCTCCCCTTCTTTCCGGCCGCTCCCATCGGGTGCGGCCGTTTTTTTCATTCGATCCTTCCCCGCCATGATCTCCAGCGACCAACTCAATCCCGAAAACGCCCACCAGCGCTCCGACTACACCGGCAACTTCATCGAGGACATCGACAACAGCGAGGAGATCGCCGCGATCGAGAAGGACCCGACGGTCTTCCCCAACTCGACCCGAGTCTACGTCGCCGGCCGGCTGCACCCGCAGGTCCGCGTCCCGATGCGGGAGATCCGCCTGTCCGACACCGAGCATCCGAACGGCCGGGTCGAGCCGAACCCGCCCATCCGGGTCTACGACTGCTCCGGCCCCTGGGGCGATCCCTGTTTCGAGGGCGACGTCACCCAGGGCCTGCCCGCCCTGCGGCGCGAGTGGATCCTCGCCCGCGGCGACACCGAGGAGTACGGCGGCCGCTCGGTGAAGCCCGAGGACAACGGCTACCTGTCCGACGCCCACGCGGAGAAATACAACGAGAGCAAGGCGGCGAAGAACAAGCTCAAGGAGTACCCCGGCCTGCGCCGCCAGCCGCTGCGCGCCAAGGGGAGTGGCGGCGACGGCTCATGGCACCCCGTGACCCAGCTGTGGTACGCCCGCCAGGGCATCATCACCCCGGAGATGGAGTTCATCGCCATCCGCGAGAACATGGGGCGCCTCGAGGCCTTCAAGGCGGTCCACGACCGCTATCCGACGCCCGAGGAGCTTCCCGAGGACGCCTCCGAGCAGGTCCGCGAGTGGGTCGCGGCGCGCAACGCCACGCCGGCCGGCTACGAGATGCCGCGCCCCTCGAAGATCGACCCGATGAAGCAGGTCCCGCGCAACCGGATGGAGCACCAGCACCCGGGCCAGGGCTACGGCGCGGAGATCCCGGAGCTCATCACGCCGGAGTTCGTCCGCGACGAGGTCGCCCGCGGCCGCGCCATCATCCCCTGCAACATCAACCACCCGGAGCTCGAGCCGATGATCATCGGCCGCAACTTCCTGGTGAAGATCAACGCCAACATCGGCAACTCGGCGGTCGCCTCGACGATCGACGAGGAGGTCGAGAAGATGCGCTGGGCGACCAAGTGGGGTGCCGACACCGTGATGGACCTGTCCACCGGCAAGAACATCCACGCCACCCGCGAGTGGATCCTGCGCAACTCGCCGGTGCCGATCGGAACGGTGCCGATCTACCAGGCGCTCGAGAAGGTCAACGGCCGCATCGAGGACCTCAGCTGGGAGTTGTTCCGCGACACCCTTCTCGAGCAGGCCGAGCAGGGCGTCGACTACTTCACCATCCACGCCGGGGTGCTCAAGCGCTTCGTCCCCCACACCGCCCGCCGCATGACCGGGATCGTCTCGCGCGGCGGGTCGATCATGGCCAAGTGGTGCCTGCACCACGACGCCGAGAACTTCCTCTACACCCACTGGGACGAGATCTGCGACATCTGCGCGGCCTACGACGTGTCCTTCAGCATCGGCGACGGCCTGCGTCCCGGCTCGATCGCCGACGCCAACGACTACGCCCAGCTGGCCGAGCTCGAGGTCCAGGGCGAGCTCACCACCCGTGCCTGGGAGAAGGGCTGCCAGGTGATGAACGAGGGACCCGGCCACGTGCCGATGCAGCTCATCCAGGAGAACATGCAGAAGCAAATCGAGTGGTGCCACGAGGCGCCCTTCTACACCCTCGGGCCGCTGACCACCGACATCGCCCCGGGCTACGACCACATCACCTCGGGCATCGGCGCCGCCAACATCGGCTGGTACGGCTGCGCGATGCTGTGCTACGTCACGCCCAAGGAGCACCTCGGCCTGCCCAACCGCGACGACGTCCGCGAGGGGGTCGTCACCTACAAGATCGCCGCCCACGCCGCCGACCTGGCCAAGGGCCACCCCGCCGCCCAGGAGCGCGACAACGCCATCTCCAAGGCGCGCTTCGAGTTCCGCTGGCGCGACCAGTTCGCGCTTGGCCTCGACCCGGCCCGGGCGATCGCCTTCCACGACGAGACCCTGCCGGCCGAGGGCGCCAAGACCGCCCACTTCTGCTCGATGTGCGGCCCGACCTTCTGCTCGATGAAGATCACCGCTGACGTGCGCCAGTACGCGGAGCAGAACGGCTACGTGGCGACGACGGAGCGGGGCTGATGGATCGGGAGGGTCTCGCGGGCTTGTCGGCCTGCCGGCTTGGCGCCCGCCGGCGGCATCCCGGCTTGCCGGCGCGGTTGCCACGGCCCTCAGCCGACCTTTTTCACGTACATCGCCTTCAGGTTGAGCGCCAAGCCGTCCATCCGGCAGGAGATCTCGTGATCGCCGTCCTGCAGGCGGATCGGCCTCGACTTGGTGCCGATCTTGAGGACCTCCGATGAGCCCCTGAGCTTGAGGTCCTTGACCATGGCGACGACGTCACCGTCGGCGAGCACGTTGCCATGCGCGTCCCTCACGACGCGCGCCTCCTCCTGCCGCGGCCACTCGTGCCCACAGGTCACGCACTCGTGGTGATCCTCGAGCTCGAGGACCTCGCTCATTTCGCACAGCGGGCAAACCGTCTCACTCATCCGGGATCCAGCAAAGTCCGCGCGGGCCGCGGGCTCAAGGGCGATTGTCGGCGGCGGCGGGCGGTCCGGGCGGGTTGCCACGACAGCCCCCGTCAGCCCCGTGCCCGATGCCAAGCCCTCCGGTCGGGAGCCCGGACGCCCTCTGCGATGGAACGCCCGGGCAATGGCAGAATATGCGGAGCCTGCGAGACATCCCTTCTTCAGAGTGCGATTGGTCTGAATCCCTCTTTGGTCGCCGAGCTGGCCATGGCGTCGCGATCCGGACCGCCAACCCCTTGCCCATCCGAGCCATGCTCATCCGGCCAAAGACCCAGTCACGGCGCATCGATGGGGTGCTCGAGCACGCCAGCGGCGACAAGCGCTTCAAGATCCTCGAGGTCTTCATGAAGCGCCACCAGTTCCGCCACGACGCCCTCATCGAGGTCCTCCACAAGGCCCAGGAGCTGTTCGGCTACCTCGAGGACGACCTGCTGCTGTTCGTCTCGCACCACCTCAAGCTGCCACCGAGCCGGGTCTACGGCGTGGCGACCTTCTACCACTTCTTCACCCTCAAGCCGAAGGGCGAGCACACCTGCGTGGTGTGCCTCGGCACCGCCTGCTACGTGAAGGGCTCCAGCAAGGTCCAGGCCGCCATCGAGGAGGCCACCGGGATCTCGTCGGGCGAGACCACCCCGGACAACAGGATTTCCCTGCTCACCGCGCGCTGCATCGGCGCCTGCGGCGTGGCACCCGCGGTCGTCTACGACGGCCAGGTCGCCGCCAAGCAGAGCGCCGCCGACGCCCTCGCCAAGATCAAGCAATGGACCGGCCATGACGCTGACTGAACTCAAGGAGATCAAGGAGGCCGAGCGGGCCTCCCGCAGGAAGACCACCATCCGCTGCTGCATGGCGGCGGGGTGCGCCTCGCAGGGCTCCGGCGAGCTGCTCGAGAACCTCCGGGCAGCCGTGAAGGAGGCGGGCGCCGGGGACGAGGTCGAGGTCCGCGGCGTCGGCTGCATGCGGCTGTGCTGCCAGGGCCCCCTCGCCCAGGCCGACCCCGACGGACCGCTCTACGAGAAGCTCGAAGCGGGCGATGCCGGGGCGATCGTGACGGCGGCGACCGGCGGCGACGCGGCCGGGCTCCGGACCGGCGACCCGCGGCAGCCCTTCTTCACCGGACAACGCTCCATCGTCCTCGGCAACTGCGGGGTGATCGACCCCGAGCGGCTCGAGAGCTACATCGCGGCCGACGGCTACAGCGCGCTGCACCACGCGCTGCACGAGATGCAGCCCGAGGAGGTCGTCAGCGAGATCATGGACAGCGGCCTGCGCGGGCGCGGCGGCGGCGGCTACCCGACCGGCCTCAAGTGGCAGACCGTCGCCAAGGCACGCGGCGAGCGCAAGTTCGTCGTCTGCAACGCCGACGAGGGCGACCCCGGCGCCTTCATGGACCGCACGGTGCTCGAGAGCGACCCCCACGCCATCCTCGAGGGCATGACCCTCGCCGCCTACGCGGTCGGTGCCGAGCAGGGCTACATCTACGTCCGGGCCGAGTACCCGCTCGCCATCGAGCGGCTGCAGAAGGCCATCAAGCAGGCCCGGAAGGCCGGCCTCCTCGGCGCCCGGATCATGGAGTGCCCGTTCAATTTCTCGATCGACCTGCGCATCGGTGCCGGCGCCTTCGTCTGCGGCGAGGAGACCGCGCTGATGGCCTCGATCGAGGGCCGCCGCGGGGTGCCCCGACCGCGCCCGCCCTTCCCGGCCGAGAGCGGCCTGTGGGGCTGCCCGACCCTGATCAACAACGTCGAGACCTTCGCCAACATCGCGCCCATCCTGCGCCACGGCGCGGAGTGGTTCGCCGCGATCGGCACCGCGAAGAGCAAGGGCACCAAGGTCTTCGCCCTCGCCGGCAAGGTCACCAACACCGGCATCGTCGAGGTGCCGATGGGAACCCCGCTGCGCACGATCGTCGAGGAAATGGGCGGCGGCGCCCCGGACGGCGGCACGGTCAAGGCCGTGCAGACCGGCGGCCCCTCGGGAGGCTGCATCCCGGCCGACCACCTCGACACCCCGGTCGAGTACGAGTCGCTCTCCGCGCTCGGCTCGATCATGGGCTCCGGCGGGATGATCGTGATGGACGAGACCACCAACATGGTCGACGTCGCCCGCTTCTTCATGGAGTTCTGCCGCGACGAGTCCTGCGGCAAGTGCATCCCCTGCCGCACCGGCACGGTGCAGATGCACCACCTGCTGACCAAGATCGTCGAGGGCCACGCCACCGCCCGCGACCTCGCCCTGCTCGAGGAGCTCTGCGACATGGTCCGGCACACCAGCCTCTGCGGCCTTGGCATGACCGCGCCGAACCCGGTGCTCAGCACGCTCCGCTTCTTCCGCCACGAGTACGAGGAACGCCTCCAGCCGGACCCCTACGCCGACCACCCGCCGGTGGACCCCCAGCCCGCCCAACCCGCCAGCCCCTGACGCCATGTCCGTCCGCACGCTCACCATCGATGACCAGCCGGTCAGCGTCGAGGAAGGCGCCTCGGTGCTCGACGCCGCGAAGGCCGCCGGCGTCGCCATCCCCACCCTCTGCCACATGGAGGGGATCCACGACACCGGCGCCTGCCGCATGTGCCTGGTCGAGGTCGAGGGCATCCCCAAGCTCCTCCCGGCCTGCTCGACCACGGTCCAGGAGGGCTGGGTCATCCACACCGCTACCGAGCGGCTGCGGAACTACCGCCGGATGAACATCGAGCTCCTCTTCGCCGAGCGCAACCATGTCTGCTCGGCCTGCGTCGCCAACGGCAACTGCGAGCTGCAGACCATGGCCTACTCGCTGGGCATGGACCACGTCCGCTACGACTACTGCTACCCGCGCTGGGGCATGGACCTGACCCACCCCCTGTTCGGGATGGACCACAACCGCTGCATCCTCTGCGCCCGCTGCGTGCGGACCTGCTGGCACATCGAGGGGGCCGGCACCAAGAACGTCGCCGGACGCGGCGCCGGGTCCCACATCATCACCGACATGAACCAGGACTGGGGCGACTCCGCCACCTGCACGTGGTGCGGCAAGTGCGTCCAGTCCTGCCCCACCGGCGCGCTGTTCCAGATCGGCGCCACCGCCGCCGAAATGACCCGCGACCCCGCGCGCCTCGCCGACATCATCACCGCCAGGAGGAAAAAGGAATGGAACGTCTGAGACTCGCCACCATCTGGTTCGGAGGTTGCTCCGGCTGCCACATGTCCTTTCTCGACGTCGACGAGTTCCTCGTCGACCTGATCGACCAGGTCGACATCGTCTACAGCCCGATCGTCGACACCAAGGAATATCCCGAGAACGTCGACCTGTGCCTCGTCGAGGGCGCCGTGTGCCACGAGGAGCACGTCGAGATGGCCCACCACATCCGCCGCCGGACCCGGCTGGTCTGCTCCTTCGGCGACTGCGCGGTCACCTCGAACGTCTGCGGCATGCGCAACGCCCTCGGCAAGCCCGAGGTGCCGCTGGAGTACGCCTACGTCACCCTCGCCGACACCAACCCGGGGATCCCCGCCGAGCCCGGGATCGTCCCCAACCTGCTCGATCAGGCCGTGCCGCTCCACCAGGTGATCCCGGTCGACCACTACCTCCCCGGCTGCCCGCCCCCGGCCGATCGGATCAAGGCCCTCGTCCTCCACCTCCTCGGCGCCGGTGACCCGCTCACCGGCGAGCAACTCAAGTTCGGCTGACGCCGCCATCCACCATCATCGACCTCCCATGAGCCAGCGCATCGTCATCGACCCGGTGACCCGCATCGAGGGCCACGCCAAGATCAGCATCGTCCTCGACGACGACGGCGCGGTCTCCGACGCCCGGTTCCACGTCGTCGAGTTCCGCGGCTTCGAGAAGTTCTGTGAGGGCCGGATGCTGTGGGAAATGCCGGCGATCACCGCGCGCACCTGCGGCATCTGCCCGGTGAGCCACCTGCTCGCCTCGTCGAAGGCCAGCGACGAGATCCTCGCCGTCAAGGTGCCCCCCGCCGCCGACAAGCTGCGGCGCCTGATGAACCTCGGCCAGTTCACCCAGAGCCACGCGCTGAGCTTCTTCCACCTCAGCGCGCCGGACTTCGTGATGGGATGGGACGCGCCCATCGAGGAGCGCAACATCATCGGCATCGTCCGCGCCAACCCCGAGCTCGCCCGCGCCGGCATCCGCCTGCGCCAGTTCGGCCAGGAGATCATCGAGTTCCTCGGCGGCAAGAAGATCCACCCGTCGTGGGCCGTTCCCGGCGGCGTGCGCAGCGGGCTCTCGCGGGAGCACCGCGACGCGATCGTCTCCAGGCTGGCCGAGTCCTACGAGACCACCCGCGCCGCCCTCGCCCTGTTCAAGAAGGTCGTCCACGAGCACCGCGACGACGTCGAGAAGATGGGCAAGTTCGACTCGCTGTTCATGGGGCTGGTGGCCCCCGACGGCGAGTGGGAGCACCACGGCGGGCGGCTGCGCTTCCAGGACGCCAGGGGGGAAGTCATTGCCGACCAGGTCAGCGCGCAGGACTACCGCGACCACATCGGCGAGGCGGTCCAGTCGTCGTCCTACCTCAAGTCGCCCTACTACAAGCCGCTCGGCTTCCCGGGCGGGATGTACCGCGTCGGCCCGCTCGCCCGCCTCAACGTGTGCGACTTCATGGGCACGCCGCAGGCCGACGCCGAGCTCGAGGAATACCGCGCCAAGTGGGGCGGCCGCGCGGTCAGCTCGTGCTACCTCTACCACTACGCCCGGCTCATCGAGATCCTCGCCTGCCTCGAGCGGATCGAGCGGCTGATGGACGACCCCGACATCCACTCCGACCATCTGCGTGCCGATGCCGGCATCAACCAGCTCCATGGCGTCGGCGTCAGCGAGGCCCCCCGCGGCACGCTGTTCCACGACTACACGGTCGACCGCGACGGCGTGATCCAGTCGGTCAACATGATCATCGCCACCGGCCAGAACAACCTGGCCATGAACCGCTCCGTCCTGGAGATCGCCCGGGCCTACATCGACGGCCCCGAGATCCCCGAGCACCTGCTCAACCGGATCGAGCACGGCATCCGCAACTTCGACCCCTGCCTGAGCTGCTCGACCCACGCCGTCGGCCGCATGCCGATGCGGGTGCAGCTGATCGACGCCGGCGGCCGGCTGCTCGACGAGCGAAGCCGTGATTGATCCACAACCAACCCAACCATGAAACGCCTGATAGTCCTCGGCTGCGGCAACACCCTGAGGCGCGACGACGGCGCCGGACCCGAAGTCGTCCGGCGCCTCGAGGCGCTCGGGCTCGACGAGCTCGAGACGCTTGCCACCCACCAACTCCTGCCCGAGCACGCGCAGGCGATCGCCGGGTTCCGCCAGGTGGTCTTCGTCGACGCCTGCCTGACCCCCGGACCCACCGCCCTGCGGATCGGGCGGATCGAGGCCGGCGACCTCGACGGCTTCACCCTGCACCAATGCAGCCCGGACGAGATCCTCGCCCTCGCCGCCCGTCTCTACGACCACGTCCCGGAGGCCTGGCTCATCACGATCCCCGCCCACGACCTCGACATCGGTGACGGGCTGTCCGAGGAGGTCGACCGCTGTTGCAACGAGGCGGTGGATGAGATTCGCCGGCTGTGGGAGACGGCCGAGCCGCTCGCCAGCTGATACGAATTCGAGGAAACAGGCTGACCTTGCATGGTTGGGACTGGGGAAACCGAAGATGGACACAGATGGACACAGATTCTGGTACCAATCTGCGACGATCTGCGACAATCGTCGCGACTCCATTCATCAGGTTGATTCTCTGAAACGGCATGAGCACCGATTGGTCTCGGCTCGACCCTCGCCATCCGCTATTCGATCAGCACGTGGACTCGACCAACGACGCCTCGGCCTTCTCCTCCTGCCCGCTGCCGCTGCCTGCCGGCAGCGAGGTGACCATCGGCCACGGCGGCGGCGGCCGGCTCACCCAGGAGCTGATCGACCGCGTCTTCCGGCCGGCCTTTGACAGCCCCCCGCTCGAGGCCCAGCACGATGCCGCCCTGCTCGACTTCCCGGCGGGCCGGCTCGCCTTCTCGACCGACTCGCACGTCGTCAGTCCGCTGTTCTTTCCGGGCGGCGACATCGGCGGGCTGGCCGTCCATGGCACCGTCAACGACCTGTGCATGAGCGGCGCCCGGCCGCTGTGGCTCAGCGCCGGCTTCATCCTCGAGGAGGGCCTCGCGATCGAGACCCTCGCGCGCGTGGTGCGGTCGATGAAGCGCGCCGCCGATGCGATCGGCGTGACCATCGTCGCCGGCGACACCAAGGTGGTCGAGCGCGGCCGCTGCGACGGTCTCTACATCACGACCTCGGGCATCGGCGTGATCGAGGCCGCTCGGACCATCGCCCCGAGTGAGATCCGCGCGGGCGACGCGGTGCTGATCTCCGGTGACCTCGGCCGCCACGGCATGGCGATCATGGCGACCCGCGCCGGCCTGGAGTTCGAGAGCCCGATCGTGAGCGACTGCGCGCCGCTGGTCGAACCGGTGCGGGCCCTGCTCGACGCCGGCCTGGAGGTCCACTGCCTGCGCGACCTGACCCGCGGCGGGCTGGCCACCGCGCTGGTCGAGCTGGCCGAGGGATCCGGACTGTCGATCGCCATCGATGCGGCCCGCGTGCCGGTCCCGGAGGCCGTGAATGGCGCCTGCGAGATCCTCGGGCTCGACCCGCTCTACGTCGCCAACGAGGGCCGCTTCGCCTGCATCCTGCCGGGGGACCAGGCCGGCGAGGCGCTCGAGATCCTCGCCGCCACCGCCCCGGGCGAGTCCCCCGCGATCATCGGCCGCGTCGGCCCGGGCCCGTCAGGCCAGGTCACCCAGCGGAGCATCATCGGCGCCGAGCGCCTTGTCGACCGCCTCAGCGGCGAGCAGCTGCCGCGGATTTGCTGAGGGACGGAACGGGCACCGGCCCCGGCGGCCGGCAGCTTGCCAACCCTCGTGGCCGGCGTCTCCTTGGATCACCCCTCGCCGCGGCGGCGGCGCAGCAGGCCGGCACCCAGGAGCAATCCGGCCAGGGCGGTGGTGGGCTCGGGAACGGGGGTCCAGTTCAGGGAAAGCGAGCCCGAACCGGAGCTCAGCGAGAACGACCCGTAGGTCGCGTAGCCCTGATCGTTGCTGTCGACCGTGATCGTGCCGAGGGTGAAGAGTCCCGCCACCGACTGGAACCCGCTGAAGACCTCCCAGCTCTGGCCACCCGGCGCTGCCCAGAAGGTGTCTGCGAAGTCCACCGCAGAGGTGCCGCCGTTGTCGCTGCCGTCGAGGATGATGTTGAAGACGGCGTTGGAATTGACGTTGAGATCGTGGCTGGAGCTCCCGTTCACCGCGTCCCAGTCGCTTCCACGGTTGGCCGTGGTGTTGTCGACCAGCTCCCACTCGAAGATCGAGTTCTGGTTGTAGTTCACCGTGCCATTGAAGGTCTGCAGCCCGGGGCTGTTGCCCACGGCATGGGTGGCGCCGTCCTCGAAGGTGGTGTCCCCGCCGACGGTGCCCGAGCCGCCCAGCGTCGCGCCGCCGGCGACCGTGACCGCCCCGGTGGCCGCCGATTGGTCGCCGTTGATCAGCAAGGTTCCGCCATTGACGGCGGTCGCGCCGGTGTAGCTGTTGGCACCGGAGAGGGTCAGGCGGCCCGTGCCGACCTTGGTCAATCGCGCTGCACCAGCGCTGTCGGCGATCGTGCCCGCGAAGGTGGAGTCCGTGTCGAGCGCTCCGACCGTCCAGTTCGTGAAGCGACCCCCGACGGGATTCCCCCCGATGTTCGATCCAGCGGCTCCGGAGAGTTCGCCAATGAAGTGATCGGTCGTCAGGTCCCCGCTGCTCGGCGGATTCGCCGACTGGTAGAGATTGACGCCCGCCGCCAGATCAAGCGCCGCACCGGGCATGTCCAACCCGACCGAGCCGCCACCAACCCGGAAATCGTCGTTCCCGGTCCGGGTCGTCACGTTGACCTGCCCGGTGAACGCCGACCAGTCGCCGGTAACCTCCCCGCGCGTCGCATTGACGCGTAGGTTGAGCGTTCCGGACCCGGTCAACGGTCCCGACCAATCGCCGCGCGCCATATTGTAGAACGCACCCGACTCGCCCTCGGCAATGTGCAGTTCATTGGCGAATTCGGTCCCGTAGGAGAGATTGTCCGAGGCATCCCCACGGTGCATCTGAAGGATCGCACCGTTGGCAAGGGTCACCGCCCCGGACCCCAGGGTGGCAAGCTCCGCATCCAGCGCGAGCTTGCCGCCCTCGATCGAGGTTCCACCCGAGTAGTCGCTCGAGGAGCTCGTGAGAAAAAGCGTCCCCGTGCCCTTTTTCACCACCGAGCCGGTGCCCGTGATGGCATAGGAGGCCGAGAGAGAGTCGCTGCGATCATACTCGAGGGTGGCGTTGTTGGTGACTCCGCTGAAGCCCGAAATCGAGCCCGCGGTTCCGCCGTCCCCGATCTTCAGCGTGCCTGCGTTGATGGTGGTTGCTCCGGTGTAGCTGTGATTCCCCGTCACCAACATGGTTCCAGCACCTTCCTTGACGACTGAACTGACGCCTCCGTTGCTGCTATCCGTGATCGTGCCGGAGAAGGTCAGAGTCTTGTCCGAGTCGACCTCGATGGAGCCTCCATTCTGGAACTTCACATTCTCCGCGCTCGCCTCGGAATCCTCGGTGACCCGCAACTTGTCACTTGCTTGGTCGAAACGCCACGAACCCCAGTCAATGGCACCACCAGCGAGCGAAGCCAGGGTTCCGCCATTCAGGGTCACCAAACCAACTCCGACATCGCTCAGGAGTCCCCCGTTCGTGGTGATGGTTCCACCTGCATTCACCGTGATCGGCTTCTCCTGGGAGCCGTCCCATCCGAAAAGAGCATTGGAACTCGATCGCAATGTCGCACCTTCATTGACCGTAATCCCGCTTGTCGTGCTGAAGACCTTGTTATTCGGCCCGTTGCCAATATTTGCATAAAGGGTGCCGCCATTGATGACAGTGGCACCAGTGTAACTATTGGCACCGATAAGAGTAAGCTGACCTCCCGTGCTGTTGAAAGTGAGAGACCCATTCTCGTTCGAGCCATTGTTGATGGCAGAATAGATGTCAATATTCTGATCATTGGTGGTCACCACCAGCTCGCCTGTCGACCCAACCGCAAGAAACAGCGCCCCGTTGCTATTGTTGATCAGAAACGTCCCGGAGCTCGAGTTCATGATCCCGTTCGCGGTCAATGTCCGATCAGAAGCTCCGCTTGTGAGCCGGGCGCCAGCTCCCTCGAGCCGTATCGTATTCAGGGAACGGCTACCGCCGAATGCATGAGCATTGTTGTTGCCCTGCAAGTCGTAGCTGGAGGTTGCCGAGGTCCCACCCATGCTAAGCCCGCTGATGTCCATCGCGCCCGTGTAACCGACCAACTCTCCCGAGCCGTTTACGGAGGCGTAGGACAACGACGTCCCCGACCCCACGCTCGCCCACGGCCCGACGATGTCGTTGACGTTGGAAATGTTGCTGGCGGCGACCGTACCGGCACCCTGGAGGTTGAGGGTCGCACCGGCGCTGCGGGTGAAGGTGCCGGTATTGAAATTGAGCATCCTGCCGGAGGCGACATTCCAGGTCTGCGCCTGATCGAGAACGAAGTCGGAACTTATGGTCAGGTCCTGGACGGCTGCTGACATGTCGATGCCATCGGCTCCCAGTGTCAATTCGCTGCCCGCGCCGATTGAAACGTTGCCGACCGGGTCGAGAATACGGATGCCCGACCACCCGAGGTCCGAGCCGAGCAGCGTGGAGGAGGCACCGGTGACGGTGCTGTCCCAGAGGGCGACGTCGTCGACGCCGGGAACCACCCCGCCGGACCAGGAACTGGCCTGATCAAGATTGTCGGAGTTGTCGGCCTTGATGACCTCCGCGGCGGACGAAGGACTTGCGAATACGACCAGAAGAGGGGCTGCAGCCAGCAACCCTCCAAGATTGGGTTTCATGGGAGGTGGTTCGGGGAGCTTGGGTTTCGACGATTGAACCCACTCCACCGGCACGCTTCGTCCCCGTTTGGGCTACCGGAGGAAGTCGCCGCCCATGGCCTGAATTCACCTGCCGGATCCTTGATACGAAACCCCTTTCAGGGGACCAATACCCCGTCCGGGTAGTGCCGCCGAAATCTGTGGTTTCCAGTCCTTCGGGGCCCCGAGGAGTCCGAATCTCTTTTGGATCTCGGATCAGCCCTCCACTCCGATGAACGCCTCCGGCGCCAGTGGTCGCGGGGTGAAGCGGATCGTCCGGATCGCCCCCTTGAACCAGTCGACCCGGTTGATCCTCACGCCGATCGAGGTCTTGCCGTCCTGCTGCACCCGGTAGTCGAGTTCCTCCTCCAGCTCGAGCTCGCCGTTCACATAGTGCCGGAAGCGCCGCTCCCCCACCACGAGCGCCGCGTGGTGCCACTTGCCGGTCGGGTGGCGGTGGTCCTCGGCATAGAGGGCGACCTTGTCCCTTCCGGTATTGATGAAGGTGTCCAGGAACCAGCGGTCCCCGTCCACCACCCGGGTCTCGAACATCACCCGCGACTCCGATCCCTTCTCCTGCATGTGGAAGAAGCGCTGCTCGGGTGGTCCCTCGGTTGCCGGCAGGAAGATGATTTCCACGGTGAAGGCCGTCCAACCGGCCAGCGGGTGCACATCGAAAAACAAGGCGTCATCCACCCCGTCGAACTCGATCGCCTTGCCATCCGGCGTCTCGATCACCACGGGCTCCCCCACGACCGTGACCGGGTGGCCCCCGACGGACTTCAGGTTGTCGAGCTGCCAGTCGATCCGTTCCTTGCTCTCATCCGCACTCGCCAGGCCAACCAAGCTGGCCACGAAGGCCCACGACATGAGCACCTGAACGAGCATCCTCGTTTTCATGCGAGGCCTTGTAGGGACACGAAGGGTCCAGGGGGAGAGAATTCGGAGTCAACGCTTGCTTGGATCTGCTGAGGTGGGTCCTTGCCGGAGGCCTTGGAGTGCGGCGGCTCGACGCCGCTTTTGCGAGTCGTTCCGGCGGATCCGGTTCTGACCGAGGCGCCGGATTGACAACACGCTCGGTTTCCGGCCAAGGAAAGCGAGCCGCTCGACGCTTCGGAACCGAATCTTCCCGAAACCAACTCCCCAAACGTCACCCAAAGCGGCGTCGAGCCGCCGCAGCCCAAAGTCCGGCGCCCCGCCGGACTCTGAAACCGGACTCAGAGAAAGCGCTCGCGGAGGTGCGTGAGGTAGGCGTCGGGCCGGGTCGGCGTGCCGGTGGCCGACTCCATCAGCTCCTGCGGCAGGAGCGTCGCCCCCTTGGCGTGCACCTGGTCGTGCATCCAAGCGAGGAGCGGCGCGGTGTCGGCACGGGCGAAGGCCGCCGAGACCCCGGCGTCCGCCATGGCGCTGCGGAACAGCTGGGCGGCGTTGAGGTTGCCGAGGGTGTAAGTGGGGAAGTAGCCCAGCCCGCCCATCGCCCAGTGGATGTCCTGCAGGCAGCCCTCGGCGTCGCTGCTCGGGCTCATGCCGAAGAGCTCCTCGAAGAGTTCGTTCCAGGCGGCGGGGACCTCGTCGACCCGGATCTCGCCGTTGAGCAGGCGGCGCTCGATGAGGAAGCGCAGGATGATGTGGAGGTCGTAGGTGGCCTCGTCCGCCTCGACCCGGATGAAGGAATAGCCGGCGCGGTTGATGGCGGCGAGGAAGTCGTCGAGCTCGACCGCCCGCAGGTGCCGGAACAACTCGCGGGCCCGCGGCAGCCACTTCTCCCAGAACGGCCGCGAGCGGCCGACGTGGTTCTCCCACAGCCGCGACTGCGACTCGTGGATGCCCAGTGAGACGGAGCTTCCCGACGGCAGGTGGGCGTCGTCGCCGGGGAGCCCCTGCTCGTAGAGTCCGTGACCCGCCTCGTGGAGGATCCCGAACAGCGAGGAGGTGAAGTCGGCCTCGTCATAGCGGGTGGTCAGGCGGACGTCGGCGGGACCCAGCGTGGTGCAGAAGGGATGGGCGGTGGCGTCGATCCGCCCGGAGCCGAAGTCGAAGCCGAGCGACTCGGCGACCTCGCGGTTCAGGGTCTGCTGGGCCTCGACGGGAGCGGGCCCGTGGAGGCAGTCGGCCGACACCGCTTCCGACCTCTCCACGGCTGCCGCGGCGATCTCCGCGACCTGCGGCCGCAGGGTCTCCAGGATTCCGGCCACTTCGGTGGTCGTGGCCGCGCGCTCGTAGCCGGACAGCAGGGCGCTGTAGGGCTCGTCCTCGTAGCCCCAGGCCTCGGCCTTCTCGCGGGCGATCCCGAGAAGCTTCTCCAGGTGCGGGGCAAAAGACGGGAAGTCGTTTTCCGCCCGCGCTCTGGCCCAGGCGGCCTTGGCGAGCGACGAGGCGCGCGAGTCCTCCTCGACCAGCGCCTGCGGCAGGCGAGTGGCGCGATCGAAGTGGTGGCGGATCTCGCGCAGGTTGGCCTGCTGCCCCGGCAGGCCCTCGTCCTCGGCGGCTTCGAGCGCGGCGCGAAACGCATCGTCGGTCCCCAGCGCGTGGATCTTCCCCGACAACAACGCGAGCTGGGCCGCCCGGTGTTCGACCCCTGCCGGCGGCAGGTAGGTCTCCTGGTCCCACCCCAGGGTTGCGGCCGCGGATCCGTAGAGGTGGCGTTCGCGGAGGATTCTCGAAAGCTCGTCAAAGGCGGACATGCGCGCAGCCTTGCCGAATCCGGGGTCACTGGCCAGAGCGTCATTGTGCCAAGCCCAGCTCGACAGACGACCGCAGACGACGCCGTGCGCCACGGGAGGGCGGGTGAACGCAGGGCGAAGCCGGCCGGAACCCGGGCAGTCCGGCCGGACAAGGTCGCCGACAAGGCCTTCAGTCCGAGCTCCTCCCGCGGAGCCACCCGGGCATCGGAACCCGGCACCAGACGAGCACGGCGAGCCCCACGCCCGCCAGGTTGGAGGCCAGGTCGAACCAGTCGTCCCAGCCGCCGAGGTGGTCGATGAGCTCGGGGACGACCTCCGCAAGGATGGCGAGCGCCAGAGGGAGCCGCCACTGCGACGCCGATCCGGTAATCGCGAGGAAGAGCCAGGTCACCCCGGCGAAGAGGACGAGGTGGGCGGCCACGAAGCGCTGGTCGACCCGGTAGAGAAAGCGATACAACCAGCCCGAATCCCGCGTCTCCTCGGGCGTTTCCCGCGACACGGCCTTGTCCCGCGGTGGTGGATCCTCACCAGCGCTCTCGTCCTTCGGTGGAACCGGTGCCGGTGGAGCCGGATCGGCGCGTCCCGGACGGTCCGGCCGAGCCGGGGGGCTGGCGACCGCCGGGGACGACTCCTGCACGACGGGCGACCTGGCGGCATCGCCCACTTCGAAGTGCCCGAGGACGGGCTGGCGGAAGCGCTTCATCTGCGGAAACACGAGGACCCAGCCGCAGGTCACCATCATCAGCGCCCCTGCCGTGGTCCGGGTCCACGCCGGCCGGTGGGAGTGCATGCGGATCAGGCTGGCAAGGAGGCCGGTCCAACCCAGCAGGACGACCGCCGTGGCCGGTGGAACCCAGCCGCGTTGACGCACCGCGGTGACGCCGAGGTCCCTCACCTCGAGCCGGCCGGACTCCCCGAGCATCTCGATGGCAAGCCCGTAGGCATGCATGTCCGAGCTCAGCCTCTGAACGACCTCGTAGTGCTTCCAGCCGGAGTCGCCCACGCCGCCGAAGACCTGGAAGCCGCCCTCGGGATGCGACATCCGTCCCGAGGCGTCCCTCTTCATGGAGACGAAGCGGGCGATCATGTAGTCCCTCGGGCCGACCTTGACGCCCTGCCAGCGGGCCTCGCAGCGGATGTGAACGTAGTTGACCCGCTCGAGTCGGGTGAACAGCACATGGACACCCGGCGCCTTCTCCTTCGCGCCCTTGCGCTCGAGCACGAGAACCAGCCCATCGTCGCGTTTCTCAAGCTCGTGCTGGCGGTGGTCCGGACTGCTCCAGCCCACCAGGGCATCGTCCAGCCGGACCTCGGGCAGCGCCCCGGGGTCGACCTCGAAGCGCCAGTGCCAGATCGCCACCGAGGCGACGGCCAGCACCAGGGCGGCAAGGCTGTGGACGGCGGCACGCGGCATCGCCGGATGCCAGCAGCGATGCCGGACGGAGGAAAACAAAAAGGCGATGGAAATCGGGGGTTCGACCCCGGGCCCGCCACGCCGCTTCCAAACGATCGCCGGGCCACGCCCGGTCAAGGTCCGCAAACCGGATGGCCTACCTTGCCGCGGGTTCCGGGAAGCCTACTCGGCCCCATCCGCCTGGTAGTCGTCAAAGCCGACCACCCTCGGAACGCTGCGCGGGGTCTCGCTGAAGACGAACTGCAGGTTGCGGCTCATCGGGTCGTGTCGCCACTTGGTCCGGGTCAAGGGGAACACGCGCTCGTCACCTTTCCTCCGGTATTCGAGGCTGACGACGTAGTCCTCGTTGCCCGCCGCCGGCGGGTCGACCAATTGCCGCGCGCCGGGTCCCAGTTTCAGCGGCCGCGATCCGAGACGGCCACCCACATTGTAAGGTGTCAGGTTGATCCAGTACATCTGCCCGCGCTTGAACTTCGCCGAATCGCCGTCGATCACCTCGAGCCTCACTGGCGCCACCTCATTGGACCGGTCGCTGGTCACGATCAGGAACACTTCCTTCGCCTTCTCCGGGATCCTGACGCTCGGGGCGGCGTCGATGACCGAGGCGGGATCCTCCACCTCGACCGGCAGCAGCGCAACGGTGGCGGCGCCGCCCGCGATCCGGTAGATCGGCGACAGGTTCATCGATGGCAACTCGACCTCCTGCGACTTCACGCCGTCGAACAGCTGCATCGTCGACGGGGCATCGGCGGGGGCGTTGAGGAAGACGATGCGGCATGTTCGGGCACTCCCCTGCGCCCAAGCGCTGGCGGGAGCCAGCGACAGAACGGCCGGGAGCAGAAGCGAAAGCGGAAATCGGATCATGGTGGGAGGCGCCGTGGGTTTTCGAGCTGGATGGGATCGGACCGTCTTGAGCCGGCCGAAGCCTGGACTCAGCTTCCGATGGAAGTGGAAGGCCACCCGGACCCCAATCCCAATCTGCGTTCATCTGCGGTTTCCCATCCGGACTTGATATGGCCCGGCACTAGATCTCCTCCGCACCGAGCCAGCGAAACGCCGTGACCTCGAAGCGCCGGCCGAGGCTCCGGTTGATCGCGCGCTCCGGAAGCCCGGTGATGTCCGCCTCGTCCCTCGGATCGACAAAATCCCGTGTCCGCCGGACCACCGCCTCGCACACCGCGCTGGCCGTGACCCGCCCCACCGCATCCCGGGCCTCCCCATAGGCGCGGATCTTGAAGGTGTCATCCCGCGCGCTGAGGACCGGAGCGATGGCACGCAGCACGTCCGCCTGGCGGGTCCAGCCCGGCAGCCCGTAGGTGCTGTGACCCACGGCGGCCTCGGGGAACTGGTACTCCGCATCCCCGACCGCGACGGGCGACGCGCTCGACCTCCTCGGGATGACTTCCTCGATCACCCGGTAGGGGCTGGTCGAGGCCTTGGACGCGATCCGGTTCAATGCCGTCTGGACCGCGCCGGCGAGCGCCAGTTCGCCCGACGACAGCTGTCGGTTGACGAACTCGGCCAGCGACAGGAAGGGTCCGCGCAGGCGGACCTGCTCGACGATTTCCTCCGCGAGGGCGTCGAGGGTCGCGTCGTCCAGCTCGCGGTAGCCGGCAAACTGGGCAGCATCCGGGAAAGCGCCGGAGGTCCCCATTCCCCGCGCCTCGACGTCGCCGGCAACGGAGGTCCGCGAGAACCCGTAGTCGCCCGCCCCGGCGAGTTCCACGCTCCAGGCGGAACCGGAATCCCTGACGTAGGGAACCCTCTGGTTCCTGGCGTGACCGAGCAGGCACCGCCACGCCGTCACCGAGGTGGAGTTCACGTTGAACATCCCCTCGACCTCGAGGCGCGACGCGATCGTCCGCCAGGAGTCCCCCCGATCCACCTCGTCGGCAAACCACTCGTCGGCACGGCCCTTCGACCCCGATGCCGCCGCGAGGTCCTCACGGATCGGCTTGTATGCCCGGTTGGGCAGCGGCGCCTCGCCCTCCACGAACTCGCGGAACGTGGTCTCGAGGTCGCGCCCGTCCCCACCGAACGAATCCGGGTCCGGGGCGATCGAGGAAAAGAACCAATCGTCGAACAGCAGGTGGTTGATGCAGTAGGAGTCGTCATGCTGCAGGTTCTGCGGATAGCCCGCATCGCGGGCGTTCACCACCGCGCCGGCCGGAAGCAGCGGCGTTGCGTCGCTGTTGCCGACCAGGTTGAAGGCGAAGGGCGGGATCGGATTCTCGTAGCGCAGGTCCCAGTTCTGGAGTTCGCCCAGCGACTGCACCGGCCGGGTGGGCAGCTCGGAGATCACGCACCTCGACAAGCCGTCCGCCACCGTGAACCCGGTGACGATGTAGCCCCGGTTGTTGGTTTCATCCGCGTTCGGCAGCAGGCTGTCGTTCCGGCTCACCGCGGCGAAGCTGAAGTCGAAGGGCGAGTTCACCGGATGCTCGGTCCCGAGGTAGTCCCTGCCGATCGAGCGCTCGCGGCGGTCCTTCACCCCCATCGCGGTGTAGTTGACGAAGGGACTCGACTGGACGAAGCCCTTCGCGGCGAGGTGGGTCCTGCTCGCCATCCGGGCGCCGAAGACCGTGGTGAGGAAGGGCGCCGGGTTGTTCTGCAGGGTGCCGAGCGGGGGCGAGGTCGCCAGGCGGGTCAGTTCCGGGTAGACCGCGGAGGCGACCTGCTCGGTGTAGACCATGCGGTAGGCGAGGTTCCAGATCCCGCCGGAGGACAGGTCGAGGTAGACGCCGACCCCGGTGCCGAAGTCGTCATAGGCGCTGTTGAAGCGGGCGTCCGCCTTCATCGTGACCCCCGGGTCGACCCCGTTGGCGGGGCGTCCCCGCGAGCTCGGGGTGACGATGGGAAAGTAGTTCCCCCCGCCGGTCCGGTAGCCGGCCTGCAGCTCCAGCACGGCACCCTCGGGCTGCGTCTCGACCGGGCTGAACACCCGCGTCTCGCCCGGCATCAGGCTAAAGGCATCGCGGATCCGGTAGCTGAACGGCCGCCCCATCCCCGGGGGGTTGTTGGTGCCGCCGCTGTTGAGCGCGATGAAGTTCCCGGTGCTCTCACCCGCCACGGTGTAGCGCAGGGCGACCGGAAGCGGGCGCTGGAAGTTCAGGCTGAGCGGCAGGTTGCCACTGCCGAACTCGATCTCGACGTTGAACGGGTTCCAGATCGTGACCACCGGGGTCACCAGCAGCAGGGGCCGCAGGCTGCCCGGCGGAGGACGGGGAAAGCTGCGGATGCTCGGCAGGGCGAAATGCGAGAACACCCACTGGACCCGGGCGACGACCGGGTGGACCCGGACGCGATGGAGGAAGCGGAAGGAATCCCCCTGGATGGAGGCCGACCGCGGCCGGAGGCTCGCCTCGCCGCCGGCGGCGACCTGCATTCCCATCCCCCGGTAGGCCATCACGTAGTCCCTGAGGTTCTCCCAGCTGGCGACGGCACCGTGCTGGTAGATCGGAATATCCCCGGAACGGTAATCGGCCCAGGGATAGAGCATCGACCTCGACGCCAGCGGCTGGCGGCTCGTCGGCAGGTTGCAGCGGGTCGACCTTCCCGGCTCGAGCTGGAACAGGGGCAGGCCGCTGGTGCCGGCCTTCGCCCAGTTCTCGGTCAGCAGCGACAGGTCCTTGCGCCAGCCACCCGTGGCGGTGTTGGTGAGCAGTCCGACCGAATGGGTCGACAGGTCGTGGAAGTGCTCGCGCGAAGGACGCCGTCCGCCGGAGGAGCCGAGCAGGTCGGCCTGCCCCAGGGTGATGACCCGGGCGGCCGGCGCGGGGTCGTCGAGCAACGAGTCCATGCCCAAGGGCGCGGGGTCGGATACCGCGTGGGACTTCATGTGGCTCGCCCAGCGGCCCGCGGTGTCCTCTTCGGGCCGATACGGCCGGGGAAGGTGCGCCTTCTGGTTCTCCCCGCCGACCCACCAGGCGAAGCCGCCCCTCGCGTCACCTCCTGCGGCGACGATCGAGGTCGGTTCCAGGTGCACCTGAAGCTCGTCCCGGTCGTCGCCCCGGCCGACCGATCCCGCTCCCACCAGGGGAACCCGTGACGCGCCCGGCAGGGTGTCCGGCGGAACGACCTCCCCGGGGTCGGCCCCGGAGACCAGCCACGCGAGCAGGCGGTCCTGCTTGCTGGATCGATAGTTTCCGGGCGAAACCGGCCGACCCGCGCTGCGGCCACTCCGCTCGTGGTTGGTGCCCTCCCAGCTCTTCCACACCCCGACCACCGGCGGGTGGTCCTCGTCGAGGATGTCCGCCCGTGCGGTCACCCGGGTGTCGGCGCCGGCGTGCTTCTGCAGGTCCCCGATCGCCAGCGCCAGCGCCAACCGGGCGTTCGCCCGCGCCTCGTTCATGTCCCGCCCGAACCCCGAGGTCCGCAGCGTGATGGTTGAAAGCGACAGGAGTCCCACCGCGACCAGCGTGATCAGCACGATCATGGCGATCGTGATGATCAGGCTGAAACCCGGGTGGCGCCGGCTGGCGACCCGGTCACGGTATGGACCTTGCATGGCTCTCTTGAGTTCCCCGTCAGCTGCCCCCTTCGCGAACGCTCCTGCAAGCCGGAGCGGGCCGGGTGCACGGACACCGACGGCCGGCCCCGGATTCCCCCGAGGGCGTGGCCTTTAAGCATTCATCGGTAGGCGAATCCCGATTCCCGCTCAAACAAAAACCCGGCATCACGCTGTCAGCAGCGACGCCGCTCCCCGGCTCAGGATGTGCCGCACTTCCGGTATCGATGATACGCCGCGCAGGCGCCCTCGCTGGAGACCATCGGTGCGCCCAGCGGGTGCTCCGGGGTGCAGCGGACGCCGAAGGCGGGACAATCGTGCGGTTTCCTCACCCCCCGCATGATCTCGCCGCTGATGCACTCGCCCGCCCCGCCCTTCACCGTGCTGGCGAGCGGGAAGCGGCGGCCGGCATCGAACCCGGCATACTCCCGGCGCAGGGCCAGGCCGCTTGACGGGATCACGCCGATCCCGCGCCAGTCGCGGTCGCAGACTTCGAAGACGCGCTCGAGGATCGCCCGAGCGGCCGGGTTGCCCTCGTCCCGCACCGCCCGCTGGTAGGCGTTCTCGACTTCGCTGCGGCCCTCCTCGAGTTGCCGCACGCACAAGCGAACGCCCTCGAGGATGTCGACCGGCTCGAAGCCGGTGACCACGATCGGCGCGCCGAACTCGCGGGCGATCGGGCCATACTCGCGGCTGCCCATGATGGCGCAGACGTGGCCGGCGGCGAGAAATCCCTGCACCCGGTTGTCCGGGGCGCCGAGGATCGCGCGGATCGCCGGCGGCACCAGCACGTGCGAGGTGAGGATCGAGAAATTCTCCAAGCCGGCGTGCTCGGCACGCAGCACCGCCATCGCATTCGCCGGGGCGGTGGTCTCGAAGCCGACCGCGAAGAACACCACCTGACGGTCCGGGTTCTCGGCCGCAATGGCCACCGCGTCGAGCGGCGAGTAGACGATGCGAACCTCGCCTCCCCGCGCCTTCGCGGTGAGCAGGTCGATCCCGTTGCCGGGAACCCGCAGCATGTCGCCGAAGGAGCAGAGGATCGCCCCGTGACCGGTCGCCAGCTCGACGGCCTGGTCGATCAACTCCGCACTCGTCACGCAGACCGGGCAGCCGGGACCGTGGACCAGGGTGATGCCCTCGGGGAGCAGCTCATCGAGGCCGAACTTGACGATCGCGTGCGTCTGCCCGCCGCAGATCTCCATCAGCGTCCACGGCCGCGTCGTCAGCCGCTCGATCTCCGCCGCCAGCTTGCGGACCAGGTCGGCGTCGCGGTATTCATCGACATGCTTCACGGCGGCACCTCCTCCGGTCCACCCTCCTCCAGTCCGTCGAGATCGCCCATCTGCCTGAGGTAGCCGAGGGTTTCCTCGGCTTCCTTCTCGTCGATCACGCTGATTGCGAGGCCGACGTGGACCAGCACGTAGTCACCCGGCCGCGCCTCGGGCGCGCAGGCCAGGCTGACCTCCTTGACGACCCCGGAGAAGCTCACCCGGGCATTCCGCAGCAGCGGGTCCTCCCCTTCGA
Source organism: Verrucomicrobiia bacterium (assembly GCA_030430455.1). Taxonomy (GTDB): domain Bacteria; phylum Verrucomicrobiota; class Verrucomicrobiia; order Verrucomicrobiales; family Akkermansiaceae; genus Haloferula. The sequence continues at coordinate 6,204 of JAUIJB010000036.1, read as the reverse complement.
CATCGATCACTTTTCCGGGAACGGCGAGACACATGGGACGGCGGGGTTGGGGTTGGCGGGGGAGTCGGCGCCGGGCAATTCGACCCGGGTCAGGTTCCACGAGGCGCCGAGGGCCTGCCCGGCGGCGATCGCTCCGTCGCCGGGCGGCAATTCCCGCGGTGCGAGCACCTCGAAGCCGGCATCGCGGAGCCCGCGCTCGGCGAGCTCACGCAGCATCACGTTCTGGAAGCACCCGCCGCAGAGCACGACCTTGCCGACCCCCGCGCGGTGGGCGACGCGCACGATCGCCTCGGCCAAGCCACGGTGCAGCGCCGCGGCGACGCGCCCGGGGTCCGCCTGCCTGGAGCACGACACGACCGCCGGCCGCCAGTCGAGCTCGAGTTCGGCCGCCGCCCGGGTTGGCCGCAGGTCGAGGGGCAGGACCTCCTCGCCCGGCGTCGCCGCCGTCGCCGCGGCCTCCACCGCCAGCGGCACCTGGCCCTCGAAGCGGTTGTGGCGGGCGATCCCCAGCAGGGCACCAAAGCCATCAAACAGGCGCCCGGCACTGCTGCAGACCGGCGAGTTCAGGCCCTGGGCCAGCATCGTTTCGAGGTTGCGACGCTCCTGCGCGGAAAAGCCCAATCCACCGTCGTCCACCGCCCCCGCATCGCGCGTCATCGCCAGCGCCACCCGACGGGCATCGCGGACCGCAGCCTCACCTCCGGCCAGGCGGAACGGTCGCAGGCAGGCGAAGCGCGAGGCGGCACCGCTCTCGAGCAGGATGAACTCCCCTCCCCAGATGCTACCATCTTCCCCGTAGCCGGTGCCGTCCCAGGCGACTCCGAGGACACCGTCGGCTCCGTGCCCGTGCTCGAGCAGCACCGCCAGCACGTGCGCGAGGTGGTGTTGCACCTCGACTTGCGGCAGGCCGCTCCCCTCCGCGAAGCGGGTCGAGTGGTAACCCGGATGCTTGTCGCAGGCGACCGCCCCGGCCGTCGCCCCCATCAGCCCGGCCAGGGTGCGGATGGTGTCGCGAAACACCCGCTGGGTTTCCACCCCGGCGAGGTCGCCGATGTGCGGGCTGAGCACGAGTCGCCGGCCCGTGGCCACCGCGACCGTGTTCTTCAGGTCCGCGCCCAGGCAAAGCAGCGGATTCCCAAGGTCATCCGGCAGCGTCAAGGGCGAGGGCGCCCGGCCGCGAGCACGACGCAGCACCACCGGAGACCCGTCGGCCGTCAGGCGCAGGATCGAGTCGTCGACCGGCCGGGCGATGCGCCGGTCGTGACCGAGGAAATGCCCGGCGATCCCGGCGAGCCGGCGGCGGGCCTCGTCGTCGTCCGTGCACAGCGGCTCCTCGGCGAGGTTGGCACTGGTCGCGACCACCGGCCGGTCCAGCTGCCCGCACAGCAGCAGGTGAAGCGGCGACGATGGCAACATGGCGCCGATCCACGGGTTGCCGGGCGCCACGCCGGATGCCAGCGCATGCCCGGCCCGCCGCGGAACCAACACGATCGGCGCCTCCGGCGAGGTCAGCAGGGTCGCCGCCTCATCCGTCACCTCGGCCGACTCGCGCAGCATTTGCAGGTCCCGGAACATCACCGCGAAGGGTTTCTCCTCGCGCTGCTTGCGCCGCCGCAACTCGGCCACTGCCGACTCGTTGCCGGCATCGACCATCAAGTGGAAGCCACCCACGCCCTTCACGGCGACGATGCCTCCCCGCTCGATCTCCGCGACGGCCGCCGCCAGCGCCGCGGCACCCTCGTGCAGACACCTTCCAGCGACATCGCGCCACTCGAGCCGCGGGCCGCAGGCCGGGCAGGCATTGGGTTCAGCGTGAAAGCGCCGGTCGCGCGGGTCGTCGTACTCCCGCTGGCAGGCCGGGCACATGGTGAACCCGGCCATCGTCGTCTGCGGCCGGTCGTAGGGCAGCCGCTCGATGATCGAGTAGCGCGGGCCGCACTGGGTGCAGTTGATGAAGGGGTAGCCGAAGCGACGGTTTGCTGGATCGAACAGTTCCCGCCGGCAGTCCATGCACGGCGCCAGGTCGACCGGTGCCGAGGTCTCGATCTCACCCGACGCTCGCCCGCTCCCGATGATCTCGAAGCCATCGCCCGGAGCGGGGCCGGGCGCCTTCCCTTCCACCCACTCCACCTGCGCGACCCGCGCCGCCCCCGGCGCCCGGTTTCGCAGGCCTGTGGCCAGCTTGTCGAGTTGCTCCGCCGGCCCCACCACCCGCAGCAGCACGCCCGCGGCATCGTTGCGCACCCAGCCGGCAAGGCCGAGTTCCCTGGCCACCCGCAGGACGAAGGGGCGGAAGCCGACGCCCTGCACCGTGCCGCGCACCCGCAGCACCCGCTCCGTCACGGCTGGTGCATCGACCTTCATCTCATGGCGGCGTCGACGGGTTGGACCAGGTTCCCGCGGAGGAATTCGAACCACTCGTCGAGCCCCTCGCCCGAGCGCGCGGACAACTCGATGACCCGCGCCCGCGGCGCGACCCGCCGGATGTTCGCGAGGGCTTCCCCGCGGTCGAATCCCAGCGCCTCGGCGGCATCGGTCTTGGTCACCAGCACGAGGTCGGCCGAGCGGAAGATCGGCGGGTACTTGAGCGGCTTGTCCTCGCCCTCGGTGACCGACAGCAGGACGACCCGCAGGTCTTCACCGAGGTCGAACTCGGCGGGACAGACCAGGTTGCCGACGTTCTCGATGAACAACACGCGGACGCCGTCCAGTTCGAGCCGCTCGAGCCCGCGCGCCACCATCGCCGCATCCAGGTGGCAGGCCGTTCCCGTGGTGATCTGCGCCACCGCCACGCCCGGCCGGTGGATCCGCCGCGCGTCGTTGTCGGTCTCGAGGTCGCCGACCAGGACCGCCAGCTTCTCGCCGAAGCCGTCGACCGTCTTCGCGAGCAACTCGGTCTTTCCCGAACCGGGAGACGAGACCAGGTTGAGCACCCGCATTCCCCGCTCGCGGAAGCCCGCCCGGTTGCGCTCCGCGATCTCATCGTTCTTGGCCAGCAGCGGCGCGTGGACCTCGATCGTCTCCGGCTCGCCCGCCGGTTCGGCATCGCCCACGGCAGCATCCCGCTCGGCCGCACGGAGGATCCCGGGCGCGAGCACGCTCAGCACCTTCACGCCGAAAGGCACCCGTTCGCTGCATCCACACTCGCGGCACATGGCAATCAACTCAGTTCGATCCGGCTCAACTCCATTTCCCGGCCGCTGCGGAACTCACCGCCGGGTGCCCCGCAGGTGGGGCAGATGAAAACGAGGTCATCGCTCGCGAAGTCCCGGCCGCATTCACCGCAGTGGGCCAGCGCCGGAACCTCCTCGACCTGGAAGGCCGCACCCTCCGCGACGGTGCCGCGCGACACCACGTCGAAGGCGAAGCGGAGCGCATCGACGTCGACACCGGCCAGCTCCCCGATCCTCAGCACGACACGCGTCACCCGCCGGCCCCTGCGGGTCGCGGCATGGTCCTGCACCAGGGAAAGCGCGGACTCCATGATTCCGACTTCGTGCACTCCTATAACGTGACCCCGCCCCGGCTCCGGGTCCAGATCGGAGCGCCCCGGCCGTGAAGCCGTGCGGGGGGATTCAACGGATTTGCGGAGTTGCGCCCCCGACCCTCCTCCAGAATGCCATCGGTCGAATTCCCGCATGGACCCCGAACTCACCATCCTGAGCGTCAACGCGATGGCCGTGGCGCTGATCCACACGGTCATCGGGCCCGACCACTACCTGCCCTTCATCGTCCTGTCGAAGGCGCGCGGGTGGTCGATGGCGAAGACGGCCTGGATCACGCTCGGCTGCGGGCTCGGCCACGTCGCCAGCTCGGTGGTGCTCGGACTCGTCGGCTTCGGCATCGGCGCGAGCCTGCGCCACCTCGAGTGGATCGAGTCGGCCCGCGGCGGGTTCGCCGCGTGGGCGCTGATCGTCTTCGGCGTGATCTACGCCGCCTGGGGTATGTGGCGGCTGAAGCGCCCCGGCCCCGACGGCCACACCCACGACCACCTCGTCCGCCTCCACGCCCACGATCACGTCCATGACCCGAAGACCGGCGCCGAGATCAGCCTCACGCCGTGGATCCTCTTCGTCATCTTCCTCTTCGGCCCCTGCGAACCGCTCATCCCCTTCTTCATCTACCCCGCCGCCACCGCCAGCTGGGCCGGAGCGTGGCTGGTGGCGATCAGCTTCTCGGTCGTCACCCTCGCCGCGATGACCACCCTGGTCCTCGTCGGCCGCTGGGGCCTCGAGTGGCTCCCGACCCACCGCCTGGCCCGCTACAGCCACGTCCTCGCCGGCGCCACCGTCGCCCTCACCGGCGGCCTGATCCAATTCGCCGGCCTGTGATCGGAAAGTCAGCGGTCAGCGGTCACTAGCTCACTAGCTCACTGGTCACTGGTCACTCGCTCACTAGCTCACTAGCTCACTCGCTCACTCGCTCACTAGCTCACCCGCCTTCGTCCCGCTCCGGGACTACGGCGCGGCAAGCTGGCTCACGACCCCACCTCGCGCTTGTAAAACACCTTAATGAACGACATCCCGCGCTCCTCGTCGTAGCCCTTCTCGAGCACCGACTCGGGCTTGTCGAGGACCTTCGGCTTGAGGCGGATCTCGACGCCGGTGTCGAGTTTCATCACCGACTTCATCCCCTTCTTCGCCTTCGCCACGTCGCGACGGGAGATGTCGAAGTCCTCCTCGACCTTGACCCCCTCCTCCTCCTCGAGCCGCTTGCGCTCCTCGGCGAAGCGCGCCCTGGCCTCGGGCGTCCGCAGCGCCTGCTCCTCGAATTCCTGCAGGCTGAACTTCTTGCGCCCGTCGAAGTAGGACAGCGCCTCCCGCGCCGGCTCGTTGGCCTGCCACGGCGGGGCGTCGTCGTCGCCCTCACCACCGTTTCCAGCCACCGCCGCGACCGCCATCTCGGCCACCTTGCGGCTCATCAGCGTGGGGTCGGCGATCGGGGCCACGCCGAGGAAATCCCGCACCCAGAAGCGCGACTCGGAGCCCGCGCGGTCGAAGGTCAGCACGTAGAATCCTTTGCCGGCGAAGTGGTCGAGGACCAGGCAGCCCTTGTCGATCTTCTCCGGGTTGATGCCCTGCTCGGTGTTGAGCTGGAGGTCGCCGTCCTTGGCCAGGATGCTGAGGAAGGGCGTCATGCTCTCCGACTTGAGGATGCACAGCGCGCGCAGCGGCTCCGGCTTGCGGTCGAGATCCTCCGCCTCGACCACCTCGCTGGCCAGCTGGATGCCCTCGATCAGGGCGACGCAGAGGTCGCCCGACTTGATGTTCGGGTGGCTCGACTTCGAATACAGCCGCGAGGCGATCTCGGTTCCCTTCTCGAGCAGCGTCCCGGCGTCGTCGAAGACCGCGCGGGCACAGCCGTTGAGCTCGTGATTCTCCAGCGAGCTGTGGTGGTGAAAGCGCTGCCCCTGCATCCCGAGGCTGCGGAAGGGTCGCACGAAGATCGAGCTGAGCAGCTCCTGGTCGGCGTCGTTCGGCTGGAACAACTGCTTCGAGGTCTGCAGCGGCTCGTCGCGCGAGGGATTGCCCACCTTGGCCAGCACCAGCCCGGCGATCCGGGCCTCGTCGAAGATCAGTTTCAGGGTCACGGGCGGGAGGTCATGGGTCGGCAGTGAAAGCGATGCACCTTGCGGGCGACGGGATCGTCACCCCTCATCAGCCGAGTGCCCGCTGCATCAGCTCGTTCATCCGCTGCACGGTGTCGCGGGCGTCGTCGAGCAGGCCGGCGGAGATGAGCGCGTTGTCGAGCAACTGCCCGGCGACCAGCCCGGCCAGCTCCGGGTTGTCGCCGTGCGACTCCGACAGCTTGCGGATCAGCGGGTGGCGCGGGTTGATCTCGAGCTCGACCTTGACCTCATCCTGGAAGTTCTCGTCCATCGCCTGCATCATCCGCCGCATCTGCGGCGTCATCGCGTCCTGCGGGACCAGCGCGACCACCGGGCTGTCGACCAGGCGCTTGCCGGACTCGACCTTGGTCACCTTGTCGCCGAACTGCGACTTGAGGAACTCGCAGAGCTTTGTGGTCTCCTCCTCCGAGAGCGACTCGCCCTCGACCTCGGCATCCTCGAGCTCGACACCGCCCTGGGCGATCGACTGCAGCTTCTTGCCGTCGAACTCGCCGAGCGACTCGACGACGTACTCGTCGACCGGGTCGGTGAAGAACACGACCTCGAGGCCGCGCTTGACGAAGCCCTCGAGGTAC
>JAUIJB010000035.1 GCA_030430455.1 Verrucomicrobiia bacterium | reverse complement strand
TCGCCAACCAGTGCCGCGTGGGCCTCGCCCGCACCGAGCGCCTGGTCAAGGAGCGCATGACCCTGTTCGACGTGAACATCGAGGGCATGACCCCGCAGAAGCTGATCAACCCGAAGGCCCTCTCGGCCGTCGTGCGCGACTTCTTCGGCCGGTCCCAGCTGTCGCAGTTCATGGACCAGACCAATCCGCTGGCCGAGCTGACGCACAAGCGCCGCCTCTCGGCCCTCGGCCCGGGTGGCCTGAACCGCGACCGGGCCGGCTTCGAGGTCCGCGACGTCCACCCGTCGCACTACGGCCGGATCTGCCCGATCGAGACCCCGGAAGGTCCCAACATCGGCCTGATCAACTCGATGTGCACCTACGCTCGCATCAACGAGTTCGGCTTCATCGAGACCCCCTACCGCCGCGTCAAGAGCGGCAAGGTCAGCAACGCGATCGAGTACCTCACCGCCGACCAGGAGGAGAAGTACCTCATCGCCCAGGCCAACAACCCGATCGACAAGACCGGCAAGTTCCTCAACGAGAAGGTGACCGCACGCGAGGCGGGCGGTGAGTTCATCGAGGTCGACCCCACCGCGGTCGACTACATGGACGTCTCGCCCAAGCAGCTCGTTTCGGTGGCCGCCGGCCTGATTCCCTTCCTCGAGCACGACGACGCCAACCGCGCGCTGATGGGCTCGAACATGCAGCGCCAGGGGGTGCCGCTGCTCGTCTCCGAGTCGCCGCTGGTCGGCACCGGCCTCGAGGGCAAGACCGCCCGCGACTCGCGCTCCGTGGTCGTGTCCGAGGGCGACGGCATCGTCGCCGCCGCCACCGCCGAGATCGTCATCACCACGCCGGACGGCAAGCTCCCGGTCGCCGACGAGAAGTTCCTCTCCGACCCGGAGTCGGTGAAGACCGACCTCAAGAAGGGCGTCTACGCCTACCCGCTGCGCAAGTTCATGCGCTCGAACGCCGGCACCTGCATCAACCAGAAGCCGATCGTCAAGGCGGGCGACAAGATCAAGAAGGGCACCGTCCTCGCCGACGGCCCGAACACCGAGGACGGCGAGCTGGCGCTCGGCCGCAACGTGCTCGTCGCCTTCATGCCGTGGAACGGCTACAACTTCGAGGACGCCATCGTCATCTCGGAGCGCGTGGTCAAGGAGGACGTCTACACCTCGATCCACATCTCCGAGTTCGAGGTCGCCGCGCGCGACACCAAGCTGGGGCCGGAGGAGATCACCCGCGACATCCCGAACGTCGGCGAGGAGGCCCTCAAGAACCTCGACCACGACGGCATCGTCCGCATCGGCGCCGAGGTGAAGCCCGGCGACATCCTGGTCGGCAAGATCACGCCGAAGTCCGAGACCGAGCTCGCCCCCGAGGAGCGCCTGCTGCGCGCGATCTTCGGCGAGAAGGCCGCGGACGTGAAGGACACCTCGCTGCGCGTCCCCTCGGGCTGCACCGGCATCGTCCAGGCGGTCCGCCCGGGCGACCCGCAGGGCCCGCTCGGCCGCAAGCCGCGCGAGAAGATCGACCCGGCCGAGCTCAAGAAGCAGCTCAAGAAGATCAACGACGAGCACAAGAAGAAGTCGGACAAGCTGACCGACGACCTGACCGAGAAGCTCTCCGACATCCTGCTCGGCGAGAAGATCCCGCTCGACGTGGTCAACGCCCAGACCGGCGAGATCATCATCCCGGCCAACCGCAAGATCACCAAGACCCTGCTGCGCAAGCTGGCATCGGTCCACGATCACATCGAGATCGACCCCTCGCCGATCCGCAACAAGATCCTCGAGATCATCGGCTCGTTCGAGGGCCGCTTCTCCGAGCTCGACACCGAGCGCGAGCGCAAGCTCGACCAGCTTGAGTCCGGCGACGAGGTGAACGAGGGCGTGATCCGCGAGGTGAAGGTCTTCGTCGCCGCCAAGCGCAAGCTGTCGGTGGGTGACAAGATGGCCGGCCGCCACGGCAACAAGGGCGTGGTCGCCACCATCGTCCCGGAGGAGGACATGCCCTTCCTCAGCGACGGCACCCCGGTCGACATCTGCCTCAACCCGCTCGGCGTGCCTTCGCGGATGAACGTCGGCCAGGTCCTCGAGACCCACCTCGGCGTCGCCGCCAAGGCGCTCGGCTTCAAGGTGGCCACCCCGATCTTCGACGGCATCCCGGAGGCCAAGATCTGGGAGTACATGTCCGAGGCCAAGAAGGTCGACGGCGTGAAGCTCCTCGGCGACGGCAAGGGCAAGGCCCGCGAGCGCAAGGCCAAGGAGGCCGAGGGCCCGGGCTTCACCTGGATCGGCGACGGCAAGGACGGCACCACCGGCGGCAAGTCGACCCTGTTCGACGGCCGCACCGGCGAGGCCTTCCACCAGCCGGTCGTGGTCGGCTACATCTACATGCTCAAGCTCGGCCACCTCGTCGCCGACAAGATCCACGCCCGCGCGGTGGGGCCGTACTCGCTCGTCACCCAGCAGCCGCTGGGCGGCAAGGCGCAGTATGGCGGCCAACGCTTCGGGGAGATGGAGGTCTGGGCCCTCGAGGCCTACGGCGCCGCCTACACCCTGCAGGAGCTCCTCACGGTGAAGTCGGACGACGTCCAGGGCCGCACCCGGATCTACGAGGCGATCGTCAAGGGCGACAACAACCTGGAGGCCGGCACGCCCGAGTCCTTCAACGTGCTCATCAAGGAAATGCAGTCGCTCGGCCTCGACGTCCGGCCCGGCAAGCTCGGATCCGAGCGCGGCGCGCCGGTCAGCGGCGAGTCCGACGACTTCTCGCTCGACGACCTCACTCTCTGATCAACCCCGAAAAACCAATCCTATAAGATTCCATCATCATGAGTGTTGATACCAATCTCCGCGAGCTTTTCGGCGTTGACGAGAAAACCGAGGCCTTCGACCAGGTCTCGATCACGGTTTCCTCGCCGGAAGTCATCCGCTCCTGGTCCAAGGGGGAGGTCAAGAACCCCGAGACCATCAACTACCGGACCTTCAAGCCCGAGAAGGGCGGCCTGTTCTGCGAGCGCATCTTCGGCCCGACCCGCGACTGGGAGTGCGCCTGCGGCAAGTACAAGCGCATCAAGCACAAGGGCGTCACCTGCGACCGCTGCGGCGTCGAGGTGACCCTGAGCCGCGTCCGCCGCGAGCGGATGGGCCACATCGAGCTCGCCGTCCCGGTCAGCCACATCTGGTTCTACAAGTGCATGCCCTCGCGCATCGGCCTGGTGCTCGACATCAGCGCCCGCCAGCTCGAGCGGGTGATCTACTACGAGGACTACATCGTCACCGACCCCGGCAACACCGGGCTCGAGCGCGGCCAGCTGCTCACCGAGACCGAGCTGCGCGACGCCGAGGACGCCTACGGCGACGGCTCGTTCCGCGCCGGCATGGGTGCCGAGGCCCTTCAGGACCTGCTCTCGCAGGTCGACCTGGTCGAGCTCCAGAAGGTGCTCGAGGAGGAACTCGAGACGACCCGCTCGAAGCAGAACAAGAAGAAGCTCTCCAAGCGCCTCAAGATCGCCCAGGGCTTCGCCTCGTCCAAGTCGCGTCCCGAGTGGATGATCATGACGGTGCTCCCGGTGATCCCGCCGGACCTGCGCCCGCTGGTCCCGCTCGAGGGTGGCCGCTTCGCCACCTCCGACCTGAACGACCTCTACCGCCGGGTCATCAACCGCAACAACCGCCTCAAGAACCTGCTCCAGCTGAAGACGCCGGAGGTCATCATCCGCAACGAGAAGCGGATGCTGCAGGAGGCTGTCGACGCCCTGTTCGACAACGGCCGCCACGGCCGTGCCGTGACCGGCGCCGGCAACCGTCCGCTCAAGTCGCTCAGCGACATGCTCAAGGGCAAGGGCGGCCGCTTCCGCCAGAACCTGCTCGGCAAGCGCGTCGACTACTCGGGCCGCTCGGTGATCGTCATCGGCCCCGACCTCAAGCTCAACCAGTGCGGCCTGCCCAAGAAGATGGCGCTGACGCTGTTCGAGCCCTTCATCATCCGCCGCCTCAAGGAGCTCGGCTACTGCCACACGGTCCGCTCGGCGAAGAAGATGATCGACCGCAAGACCACCGAGGTCTGGGACATCCTCGCCGAGGTGACCAAGGGCCACCCGGTGATGCTGAACCGCGCGCCGACGCTTCACCGCCTGTCGATCCAGGCCTTCGAGCCGAAGCTGATCGAGGGCTCGGCGATCCGTGTCCACCCGCTCGTCTGCACCGCCTACAACGCGGACTTCGACGGCGACCAGATGGCCGTCCACGTGCCGCTCTCGGTCGAGGCCCAGATGGAGGCGCGCCAGCTGATGCTCGCGCCGAACAACATCTTCTCGCCGGCCTCGGGACGCCCGATCACCACGCCCTCGCAGGACATCATCCTCGGCTCCTACTACCTCACCTGGGCGCCGGTCCGCACCGCCGCCGACCGTGAGAAGCAGGACCACCTGCCGTTGTTCGAGAACTCGGCGGAGGTCGAGTTCGCGATCGCCTCGCGCAAGATCGGCTACCACACCTGGATCCGCCTGCGCAACCCGGACACCGGCAACGACACCGTCTTCGGCGACAAGGAGTCGAAGATCATCGAGACCACCCCTGGCCGCGTCCGCTTCAACGAGATCTGGCCCGCCGGCCTCGGCTTCATCAACAAGACCGTCGGCAAGAAGCAGATGGGCGACGTCATCTGGCGTTGCTACCAGGTTTCCGGCCAGGCGATGACCGTCGAGACCCTCGACGCCCTCAAGGGGCTCGGCTTCAAGGAGGCCAGCCGCTCGGGGACCTCGATCGGGATCGTCGACATGGTCATCCCGGAGGAGAAGCCGGAGATCATCGCCGACGCCTACACGCAGGTCGAGAAGGTCTCCAAGCAGTACCGCAACGGGGTCATCACCGATGGCGAGCGCTACCAGAAGGTCGTCGACATCTGGACCCACGCCACCGACAAGATCGCCGAGAAGCTCTACCGCAAGCTCGAGCACAACGACGGCAAGGGCATCAGCCCGCTGTTCATGATGGTCGACTCCGGTGCCCGGGGCAACAAGTCGCAGATCAAGCAGCTCTCCGGCATGCGCGGCCTGATGGCCAAGCCGTCCGGCGAGATCATCGAGCGCCCGATCACCTCGAACTTCCGCGAGGGCCTGTCGGTGCTCGAGTACTTCATCTCGACCCACGGCGCCCGCAAGGGCCTCGCCGACACGGCGCTCAAGACCGCCGACTCGGGCTACATGACCCGCAAGCTGGTCGACGTGGCGCAGGACGTCATCGTCACCGAGCACGACTGCGGCACCGTCAACGGCATCATCGTCCAGCCGATCTACGACGGCGACGAGGAGGCCGCCTCGCTGGCGACCCGCACCTACGGCCGCGTCTCCTGCGAGATGGTCAAGGACCCGGTCAGCGGCGAGGCCATCCTCAATGTCGACGACCTGATCGACGAGAAGAAGGCCGACGCCGTGGAGCGCATCGGCTACGAGAAGCTCAAGATCCGCTCGGTCCTGACCTGCGAGTCGGAGCGCGGCTGCTGCGCCAAGTGCTACGGCCTCAACCTGGCCACCGGCAAGGAGGTCAAGATCGGCGAGGCGGTCGGCATCATCGCCGCGCAGTCGATCGGCGAGCCCGGCACCCAGCTCACGATGCGGACCTTCCACGTCGGCGGCGTCGCCGCGTCGTCGTTCAAGCAGCCGATCATCAACGCCCGCAACAGCGGCCAGGTCGTCTACAAGGACCTCCGCACGGTGCAGAGCGCCGACGGCAACTGGGTCGTGCTCAACAAGAACGGCTCGCTGTCGATCCGCGACAAGGACGGCCTCGAGCTCGAGAGCCACAACATCGTCATCGGCTCGATCATCGAGATCAAGGACGGCGACTCGGTCAAGAAGGGCGCCACCGTGGCGACCTGGGACCCCTACAACGTGCCCATCATCACCGAGAAGGCCGGCAACGTGGAGTTCCGCGACATGATCGCGGGCATCACCGTCCAGTCCGAGACCGACAAGGAAACGGGCAAGAAGGGGATGGTGGTCACCGAGCACAAGGAGGACCTCCACCCGCAGGTCGTGATCGTCGACCCGAAGAGCAAGGAAGTGCTGGCGAGCTACTCGATTCCCGTCGGCGCCCACCTCTCGGTCAAGGAGGGCGACACCATCGGCGGCGGCACCCAGCTGGCCAAGACGCCGCGCAAGGTGGCCCGCACCAAGGACATCACCGGTGGTCTCCCGCGGGTGGCCGAGCTGTTCGAGGCGCGCAAGCCGAAGGACGCCTGCGTGATCGCCAAGATCGACGGCGAGATCTCCTTCGGCGGCACCGTCCGCGGCAAGAAGAAGGTGATCGCGACCGACCCGGAGACGGGCGAGCACGTCGACCACCTGGTGCCGATGGGTCGCCACATCATCGTGACCGAGGGCGACCTCGTGAAGCGTGGCGACCAGATTACCGAGGGCCCGGTCTCGCCGGAGGACCTCCTCGAGGCCTGCGGCGCGCAGGAGCTCCAGGAGCACCTCGTCAACGAGGTCCAGTCGGTCTACCGCGTGCAGGGCGTCGAGATCAACGACAAGCACATCGAGATCATCATCCGCCAGATGCTCCGCAAGGTGAAGATCACCGACCCGGGCGACGCCGACCAGTTCCTCTGGGGTGACCAGGTCGACCGTTCGACCTTCAACCGGGTCAACGAGGAGATCGTCGCCAACGGCGGCAAGGCGGCCGAGGCGGAGTCCGTGCTGCTCGGCATCACCAAGGCCTCGCTCGAAACCGACTCGTTCATCTCGGCTGCGTCCTTCCAGGACACCACCCGGGTGCTCACCGAGGCGGCCACGCTCGGCAAGATCGACTACCTCAGCGGCTTCAAGGAGAACGTGATCATGGGTCACCTGATCCCGGCCGGCACCGGCTTCGATCGCCACCGCGAAAGCGAGATCGAGTTCACCGTCGAGGAGCCCGAGCCGATCATCGAGGAACCCGAGGCGCCGGAAGGCGAGGAGGGAGCCCCGACCGAGGCGGCCGAGAGTGCCTGATCCGCCCGGATCGGATTCCGATCATTCCCAGGCCGGCCCCGCATCCCGCGGGGCCGGCCTTTTTTTTGGGTGGAACTGCGCGCGTCGCGGCCGGGGCGCGAATTGACGATCCTTTGACGGTTTCTCCGGGAGATTTGTGATGGAATGCAGGAATGAAGGCATCCCTCACGTCCTGGCTCGCCGTCCTCGCCCTGATCGCCACCACGCCCCGGCAGCTTGCCGCGCAGGAGGATGGCCCGGGGCGCCACATCTCGGTCACCGGCACGGTCGAACTGAAGACCCCGCCCGACGAGATCGTCTGGAACATCCAACTGGTCGGCGAGAACCCGCAGCTCGCGACGGCCATGGCGGTCAATGACGACAAGATCGCGGCGGTGCTGGCATTGCGTGAGAAGCTCGGGATTGCCGCGGGTGAACTCGAGACCGGCTACCTGAACATCCACCGCGAGCATGAGCGTGGCGAGCACGGCGAGCGTGGCGATTTCAGGTACTTCCGGGTCAGCCGCCAGGTCGTGATCCGGCAGTCGGACCTGACCCGCTTCGACGAGTACCTCGACGCGCTCATTTCCAGTGCCGACATGGAGGTCAGCTTCCGCTTCGAGTCGTCGAAGGTGACCGAGCTGCGTGCCGAGGCGCGGCTGAAGGCGATCGCCATCGCCGGGGAGAAGGCCCGGGCGATGGCCGAGGCGGCGGGAGCGAAGGTCGGCCGGGTGCTGACGATCGACGAGCACCCGGAGGGCGGCGGCGGGCACTCGATGATCGCGAACAATTCAATTTCCTTCGCCGGAACGCCGGGCGTCGACCAGTCCTCCGGGACCATGGTTCCGGGGGCCCTGAGCGCCCGCGTCACGGTCTACGCGACCTTCGAGCTGGAGTAGGGCCGGGTCCGCTTGGCGGTCCCTGGCTCGGTCGGGCGCGACTGGGGTCGCGCGGTCCGTGGGGTCGCGCGGTCCGCCACTCGGGGGCGGTCTCCGGCTAGCCCGGGGGCCACTGCATCTGGCGGCCGCCGAGAAGGTGGAGGTGGAGGTGGGGGACGGCCTCGCCGCCGTTGGGGCCGTTGTTGATGACCACCCGGAAGCCGTCGTCCGCCAGGCCCTGGTCGCGGGCGATGGCGCCGACCACCGTCATCATGTGGCCGAGCAGCGCGGCGTCCTCGGCGGTCGCCTCGGCGATCCGCGGGATCGGCTTGCGCGGCACCAGCAGCAGGTGGGTCGGCGCCTTCGGGTCGATGTCGCGGAAGCAGACGCAGTGCTCGTCCTCGTGGACGATCTCCGCGGGGATCTCGCGGTCGCAGATTTTCTCGAACAGGGTCTTCTCGGCCATTGGCCGAAAACTAACCCGGCGGCCGACCGGCGGCAAGCGGGCGCTTGCGCGGGGTTTCCCGGGGCAGTGCCTCAGTTGCTGACCTTGTCCGGGACGCGGAGGCGCAGCTGCGGCGAGATCGCCCGGTCGCCATGGCGGTCGTGGCGGCCGACGAAGGCCTGGACCTCGGCCTCGAGCTCGTCGCAGCGCGGGTTCCACTTGGTGCTGCCGGTGAGCTGCATCACGCAGTCGCGCAGGCCGCGGAAGCGGACCTCCTCGACCCCGGCCTGGCGCAGTTCGCGGAGCTCGTGGCGGAGGCGCTCGAAGAAGGCCAGCTCGAAGCCGTTGCCGGCGTCGCCGGCCAGCTCGGCGAGGCAGATGGTGACCGGCGGGCCGACGGTCTCGAGCTTGGCGGCGATGGTGTCGCAGCCGATCGTCTCGAGCATCCGGCGCATGCGCTCGAAGAGCTTGGCCAGCGGCAGCAGGTGCAGCGAGCAGCGCTGCTCGAGGTACTCCTCGACGCCGCGCAGGATCTCGTCGAGGAAGGGGAAGTCGTGGCGGTCGGCGGCGCGGGCGGCGCGCTCGAGGGCATCGGCGAGCCAGTCGGTGCCGTAGTCGTGGACCTGATGCCGGCCGATCTGGATGGCGGGGCGGTTGCCAAGGAAGGCGATCACTGGATGGGCGTGGGGCGGGAGGGGTGCGGGGAGACTTGGAGCGGCGGGGGGAACTTGGGCTGGAAAGTGGCGGGGTGGGGGTGAAGGAGGGGTTCAGTCACGGAACAGGCGTCGCTGCATCGGGTCGCGCAGGGCGCGGCGCTCGAGGCCCTGGATCTCGCGGATGAACTCGCCGACGTCCTCGAACTGGCGGTAGACCGAGACGTAGCGGACGTAGGCGACCGGATCGATGTCGTGCAGCTTGTCCATCACCTTGAGGCCGATGTTGGACGAGGGGACCTCGCTGACGTGGTCCTTGTGGAGCTCCGCGAGGATCTCCTCCACGGCGCGGTCGATGCGGGTCATCGAGACCGGGCGCTTCTCGCAGGCCTTGATCAGGCCGTTGCGGAGTTTTTCGCGGTTGATCGCCTCGCGCGTGCCGTCGCGCTTCACCACCCGCAACTCGGTGCGCTCGATCTGCTCGTAGGTGGTGTAGCGGTAGCTGCAGTTGAGGCACTCGCGCCGTCGCCGGATGGTGGTCCCGTCCTTCGACATCCGCGAGTCGAGGACCTTGTCCTTGAGGGAACCACATTGGACGCAACGCATGGATCAATTTGGCGATGCGCCCGAGGCTAGTGGTCGATGTGGTAGGGTCAACGTGAAAATGGTGCCATATTTAGTGCATCATGGCGAGAATTCCGGGCTTGGACAGCAAGCTTTTTGGGAAATGGGAACAAGCCAGGAACGCGGGTGGGCGAGTTTTGAGACTCGGGCGCCCGAATCGGACCGCGGGCTTCCGCCCGCCCCGGAGCGCCCCTGAAGCCCGCCTGCGCACCTCATGGCCGACGGAAGTCGGCGCTCCGATGGCGGGCCTGCCTCAGCGCCGGCAGGTCTCGAGCAGGCCGCCGACGAAGCGGGTGATCTGCAGCAGCGCGGCGCGGTGCTCGTTGTCGGGCAGGCCGGCGAGGTCGTCGCGGCACTCCGTCAACATGTCCTGCGCGGTGTCGATGGCAGCCTCGACCGCCCCCTCGTACTCGGCGATGCCGAGCAGCACGGGCAGGTCGAGCGGCTCCTGGTTGAGGATCCGCTGGTGGAGCTTGGTGCGCTGGGTCGAGGTGGCCGACTCGAGCAGGTTGAGAATCGGCAGGGTCAGCTTGCCCTTCTCGAGGTCGGTGCGGAGGGTCTTGCCGACAGCGTCCTCGGTGCCGACCAGGTCGAGGCAGTCGTCGTAGATCTGGTAGACGGTGCCGAGGCGCATGCCGTAGTCGTGCAGGCGCCGCTCGGTTCCGGCGTCGGCTCCCGACAGGGCGGCGGAGATCCCGGTGGCCGCGGCGAACAGGGCCCCGGTCTTCATCTCGATGATGCGGAAGTAGTCCTTGCGGCTGAGGGTCAGGTCGAAGCGGCGCTGGGTCTGGACGATCTCGCCCTCGCAGACCTCGCGCGAGGCGTTGCCGACCTTACGGCAGATGGTGATGTCGTCGAACTCGGTGGCCAGCGCCAGGGCATGCGAGAACAATGCGTCGCCGAGCAGCACGGCAAGGCCGCTGCCCCACTTGGCGTGGGCGGTCGGGATCATCCGGCGGGTCGCGGCCCCGTCGATGATGTCGTCGTGGACCAGCGTCGCCATGTGGATCAGCTCGACGATCATGCCGATCTTGCGGTGGTCGGCGCTGACCCCGCCGAGGGTGCCGCCGACGAGGATCGCCAGGGCCGGGCGGATCCGCTTGCCGGCCGAGTTGCAGACGTAGCTGACGTAGGGCTCCACGGCCGGGTCGAAGGCGCGGACTTGGTCGCGGATGGAGGCCTCGACCTTCTCGAGTTCCGGGCGGACGAGGTCGAAGGGGAGCGTGTCGGTCTGGGTGGCGGCGGGCATGAGTGATCTTGCTTGTGAAAAATTTCACAAAGTCCGGGGGTCGGCAACCCCCATGTGCTTGTTAGTTATTGGGTGATGGTGAAATTCCGGGATTGAGGGATTGAGGGATTGAGGGATTGAGGGATTGAGGGATTGCCGGGCAGGCCGGGTTGGGGGATGGAGGGGGGTGATGGAATGCCACGTGGTGACCGGGCCGGCCGCGGCCGGGAAATCGACCTACGGCCGGGCGCTGGCGGAGCAGGCCGGGGCGGTGCTGCTCGACAGCGATGCGGTCAGCGAGCGGCTGGTGCGGGCGGGCCTGGAGCTGGCCGGGACGGACCCGGACGACCGCGACTCGGCGGATTACAAGCGGGCCTACCGCGAGGCGGTCTACGCCACTCTCTTCGACCTCGCCCGCAGCCACCTCGGGCGCCTGCCGGTGGTCATCGTCGGCCCCTTCACCCGCGAGGGGGGCGAGCTCGACTGGCCGCGGCGGCTCGAGCAGGCCCTCGGCCTGGTGCCGCGGTTGCACTTCGTCTGGTGCGATCCCGACCAGCGGCGCCAGCGGATCGCGGCGCGTGGCGAGGCCCGCGACCGGCCGAAGCTGGAGGACTGGGCGGGCTACCTGGCGTCCTGCCGCGAGGAGCGGCCGCTGTGGCCGCATCACTTCGTCGACACCAGCTCGCGGTAGACCGCCAGGGTGCCCTCGAGCATGCGCTCGAGGGTGAAGGGGTTGGGGCTGGCGACCTGCCGGGGGTCGTCGAGGCGCTCGCGGATGATCCGCGCCGCGGCCTCGGGGTCGAGCGGCGGAATCCGGCCGAAGGGATAGAGCCGGTCGAGCTGCTCGGCCACCCCGCCGTGGGCATAGCCGGCCACCGGCACGCCCATGCCCAGCGCCTCGAGGGTCGTGCGGCCGAAGGACTCCGGCTGGCGGGTCAGCGAGAGGACGAGGCTCGAAATCGCGAGGATCTCGCGCAGGTCGTCGCGGTTGCCGGTGAAGGTGACCCGGTCCTCGAGCCCGGCCTCGCGGACCCGGTCGCGGAGCTCCCCGGCGTAGGCGGCCTTCTTCGGGTGGGTGCCGCCGACGACCAGACCGTGGACGTCGTCGAGGTCGCGCAGGCGGTCGAGGATTCCGAAGAAGTCCTCGTGACCCTTCAGGCGGGTGATGCGACCCGGCAGGGTGATCAGGCGCTTGCCGCGGGTCGCCGGGAACTCGTCGTGGAAGGCCTGCCGCCAGGCCGCGTCGGGGCGGTGTCCGAAGGGATACCGCGCCGGGTCGATCCCGCGCGGGATGACCCGCACGATCTCCTCGTCGGTGCCGGGGTAGTTGATGGCGACGTAGTCGCGCACGCTCTCCGAGACACAGATCACCCGCTCGCCACGGGTCATGATCGCCGAGTATCCGTTGACCGAGTAGAAGCCGTGGACGGTGGTGACCAGGCGCGGGCGGGTCGACGGGTCGAGCTTCTTCCACGGGCCGTGGATCAGCCAGGCCGGGACCCGCGAGCGCAGGTGGAGGATGTCCGGCCGCTCGCGCTCGATCAGCTCGCGGATGGCGGGGCGCAGCGCCAGGGTCAGCAGCGACTTCCTGCCAACCGGCATCGCGATGTGGCGCGAGCCGCCGCGCTCGAGCGCCTCGACCATGCGGCCGCCACCGGAGAGCACCAGCGACTCGTGGCCCGTGGCGGCGAGGTGGTCGGCGAGCTCGAGCGTGCCGCGCTCGACCCCGCCACCGCGCATTTCCGGGAGCACCTGGAGGACCTTCATGGGTGGAGGCTGGAGGAAAGGGTCATGGACGCTGGTTGGGAACCGCGCTCGGCGACGGATGGATCCGAAGCCGCGGATGAACGCGGATCATGGCCGCAGGAGCGCAGGTGGCGGGATTCAGGTGAGGCGGTCGGGAAAGAGGTTCTCCAGGGTGATGCGGGCGCAGCGGTCGGCCTCGCGCAGGATCCTCGGCGGGGCGGCGAGCGCCTCGCCCGGCTGCCATGCCTCGAAGGGGGTGATCCATTTCTCGTCGATCAGGGTGTCGACCCCGCGGGTGACGCGCGACCTCCGCTTGCGCGGGACCTTCAGGAGGCCGGTGGGCGCGCCACTACTAAGACTTTCGTAGATCATCGAGACGGAGTCCTCGCTCACCCAGACCTCGGCGGCCTCGGTCAGTCGCAGCGGCAGCCACTCGGGCCCGGTGTCGGCGTGGGGGTGGGCGACGAGCGCCGGGCAGGCGGTGGTCGCGGCGTCGAGGGTGCCGGCGGGCGAGCGCCGCGAGTCGGTGATCCGCCACGGGCGGTTGCCGCAGGAGTCGACGATGGTGCCGACCTGGCGCTGGATCCCGTCGGGGTCCCAGTCGTGGGTCGACGAGGGCCCGCCGAGAAGGATCAGCCCGCCGCGCCGCTCCTGGTCGGCGGGCGGCGGCACGCGGTTGATGGCGCCGACGGTGGTGACGACGTTCGGCGGCGGGGCCTTGTCGCCGAAGTCGTGCCGCGGCACCAGGCAGAGGTCGAACAGCCCGACGGGCAGGCTCGGCTTCATCAGCACCACGCAGGAGGCGCCGGTCCGCCGGGCGATCTTGAGGAGCGGGAAGTGGGTGGCGTGGCCGGCGCCGAGGACGAGGTCGGGCTGCGGGTGGTCGCGCGCCGGCCGGCGGAACCAGCCGGCCAGGGCGGACCCGGCGACGAAGCGGCGGCTGATCTCGACCGGGGTGAGGCGACCGATCGCCTCGGCCAGGCCGATCGACTGGTTCTGGTGGCCGGGCTTGCCGTCGGTGAGGATCAGGATGGACAGCGGTTTCCTCATGTGCGGCGGGGACGCGTCGAGTCTGGCACATGGGCGAGTTGTTCGGCAAGCGATGCCCAGCCGGCGAGGTCGGCGGCGCCGCCCCGCGAGCCGGGCCGCGGGTAGCAGCGGCTGAAGGGCTTGCCCGGGGCGGCGCCGGCATCATCCGCGAGGCCGATGATGGCGCGGACCCCGGCGCGACGCGCGCAGCGCGCCAGCACGGGGGAGTTGTCGAGCAGCAGGGCGGCATCGAGCGGCGCCGGATGGGCGGCATCGACCCGTGCGAAGACCGCTGGCACCTGCTCCGGCGGGGTCGTCGGGTCGAGCGGGTGAACCACCACCCGGGCGTCGTCGAAGCCGGGTTCGTCGTCGATCACCAGGTCGATGCGCAGGTCCGGACGCTCGGCGAGCAGGGCGTCGACCAGGGCGCGCAGCGCGTCGAGCTCGCCGGTCCGTGCGGACAGCAGCAGGCGCAGCGGGACGCGGGCGCGCCTGGCCTGCTCGGGGTCGATGCGGGTGAAGAAGCTCAGCGGCCGGGCGTTGTCGACGCGCCAGCGGTCGTGGAACCAGAACAGGTCGGGCAGGCTGAGGCGGATGGTCGACTCGAGCGCCCGCATGATGGCGTCGGTCGACGCCGCCTCCGTGCCCTCGATCGGCGACAGCGCGAGCTCCCAGCGCTCGGCCGAGCGGGTGATGATGGCCAGCGAGGCGAGGCGGGCCTTGCCGCGGCGGGCGAGCAGCTGGGGCAGCGGCGAGCAGCTGGCCAGCTTGCCGAAGAAGGGCAGCACTGCGCCGCGGCCGCCGGCCCGCTGGTCGGCCAGCACCGCCAGCACGCCGCCCTGCTTGAGGAACGAGGCCGGGGCGTGGAAGCCGTCCTTGCGGCTGAACAGGCGACCGCCGCCGGCGGTGCGGTGGCGGCGCGTCAGCTCGTCCATCAGCGGGTTGGCGAGCGGGCGGTAGACCCCGCCGTAGGCGCGCCCGGGGACGAGGCGGTTGCCGATCTGGGTGAGGGCCTCCCAGTTGCCCATGTGCGGCATGACGACGATCAGTCCCTCCTCGGGGCCGAGGCGGGAAAAGACCTCGCGGAAGCCGTGGTGCTCGATGAAGGGGTCGATCTCGTCCTCCTCGAGCGTGGCGGTCTTGAGGCTGGCGAGGAAGTTGGCCCCGGCCCGGCGGAAGGTCTCGCGCACCAGCGAGTCGAGCCGCCGCCGCGGCAGCGGGGCGTCGGCGGTGGCGATGCGCAGGTTGCGGCGGACCAGCCGGCGGTAGCGCCCGCTGAGCCCGAAGAAGGCGCCACCGAGGATCCGCCCGGTCGCCACGCAGGCACCCATCGAGGTGCCCTGGAGGAGCCACTCGAGGGAGCGGAAGGCGGCGAACTCGAGCCGGTGGGCCAGGGTCGGCTGGGGGCCGGCCGGCTCTTCGGGTGGGGCATCGCTCACGGCGGACGATGTTCGGGGCTCGATGCGCCCGCGGCAAGCCCCGGGGCTTGCCTGCCGGGGCCCGACACCCTTAGCTTCGCGGCCCCGGGCCCCCGTAGTTCAACGGATAGAACAAGGGTTTCCTAAACCTTAGATCGAGGTTCGATTCCTCGCGGGGGCACCATTTCCCGGCCGCACGGCGCTTGCCCGGCGCCCGGTCGATCCAACCTGCAACTTCATGCAGGTCTTTCACCGAAGTGAGTCATGACGCTTGCGGACGCTTGGAATCCTCGCCGCCACCTTGCTAGGGCTCAGGGGTGAGCGAAGATTGGCTTGGCGAGCTGGGACGACAGATCCGTCGTCGCGAGGACCCGTGGCTGGTCCTCGAGGGGCGCCATGCCGTCGAGGCGGCGGTCAACGGCTGGTGGGACGTCAAGGTGGTGGTGGCCGCCGAGGACAGCGAGTGGGACCTGCCCGGATGGAGCGGTCTCGAGGTGAGGCGGCTGCCGCGGCGGGAAATCGAGGAGATCGCCGGCTATCCCTTTCATCGCGGGGTCATCGGGCTGGCCCGTCAACCCGAGGAGGCCCGCGACGTGGCCGGCCTGATGGAGGAACTCGACGACGACGCCCTGATCGTCGTCTGCCCGCGGCTCAACGATGCCGCCAATGTCGGTGCGGTCGTGCGCAATGCCGCCGCGCTCGGTGCCCAGGCGGTCCTGTTCGGTGCCGAGGGCGCCTCGCCCTTCGAACGCAAGGCGGTGCGGAGCTCCAGCGGGGGACTGTTCCGGATTCCGGTGCGGATCGCCGACGGCGGGCAGATCCTGCGTTGTCTGAAGTCGTCGGGGTTCTGCATCGTCGGCACCGCGCCGGCGGAGGAGAGCGTGGTGCTCGACGAGAGCGACTGGCCGGACGGCCGCGTCGCGATCCTGTTCGGCTCCGAGGACGAGGGGCTCGGCTGCTTCTGGGAGGCGGCCTGCGACCAACTCGTCGGCATCCCGATGGAAAGCGGGATGGACTCGCTGAACGTCGCCGCCAGCACCGCGGTGTGCCTGTGGCAGGCCGTCAGCTTCCGCCGCGCCACGGCCGACGAGGACGACTTCTTCTGAGCCTGCCGCAGTCCGTCGACGGCGGGCAGGGCGCCCGCAGGGTGTCGCTCAGCCCGGGCTCAGCCCAACGGGGTCGGGTAGCTGCCCTGCTCGATCAGCGCGGCGATCGACTCGACGACGTGCGGCTTGTCCTCGGGGTAGGTCACGCCGAACCAGTTGGCGCTAGTCTCCAGCACGCGGCAGTCGGCCGCGCCGCGCGAGATCAGGTCGTCGACCACGGTCGGGATGTAGCACTCCGACTTCAGCTCGCCGCCCTTCTCCTCGAGGAAGGCCCGGAAGTGCTCCTCGAGCTGGCCGAAGAACTCCGGAGTGAAACCCCAGAAGTTCATCGACACCGGGCTGTCGGGGGCGATTTCGAGGATGCTGCCGTCGAGCCGCTTGCCGCGCGCGACGCCGTCGTCGCCGCGGGCGATCTCGACGACCTCCTCGACGTCCTCGAGCAGCTGGCCGGCGTCGGTGCGGCAGATCCCGCGGTTCACCGAGCCGTGCTCGGACAGGGTGTTGCGCAGCGGGTAGCCGACCATCGAGTAGTGGCTCCGGTCGTCGCGCCCGCCGTGGGCGGCGAACCACTCGGCGATCACGCGGTAGGCGTCGGCGCCGTAGAAGTCGTCGGCATTGATCACCGCGAAGGGGCCGGCGACGACGTCCCGCGCGGCACGCACGGCGTGGGCGGTTCCCCACGGCTTGGCGCGATCGGCGGGCACCGCGAAGCCGGCGGGCAGGTCGTCGAGCTGCTGGAAGGCGTAGTCGACCTCGATGCGTTCGGCAAAGCGGGCGCCGACCCCCTCGCGGAAGGCCTCGGCGAAGTCCTCGCGGATGACGAAGACCACCTTGCCGAAGCCGGCGCGGATGGCGTCGAAGACCGAGTAGTCGAGCACGGTCTCGCCGTTGGGGCCCATCGGGTCCATCTGCTTGAGGCCCCCGTAGCGGGAGCCCATGCCGGCGGCGAGGACGATCAGGGTCGGTTTCATGGGGAAAACTGGGGTGGTTGGCGGGGCGGGCGAGCTCCGCGCGCCCGGGCGGGTTATGTCGGCCCCGGGCCCGGGCTGTCGAGACCGGATCCCCGCAGAATGCCCACGCAAACCCCTTGCGGCTCGGACGAGGCACCGCTTACCCTCGCCGCGTGCCGGACACTGAAGCGCTGACTCCCCGTTCCCTGGATTCGGTCCGCGTCCGCTCGGTCTTCCTGGCCATGCTCAAGGCGCGCCAGCTCGAGACCAAGCTCGCGAGCCTCTACAAGGCGGGCAAGATCGTCGGCGGCGTCTACCTCGGCAAGGGCCAGGAGGCGGTCAGTGGGGCGCTCGGCGCGGCGCTCGACCCGAACCGGGACGTCTTCGCCCCGCTGATCCGCGACCAGGCCGGCCGCACGGCCTTCGGCGAGCCGCTGATCGACTGCACCCGGACCTACCTCGGCTCGGTGCGCGGGCCGATGCGCGGTCGCGACGGCAACATCCACCGCGGGCGGCCGCGGGAGCGGATCATCGCGATGATCTCCCACCTCGGTGCCGAGGTCTCGGTGGTGGCCGGCCACCTGATCGCTAGCCGGCTGCGCGGCGAGCTCGAAGGCCGGGTCGGGGCGACCTGCGTCGGCGACGGCGCCACCTCGACCGGGGCCTTCCACGAGGGGATCAACCTGGCGGCCGTCGAGCGCCTGCCGCTGGTGATCCTGGTGGCCAACAACCAGTTCGCCTACTCGACGCCGAACACCCGCCAGTTCGCCTGCGACCGCCTGATGGATCGCGCGCGCGGCTATGGGGTCGAGGGCCACGAGGTCGACGGGACCGACTTCCTCGCCGCCGTGGAGGTGGTGGGAGGCGCGGTCGACCGGGCTCGCGCCGGCCACGGCCCGCAGATGGTGGTGGCCAACCTGCTTCGCCTGACCGGCCACGGCGAGCACGACGACGCCCGCTACATCCCCGACGAACTCCGCACGGGCCCGCTCGGCCGCGACTGCGTGGCGGTGGCGCGCGAGCAGATCGTGGCGGCCGGCTACGCCGCGGCGGCGGAGCTCGACCAGTGGCAGGCGGACATCGAGGAGGAGGTCCAGCAGGCGATCGCCGAGGCCCAGCGCGACCCCAAGCCGGATCCCTGGAAGGAACGCTGGCAGGCCCTGTCGGATGAGCGGGGACTCTTCGGCGGGCGCAGCGAGGCCGCCGAACCCACGGAACCCGCCGAATCAGCGCCATGAGCGTGAACTACGTCGATGCCATCCTCGCCGCGCAGGACACCCTGCTGCGCGAGGACGAGAGCGTGTTCCTCTACGGCCAGGACATCTCGCGCTTCGGCGGCGCCTTCAAGGCGACCAAGGGGCTCGCCGATGCCTATCCCGGCCGGGTCCTCGACTCGCCGATCAGCGAGGACGCGATGATCGGGGTGGCGGTCGGCGCCGCGCTCAACGGCATGCGGCCGATCATCGAGATGCAGTTCGCCGACTTCTCGTCGATCGCCTTCAACCAGATCGTCAACCAGGCCGCGACCCACTTCTTCCGCACCGGCGTCGAGGTGCCCATCACCGTGCGCCTGCCCTCCGGCGGGACGCCGGGTTCGGGCCCCTTCCACAGCCAGAGTATGGAGGCGATCTACTCGCACTACCCGGGGCTGGTGGTCGTCGCCCCGGCGACGGTGTCGGACGCCTACCACATGCTCATCCAGTCGGTGAAGCTCGACGACCCGGTGATCTACTGCGAGCACAAGTTCCTCTACCGCTGGCTCAAGGCGTCGTCGATCAACGGCGACGGCCTGCCGCTCGGCGCCGCGCGCATCACCCGGCCCGGCAAGCACGCCACGATCGTGACCTACAGCGCGATGGTCCACGAGGCGGTGCGCGCCGCGGAGATGATGAACGAGGAGAGCGGCTGGGACATCGAGGTGGTCGACCTGCGGACGGTCAAGCCGCTCGACATGGACACCGTGCTGGCCAGCGTGGCACGCACCGGCCGCCTGCTGGCGCTGGGCGAGGCCTATCCCTGGGGCGGGGTCACCGCCGAGGTGGTGGCGCGGGTCGCCGCCGAGGGCTTCCACCTTCTCGACGCGCCGCCGAGGCGGCTCAACTCGCGCGACACCCCGGTTCCCTACTACCCGGACCTGTGGGCGTCGCACCGGCCTACGCCCGAGTCGATCCGGGTCGCGATGCGTGAACTCCTATCCTTCTGAATTACGATGCCTACCGTACCGATTGTGATGCCGCAGCTGGGCGAGTCGATCGCCGAGGCCACCATCATTCGTCTCGACATCGAGGTCGGCGGCGAGGTGGCGGCGGACCAGGAGGTGATCGAGGTCGAGACCCAGAAGGCGACCATGGCCGTGACCACCCTGTGCGCGGGGACGGTCCGGGAGATCATGGCGCAGGAGGGGGAGACCTACGCGGTGGGCACCACCCTCGGCCTGCTCGAGGTCACCGAGGAGGAGGTCGCGCGCACCGGGATCGAGACGATCGAGGCCGCGGCCGAGCGGCGAGCCTCGGCGGCGGGTGAGGAGGAGGCGAACCTGCACTTCGCGGTCGATGACGACAGCTACGAGGAGAGGCAGCCGGTGGTCGAGCCGAACGTCAGGGGGCTGCCGGTGCCGGCCGGCGTCAAGGGGGCGCACTACATCTCGCCGCGGATGCGCGCGCGGATGGACGAGCTTGGCCTGCGCGAGGCGGACATCTCGGCGGTTGCGGGCACCGGGACGGGTGGCCGCGTGACCGTCGAGGACCTCGAGAAGTTCCTCGACTACATCGAGTCCTGGCCGAGCAGCCACGCCTCGCCGATGCGCCTGGCGGTGGCCGACGCGATGCGGCGCAGCTGGACACGGCCGCTGGCCACCGTCGGCCTGCCGGTCCGGCTCGACCGCGTTCTCGACCACCGCCGCCAGCAGCAGCCGAAGCCGGGTCTCACGCTCTACCTGCTGCGCGCCTTCGCGCTGGCCCTCGCCGAGGACCCGGCGAGCGCCGGTTTCCTGATCGGCGAGCGGATCGTGCACCCCAAGGCCTTCGACATCGGGGTGGCGGTGCAGGTCGAGGACGGTGTGGTCGTGCCGGTGCTGCGCGACGTCGACAGCAAGACCCTGGCGGAGCTCACCAACGAGTACTCCGCGCTGGTCGAGCGCGCGCGCGCGCGGCGGCTCGGTGAGGAGTACCTCCGCGGCGGCATCGCCACGGTGACCAACTTCGGGACCTTCGGCCTGACCCTGGGCACGCCGATCCCACTGCCCAACGAGACCCTGATCCTCGGCTTGGGCGCCGGGGTGAAGCGGCCGTCGTGGAGCGAGGAGATCGAGGCCTTCGTGCCGTTCACCGAGGCGGCGCTGGCGGTGACCTTCGACCACCGCGTGGTCGACGGGGGCGGCGCCGGGATGCTGCTGCAGCGGATCTCCGCGCTGCTACAGGAGCCGGAAAAGCTCTAGCCCGGCGACAGGAGACGAAAGATTGCGGCTCCAAAAGTGACATATTCAACAAATTCTGCCGCTTCGCCCCCGAATTCTCGTTGACCCGCGGCAAAATTCGTTCATTTTCCCGGCGTCGCGACAATTGCAGGCGGCCCGGCTGAAAGTCTTTCTGGTTTTTGGGTTTTCCAGGGGATCATCGGTCGGGCCGCTTCTTTTTTTGCCTCGGTCCGTGTTTTGGACCGCCTTCTGCGGATGGCTTGGGCCGCTTTCCTGCAGTCGATCCGACCGGCCGATTTCACCGGCTCAGCCTTGGTCGGGAGGCTCATCCGTCACTCGTCGCGTGGCACGGGCCTTGTCGAAATCGAAGGGGGTGAGCTCGAGCTCGAGGCGCTGGCCGGGCTGGGGCAGCTCGCCGATCCAGTTCCGGGCGAGGTGGACCACCACCGCCTTGCCATTCGGCAGGGTGGCTTGGTAGATGCCGGGGCGCAGGGTTTCGGTCACGTGGCCGACGGTGCGGATCGGGGCTTCGGGCATGGCGCTGGGGTGTCCGGAATTGGGAGCCTTGGGGAGGCGGAGTGCGGGCAGACAGCTTGACGATTCGGCAAGGAGCCTCAACACTTTCCCCGCTTCGAGAGCGACCGGGTGAACCGGTTCCAAACGAATTCAATGATCATGAAACTTCGCACCTGCGCCCTGATGGCGTTGACCTCCGGAATCTTCGTCGCCTGTCAGCCGTATCGCGAGGCCCCGCCGCAGCAACCGACGCCGCCCACCGAGGCCGGAGCCGAGGCCGCCGCCGGAGCCGAGGCCACCAAGAAGAAGGCGGAGGAGACGGCCGCGACCGAGGAAAGCAGGTCCACCGAGGCCCCCGAGGATCCGGCGATGAACAACCCTCCGGAGACCACGGCCAACACGACCCCGCCGGCTAACACCGCCGCCCCGACCTTCGAGGTGGCGCGCCCGGTGCCCGGCAAGCCCGGTTTCGTCTTCAGCCCGTTCAACAACAAGATCGTGGACGTGAAGGGCATTCCGAGCGGCAAGCTCGTGGCGGACCCGCACTACCCGGCCTCGGAGAAGAAGTACTTCCGGGTTCCCTGATGCCGCGGGCCCTTGCGGACGACTTTCCGCGGGCATCGCGTGATGGTTCGGCGATCCGGTCGTGAGTGCCTTCGGTAAAGTCGCCATTCTCGGCGGTGGCCTGCTCGGGGGATCTCTCGCCAAGGCCCTGAGCGGCAGCGAGGTGGACGTCGCGCTGTGGGCGCGGCGCCAGCAGTCGGTCGACGAGGCCCTTGCCGCCGGGGTCGACGGTGCCAGCCATGCGCTGGACGAGGTGGTCGCGGCGGCTCGCCTGGTGGTGCTCTGCGTGCCGGTGGGCGCGATGCCCGGCCTGCTGCGCCAGGCGCTCGACGCCGGCCTGCCGGGGACGGCGCTGGTCACCGACGTCGGCAGCGTGAAGGCGCCGGTGCACGCCGCCCTCGGGCCGCTGGCGCGTGGACGCACGGCGGGCTTTGTCGGCAGCCACCCGATGGCGGGTTCCGAGCGCCAGGGGATGGCGGCGGCCGACGCCGACCTGTTCGGCGGGGCGTGCTGCTTCGTCACCAACGACGACGGCGTCGAGGAGCCCGGGGTGGTGCTGGTGGAGGCCTTCTGGGCACGGCTCGGCTGCCGGGTCCATCGCATCGATGCCGCCAGCCACGACCGCGTGGTCGCCAAGGTGAGTCACTTTCCCCACGTCATGGCGGCCGCGACCGCCCTCGAGGCGCTGGACCAGCCGGAACTCGCCGGCTTCGGTGGCGGGGGGCTGCGCGACACCACCCGCGTGGCCGGCGGGGATGCGACGATGTGGGCCGAGATCCTCATCGAGAACCGCCAGGCGGTGGCCGAGTCGCTGCACGGCGCGGTCGATGCGCTGGGTGAAATGCTTGCCTTGTTGAAGGCGGGCGAACATGAAGCGGTTCGGCAATGGCTGGAACGAGCGAGACAGAGGAGAAACGAGGCCAGCAAGCGGATTCACCGCGGGGAAACGTGAGCGGATTCGAGGTCAGCGGGGTCGACCGGATCGACGCCACCATCGAGGTCCCGGGCGACAAGAGCATGTCGCACCGCGCGGCGATGATCGCCGGCCTGGCCGAGGGCACCAGCGAGATCCGCGGCTTCCTGCCCAGCGAGGACTGCGTCAACACGCTCGGCGCGATGACCGCCTGCGGGGTCGGCTGCGAGGTGCTCGAGGAGATGCCCGGCTACGGCCCGACGGCGATGCGGATCGAGGGCCGCGCGATGCGGCTGGCCGAACCGGCCGGGCCGATCGACTGCGGCAACTCGGGCACCGGCATGCGCTTGCTGGCGGGCCTCCTCGCCGGCCAGGACTTCGAGTCGGAGTTGTTCGGCGACGCCTCGCTCTCCGGCCGGCCAATGGGGCGGATCATCAAGCCCCTCGGCGAGATGGGGGCCTCGATCGAGGCGCGGGGCGAGAAGGAGGGCTGCGCGCCGCTGCGGATCCGCCCGGCCAGGCTGAAGCCGATCGAGTATGCCATGCCGGTCGCCAGCGCCCAGGTGAAGAGCGCGATCCTGCTGGCGGGGATGTCCTGCGAGGGGGAAACCGTGGTCATCCAGCCCGCCCCGACCCGCGACCACACCGAGCGGATGCTCGAGAGCTTCGGGGTGAGGGTGACCAGCGACGGCAGCCGCATCGCCCTGCGGGGTGGCCAGGTGCCGCAGGCGCGCGATTTCCAGGTGCCGGGCGACGTCTCGAGCGCCGCCTTCTGGCTGGTGGCCGCTGCGGTCCGGCCGGGCTCGCGGATCACCATCCCCGGGCTCGGACTCAACCCGACCCGCACGGCGGTGATCGACGTGCTCCGCCGCATGGGGGCGCAGATCGAGATCCGCGAGTCCGGCGCGGGCGGGCGCGAGCCGATCGGTGAGGTCGAGGTGCGCGGGGCCCGCCTGAGGGGAACCACGCTGGAGCGCGGGGAGATCCCCAACCTGATCGACGAGATCCCGGTGCTCGCCGTGGCCGCGGCGCTCGCCGAGGGGCGCACCGTGATCCGCAACGCCCGCGAGCTGCGGGTCAAGGAGACCGACCGCATCGCCACCGTGGTGGCGAACCTGCGCGCGATGGGCGGGTCGATCGACGAGTTTGACGATGGCATGGAGATCGAGGGCGGCGGTCCCTTGTCGGGTGCGGAGGTGACGAGCTTCGGCGACCACCGCATCGCCATGGCCTTCGCGATCGCGGGACTCTCGGCGCAGGGCACCACCCGGGTGACCGACACCGCCTGCGTGAATACCTCCTATCCCGGCTTCGCCACCCAGCTCGCGGCGGTGGTTGCCGGCAGCTGCAACCCGGACGACTATCGCCTGCCGACCCGGGCGGTCTCCTGAATCGGACCTCACCGGACCCTGCCTCCCCAGACACCCACCGACTGATGAGCAACGAGCACGTGGCGATCGCAATCGACGGACCGGCGGCCTCGGGAAAGAGCACGCTGGCGCGGGAATTGTCCCAACGGCTCGGCCTGATCATGGTGAATTCCGGGGCGATGTACCGGGCGGTCACCTGGCAGGTGCTGCGCAAGGGGATCGACCCCTTCGACAGCGCGGCGGTGGTCGCCGAGCTCGGGCAGATGAAGCTCGACTGCGGCGTCGAGGGCTTGGCGTCGACGATCCGCGTCGACGGCGTGGACCCGGGCGACGAGCTGCGCAGCGAGGCGGTCAACCGCCGGGTCTCGACGGTCGCCGCGATCCCCGAGGTGCGCGAGCGCCTGGTCGCCCTGCAGCGCCGCTACCTCGAGGTCGGCAACGTCGTCATGGAGGGACGCGACATCGGTTCCGTGGTCTTTCCCGAGACGCCCTACAAGATCTACATCGATGCCGACGCCACGGTGCGCGCGCAGCGGCGCGTCGAGATGGGCGAGGTCGATGCCGTCGAGGAACGCGACCGCGAGGACAGCAGCCGCAAGACGGCACCGCTGACGGTGCCCCTCGGAGCCGCCGTGCTCGACACCTCGGGGCACACGATCGAGTCCGGCGTGGCGGCGGCGATCGAGTTGCTGGAAGGGCAGGGCTTGAAAACGGAGGCGATTCGCGGGCGATGATGCGCTGGGTCTACTGGTGCGGGTGGCACCTGTTCGGGAGCGCGTTCCGGGGGCTTTTCGGCGTGACCGTCCGCGATCACGAGCGCTTGGTGACCCGGGGCGGCGTGCTGGTGGTCGCCAACCACCAGAGTTTCCTCGATCCTCCGCTGGTCGGCACCCTCTACCACGACGAGATGTGGTATCTCGCCCGCAAGACCCTCTTCCGCAAGGGCGTCGACTGGGTCTACCACTCGTGGAACGCGATCCCGGTCGACCAGGACCGCCCGGACATGGCGAGCCTCAAGACGATCATCCGCCTGCTCCGCGAGGGCAACCGGGTGCTGGTGTTCCCGGAGGGTGCGCGGACCCACGACGGCAGCCTCGGCAAGGCCCAGCCGGGGGTCGGGCTCATCGCCCAGAAGGCCGGGGTGCCGATCCAGCCGATCCGGATCCGCGGCGCCCGCGAGGCCCTGCCGCGGGGCTCGGCGAGGATTCGGCTGAAGAAGATCGAGGTCAGCGTGGGCGAGGCCTTCCGCTTCTCACCCGAGGAAGTCCGGGCCGCCCGCGGCAAGGAGGGCTACCAGAAGCTCGCCGACCGGATCATGGCGGAGATCGCGGCGCTGTGAGGCGGCTTCGCCGCAGTGCCGAGTAAAAAGTAAAAAGTGGAAAGGGGGCTGCGGCGGCGAAGTCGAGCCGGCGCGCGGGCGGGTGAACTGCGGTGGCCAGTGAGCCAGTGACAAGTGGAAGAGCTTGCGAAGTGCGTGCCGCCTCTCAAGTTCTTCACTAGTCACTAGTCACTGGCTCACTGGCTCACTGAAGCCTACAGCACCAGCTCGACCGGGCAGTGGTCGGAGCCGGTGACTTCGGGGAGGATGCGGGCGCCCTTCATCCGATCCTCCAGCTGCTTCGAGACGCCGAAGTAGTCGATCCGCCAGCCGACGTTGTTGGCGCGGGCGTTGGCGCGGTAGCTCCACCACGAGTAGGCACCGGTGGCGTCGGGCTGGAAGTGACGGAAGGAGTCGATGAAGCCGGCGTCGAGCAGGCGGCTGAAGCCGTCGCGTTCCTCGTCGCTGAAGCCGGCCGAGCGGCGGTTCTGCGCCGGTCGGGCGAGGTCGATCTCGCGGTGCGCGACGTTGAGGTCGCCGCAGAAGATGACCGGCTTGCCGTCGGCGCCGAGGGCGCCGAGGTGGTCGTGAAAGGCCTGGTCCCACTCCATCCGGTAGGGCAGGCGGCGGAGCTCGTTCTGGGCGTTGGGAGTGTAGACGTTGACCAGGTGGAAGTCGGGGAACTCGAGGCTGATCACGCGGCCCTCGCGGTCGTGCTCGGGCTGGTCCATGCCGAGCCGGACGTCGACCGGCTCGTCGCGGGTGAACACCACGACCCCGGAGTAGCCGGGCTTTTCCGCCGGGTTCCAGTAGGCGCGGTAGCCGCCGAACTCGAGCGGCAGGTCGACCTGGTCCGGCCGGGCCTTGGTCTCCTGCAGGCAGAGGATCTCGGGGCGGGCCTCGGCGATGAACCGGGCGAGGCCCTTCTTGAGGCACGCGCGGATGCCGTTGACGTTCCAGGAAATCAGCTTCACGCCCGGGATCCTCGGCAGGGGCGGTTCGGGGGAAAGCAAAAAGGCCGCGCTCCGGTCGGAGGCGCGGCCCTTGTTGAAAAGCTGAAGAGCTGAAATCCTGAAAGCGCTCGTGGCTTCGGGATCCCGAGGCTGGTGGATCAGCGCTTGGAGAACTGGAAGTGCTTGCGGGCACCCGGCTGGCCGGCCTTCTTGCGCTCCTTCATCCGCGGGTCGCGGGTGAGGAAGCCGAGCGGCTTCACCACGCCGCGCAGTTCATGGTCGAACTGGATCAGCGCACGGCTGACAGCGAGGCGGATCGCGCCGGCCTGGCCCTGGAGACCGCCGCCCTTGACGTTGATCTGGACGTCGAACTTGTTGAGCAGCTTCGCCTGCTGGAAGGGGGCGAGCACGGTGTTCTGGAGCTGGAGGCTCGGAAGGTAGTCCTCGAAGGGGCGGCCGTTGATGGTCACGGAGCCGCTGCCCTCGGTCATCTGGACGCGGGCCACCGAGGTCTTGCGGCGACCGGTGGCGGTGAAGTTCTGGGTGGCGGTGCTCATGGATGAGATCGGAAGTCAGGAGTGGGATTCGACGGGAATCGGCGCAATCAGTGGAGAAGGGAGGTCACAGCGAGTGAAGCTCGGGCTGCTGGGCCTCGTGAGGGTGGTCGGCACCGGCATAGACCTTGAGTTTGCCGAACTGCTGGCGACCGAGGCGGTTCTTCGGGATCATGCCCCAGACGGCACGCTCGATCAGCAGG
Organism: Verrucomicrobiia bacterium; assembly: GCA_030430455.1. Classification (GTDB taxonomy): domain Bacteria; phylum Verrucomicrobiota; class Verrucomicrobiia; order Verrucomicrobiales; family Akkermansiaceae; genus Haloferula. The sequence continues at coordinate 11,195 of JAUIJB010000035.1, read as the reverse complement.
ATCGGGCGGCGCTTGCGGACCATGCGGGGCGTCTCGACCTTCTGGCCGCCGACCCAGCCCGAGAAGCGGGTGTAGATCTTGTCGTGCTCCTTGGTGCCCGACAGCTTCACCTGGTCCGCATTGATCACCACCACAAAGTCACCGGTGTCGATGTGCGAGGTGAAGATCGGCTTGTGCTTGCCACGCAGCAGGCGGGCGGCTTCGACCGCCACCTTGCCGAGGATCTGGTCCTTGGCGTCGATGACGTGCCACTTGCGCTCGATGTCGGTGGGCTTGGCGGAGAAAGTCTTCATTGGAAATCCATTGGAAATCGGGTCGGAAAAACCGCGCCCTCGCGCGGGAAAGGGCGGGCAAGCTAGGGAGAGCCCCCGGGGGTGTCAATCGGTAAAATCCGCCGAGTCTGGAGGATTCCAGCCCCTCTCCGGGCGGGCCTGCGGTGGCGTGCGCCGACCGCGAGGATGCGCCGTCGCGGCGGCGCTGCCAAGCGGCGCGCCCGACGCGCTTTCACCCGGACCCGGCCGGAGGTGGTGGCGACCAAGCTGGCGGAGCACGGGCCGGGTGGCGGCCGGTGGACGGTCGCGGCGGCGGGCCGGGCGGGGGTTTCGGTGAGTTTTTGCTGTTGATTGCAACGGTGACTTGGGAGTGAATCCCCGCCCGGCCCCGCACAGGGGCCGACCGAACCGAGCATGAGCAGAGGCAGACGAGGATTCCGAGGCGGGCGACGGCCCAACCGCAGGCGGCGTGACAACCGGAAGAGGAACACCGACGAGGGTTCCAGCGAGGAGAAGGCCGTCGAGGTCGAGGGTGTGATCACCTCGGTGCTCGCCGGCACGCAGTTCCGGGTCCAGTTGCAGAGCGGCCACGAGGTCCTCGCCCACATCTCCGGCAAGATGCGCAAGCGCTTCATCCGCCTGGTCGAGGGAGACCGGGTGAAGATGGAAATGTCGCCCTACGACGTCACCAAGGCGCGGATCACCTACCGCCTCGGTTGATGGCGGTCGCGGGATGCCGCCCCCGGCACCCGGCGTGAGCGGCGTGCCTCCCAAGGAGCGGTGGTTTGCAACCACCGACTGTCCAGGTCCCGAGCCCGCCGGCCACTCGCCCATTCCCCCGCGGGATTGCCGAAGACAAGGGGACTCGTTGATGCGAGCTCGACTGCCGCAGGCGTCCACTCCGATGGTCCCGGAGGGCGGTGGTCCCGGAGAGATCAACGGTTTCTTTGACCGGGCATCAGGCGGGAAGTTCCTCGGTCGCCGGAAGCACCACGGGTTCGGCGGCGCCACGGCGCTCGATCTCGATCTCGCCGAGGGCCTCGCCCTGGCGGATCACGAACTGGTTCATCTTCATCAGCTCGAGCACCGCGAGGAAGGTGACGATCACCTCCGACTTGGTGGTGGCCTCGTTGAACAGCTGGTCGAAGCGCGACGCCTGGCCCGGGTGGAAGCGGTCGAGCAGCATCTCGATCTTGTCGGAGACCGTGAAGCGGTCGTCGACGATGTCGCCGAGGTCGTGAGAGTCCTCGAAGCGCTTGAGCACCTTCTGGAAGGCGCGGATGAGCTCGAAGATCGACAGCTCGGCGAGCGGGGCGGGCTCCTCGCTGGGCTCCGGCTTCTCCGGCTTGAGGGCGAAGCGCGCCTCCTGCTCGATGGCCCGCTGGCTGAGGAAGCCGGCGGCGTCCTTGAACTTCTTGTACTCGATGAGCTGGCGGATCAGCTCCCAGCGCGGATCCTCCTCCTCGGCATCCTCCTCCGGCGGCTGCTCCTGCTTCGGCAGCAGGGTCCGGCTCTTGAGATACATCAGGTTCGCCGCCATGACGATGAACTCGGCGGCGAGGTCGATGTTGAGCATGCGGAAAGTCTCGATGTATTCGAGGTACTGGCTCGTGATCCGGGCGATCGACACCTCCTGGATGTCGACCTCGTCCTTCTTGATCAGGTAGAGCAGCAGGTCCAGCGGACCCTCGAAGATGTCGAGCCGGACCTTGTAATCGTTCCCTTCCACGCCCGGGGGATTAGGTCATCGGGGGGGCGGGGGCGAGGGCAAATTTGACCTCGCCTGATCCGGGGGGCAGGGTTGTAATTCCGCCGCCGCCAGCGGTGGCCCCATCATGGAAGCCCAACAGCCACAATCCTCGGACACCTTCGACCAGCGCATGAGCCAATGGATCGCCAGCCAGGGGTTCTGGTTCCAGCTGCGCTACTCGCTGTCGGGCGGCGGGGGCTGGTCGGGGGCCATGTTCCACCTCCTGCGGATGTTCCTGCGCCTGCTGGTCGTGGTGGTGCTGGTCGGGATCGGCGTTCTCTACTACCTCACCAAGCGGGCGGACACGCCCGAGTTCCGCGAGGGGATGGAGGCCCGCTTCGCCGAGGCCACCGGCGCCGCCGAAGTGAAGATCCTCGATTTCCAGCGCAGCCAGGGTCTCGGCATGATGCGCGGCCTCGCCGCCGAGGGCACGGCGACGAGCTTCTTCAACAGCCTCGAGGCACGCAACCTGCGCTTCGAGATGGGCCTGCTCGACGGCATCCGCGAGGAGTGGCGGCCGGGGGTGATCGACATCAACTCGGTCGACGCGGTGGTGAAGGGCGGCGCCAATTCGAGCGAGGAGGCCGGCCAGGCGATCGACGTCCTGTTCCGCGAAACTCCCGGATTCGAGGTCGACGGGATCCGGGTCACCCGGACCCGGCTCAGCTGGGGCTACGCCATCGGCAGCGAGGTCCGCAACTTTGGCAAGATCGCCGACAGCAGGCTCGAGGCGACCCGGGTCGGCAGCAGCTGGCGGCTCGTCTTCCGCGGCGGGACCTTCACGCAGAACTGGATGACTGATTTTCCGATCCACGAGCTGATCTTCATCCTGCGCCCGGACGGGCTCGAGGTCGAGGAAGGCTGGCTGGGCGTGCCGGAGGGCGACCCCCCCGCCGGAACGCCGGGGGACGAGATCAAGTCGTGGAAGTGGAAGGTCGAGTTCCAGGACGTCAGGGTGGACGGCGGCGAGTATCCGGAATTCTCCGGCAAGCTCGTGTTCGACTCGGTGCCGCTCGAGACCTTGGTGGCCGGCCAGCTGGAGACCCGGATCGAAGGCAGGCTCAGCGGCGAACTCGAACTCAGCGGGTCGACGAACTCCGCCGAGGGCGTCGGCTTCAAGGGCAGCTTCGAGATTCCCGAGGGCGCGCAGCTCGCGATGCGCGACGAGTTCGCCCTGCTGCGCACCATCGACGTGGTGGACGCCTTCAACAACTACAAGCGGATCGACTTCGACACCGGATCCTTCGACGTCACGACCGGGGGCGGGCAGTTGGAGCTCTCCAACGTCGACCTCGCCGCGCTGGACGAGGACTCCGAGTCGGTGAGGATCGGGCTGACCGGCGACGTGGTGGTCCGCAAGCCGACCCGCGAGGAGGCGGCCGACCTGGCCGGGATCGAAGAGGTGGTGGGTGCCTCGTCGAGTGCCATGCAGAAGAAGGCGGAAGCCGAGATGAGCCTGAAGCGGGCGGCCGCCGCGGCGCGCAAGGCGGAGGGCAGCGAATCCGGCGAGGGCACCTCCGAGAGCCTCGATTTCTTCAAAAGCCTCCAGGATGACCGCAAGGAGCTGGAACGGCTTCGCGACGAGGCCAGCTCGCGCTTCCTCCGCACCCTGATCTTCGACGGCAGCTTCCGGCTCAGCATCCCGGGCGATGCCTTCGGCCGCTCACCGGCCCTGCGGGAACTCCACCCGGTGAATGCCCAAACGGGGCGGATCGACCTCGTGGTTCCGCTCAATGGCCCGCTGTTCAGCCTGACCGAGGAGCAGGCCGACGAGATGTACCAGATCGACACCGACAGCCGCTGAGTGGAGTCGGCTTGCCGCCGAACCCCGCCGAACCCCGCCGCATTTGGCGGGACCGCGCCCCTCGCGCCGGGCGTGGCGACCCGGCAGGGTCGCGGCCCAGCCGTGGGTGGCTCGGGGCCTTGGGCTTTCAGGCCTCGACCGCCGGGCCGAGGCCGATGCTCGAGTAGATCTCGCGCGTCGCCTTGCTCTTGTTGAGCGTGTAGAAGTGGATGCCGTCGACGCCCTCGTCGAGCAGCTCGCTGCACTGCTGGGCGGCGTAATGGGCGCCCACCTTGGCGACTGCCTCGGGGTCCCCCTTGGCGCGGTCGAGGGCGCGCAGCAGCTTGGCGGGGAAGCGCGCGCCGGCAGCCAGCTCGGCCATCCGCTCCATTCCCTTGAGCGAGGTCACCGGCATGATCCCGGCGATGATCGGGACCTCGATCCCGGCGAAGCGGCAGCGGTCGCGGAAGTCGAGGAAGTCGTGGTTGTCGAAGAACAGCTGGGTGCAGATGTAGTTGGCGCCGGCGTCGACCTTGGCCTTGAGGTGCTCGATCTCGGCGAGGCGGTTCGGCGTGTCCGGGTGGCCCTCGGGAAAACCGGCGACCCCGATGCCGAAGCCGCGCGGGTCGGGATGGCGGCCGGACTCGTTGAAGCGCCGGATGAAGCGGACCAGGTCGGTGGCGTGGACGAAGGTTCCCTGCGACCAGTCGTAGTCCGGCCAGTCTTTCGGTGGGTCACCGCGCAGGGCCAGGATGTTCGCCACGCCGGCCTCGGCGTAGCGGGCCAGGATGTCGTCGATTTCCTCCTCGGAATGGCCCACACAGGTCAGGTGGGGCACCGGCGGGATCCGGGTGGTCTCCTTGATGCGCACCACCAGGTCGTGGGTCCGCTCGCGGGTCCCCCCGCCGGCACCGTAGGTGACCGAGACGAACGAGGGCTCGTAGGCCTCGAGCTCGACGATGGTGCGGTAGAGCTCCTCGACCGCGCTCCCGGTGCGGGGCGGGAAGAACTCGAAGGAGAAGGAAGGGCGCTTGCGGGCGAGGATGTCGTCGATGTGCATGGTGAGTCTGGGGCGGGCGGAGGGACGCTCCGGGTCCGGTCTTTCGTCGCTTTCCCGGGCCCGCGCCGCGAGAATGCTCCCGGGAGCGGGGCCCGGGCCAACAAAAAACCATCGCGGAGCTCGCAACTTCGGGGCGCCCGACGGGTTTCCCGATCGACTCCCGGGGCCGCCGGGTGTGCCATCAAAGCCATGAATTTCACCGGACGACTCAGCGGACAAATCCCGCGGATTGCCGCCCTCGCCTTGGCCGGCAGCCTGGCCGGCGGCTCGATCGCCCCGGCCGGCGAGCCCGCCCCCGGACCGCAGGGCCCGGCAGGGAAAGCCGGCGCCCGTGACGACGGCCGCCGGGGACGTCCCGGGCCGCCGCCGCACTTGGTCTGGAAGAAGGCCGACCTCGACAAGAGCGGGGGGATTTCGGCCGAGGAATTCGCCGGCATGGGGCGGCCCGGCAAGCTGCCGGACGAGGTTCGGGTGAAGATCTTCAAGCGCCTGGACAAGGACGGCAGTGGTGAAATCGAGCGCAACGAGTGGCCCGTCGACGAGCGTGAGGACCGCAGGCGCTTCCAGGGCATGCGCGAGCTGGACAAGGACGGCAGCGGCGGGCTGAGCTTCGAGGAGTTCCGCCAGTCGGGGTGGGTGGCGCGCATGCCGGAGGACCGCCAGCGCAAGATCTTCGGGCGGATGGACACCAACGACGACGGCCAGCTGGATCGCAGCGACCGGCCGGACCGCCGCCGCGGCCCCCGCGACGAGCGCGCGCGGGGGGCGGGTTTCAACCGGCTCGAAAAGCTCGACCGCAACGACGACGGCTTCGTGGATTTCGAGGAGTTCCGTGCCGGCCCCGAGGTTCGCGAACTCGGCGAGGATGCCCAGGAGGATCGCTTCGAGGCTCTCGACCGCAACGACGACCTCAAGCTCGACCGTGACGAGCTGGACCCGCCCGGCCCGCACAAGGGCGACCGGCGGGGACGCCGTGGTCCCCGCGGCCCGGAGGACCGCAAGGGTCGGCCGGGTCCGGCCGGGGAGTGATCCGCCGCTTGGCACACCGACCCGCTCCGCCCGGCGGGGGGCTCAGAAGTTCACCTCGAACCAGAGGCCGCCGAAGAGGCGCTCGCCTGGCGGGCCCGAGCGCGTCGGCACGGAAGTCCCGACGAAGGGGGTGACGGCGACGTGGCGGTTGATCAGGTAGGTCAGCGAAAGCCGTGCGAAGAGGTCGTTCCAGCCGCTCCGGCTGTAGTAGTCCGAGGTCCAGCTGGTGCCGCCGAGGACGCTCACGAAGGCGGATTCGCCCAACGGGTGCGACCACTCGGCGCTGAGGTCGCCATACCAGCCCGAGGCCCCGCTGTTCCAGGCGACTTGGCTGGCAAGGCGCCAGTCGGGCGTGGGGATCCAAGCGAAATAGGGCGCCACGTCGACCCCGTCGCGGAAGCGCGAGTGGTCGTAGGCGCGGGCGGTCAGCTCGAGGCCGGCCTCCCACAGGTCGGCCTGGTGGACGAGGTCGAGGAAGCCGGCGGCTTCGGAGAAGTCACCCGAGCCGGTGGCGCCGGCATACCAAGCGCCGAGGTCGAGCAGCCACTCGTCGCCCAGCGCCACCTCGGCCTGCAGCTGGACGTCGAGGACCTGGTGGCCCAGCGAGAAGCCGCGGTCGACATACTCGCTGCGGTAGCCGGTGACGACCTCGATCCCGAGCGGGATCTCGCTGTCCTCCGGGGGATGGTTCTCGTGCCCGGCAGCGGTGGCCGCGAGCAGGGGAACCAGGGCGAGGACGGGGGACTTCACGGGCTCAGTTGGCGGCCTCCGGCTCGCCGGCGAGGGAGGCGTCAAGCACCTCCTTGCGCAGGTTGCGGCCGCGCTTGCTGCCCCACCAGAGCACCACCGGCGAGGCGACGAAGATCGACGAGTAGGTGCCGACGATCAGGCCGACCAGGATCATCACCGAGAACTCGCGCAGCGAGGCGCCGCCGTAGAAGGCGAGGATGGCCACGGTGAGGATGGTGGTCAGGGAGGTGAGGATGGTGCGGGAAAGGGTCGCGTTGAGCGCCTCGTTCATCAGGTCGATCACCTTGCCGCGCGAGGTCAGAAGCGACTCGCGGATGCGGTCGAAGACGACGATGGTGTCGTTCACCGAGTAGCCGGCGATGGCGAGGATCGCGCCGACGTGGATCAGTGAGAGCTGGCCGCCGAGCAGGACGACGATGCCGGTGGCCACGATGATGTCGTGGACGAGGGCGGCGAAGGCGCCGAGCGCGAAGGAGAATTCGAAGCGGATGCTGATGTAGATCAGCATCGCGAACAGGCCGATGCCCAGGGCGATGAGCGAGTTGGTGAAGAACTCCTTGCCGAGGGTGGCCGAGACCTCCTTGGTGGTGGCGTCGATCGCCCAGCGGGTCTCGCCGGTGTCGTTGCCGCTCGCGTCGAGGACCGGGTTCATCTGCGAGAGCGGCTCGAAGGTCTGGCGCAGGTGGCGCTCGATCTTGTCGGCGTCGGCGCTGTCGCAGCGGATCGTGAGCAGCTCCCCGGTGGTCGGGTTGACCTGCTCCTGAATGATCGGCTTGGAGCTCAGCTCGAGTCCGTCGAGGGCCTTCTGCGCCTCCTCCTGGCCGATCTTGACCTCCTCGCCCAACTGGAACTGGATCAGGGTGCCGCCGGTGAAGTCGACCCCGAGGGCGTCGGTGCGCTTGGTTGCGAAGCCGCCGATCGCCGCGACCAGCAGAAGGCTGGAGATGACCAGCGCAATCCTGCGCTTGCCGAGGAAGTCGAAGCCCTGCGACTTGACCAGGTTGAGGAACGAGAGCCCCTTGAGCATCTTCAGGTCGTTGGCCCAGCGGAAGAACACGCGGGTGACCAGGATCGCGGAGAACATCGACGAGAGCAGGCCGACGGTCAGGGTGACGGCGAAGCCCTGGACGGTGCCGCTGGCGCGCCAGAACAGGATCACCGCGGCGATGAGCGAGGTGATGTTGGCGTCGAAGATCGCCGAGAAGGCCTTCTCGTAGGCGGTGTTGATGGCGGTCTCCAGCGACTTGCCGTGGCCGAGTTCCTCGCGCAGCCGCTCGTAGATCAGCACGTTGGCGTCGACCGCCATGCCGATGGTCAGGATGATGCCGGCGATGCCGGGCAGCGTGAAGGTGAAGCCGAACATCGCCATCGCGCCGAAGATCAGCACGGTGTTGACGGTCAGCCCGAGCAGGGCGACCAGACCGGCGGTGCGGTAGTAGATCAGGATGAACACCGCGGTGAGTCCGAGGCCGATGACGCCGGCCATGACGCCCTGCTCGACCACCGCCTTGCCGAGGGCGGGGGAGATGGCGCTCTTCTCCTCGATCTTGAGCGGGTTCTTGAGCGGGTTGTTGAGCTGGCTGGCGAGCTCACGCGACTCCTCGAGGTTCTTCTGGCCGGTGATGACGAAGTTCTTCGACAGCGTGTCGTTGACCGTCGGCGCGGTGATCACCTCGTCGTCGAGCAGCGCGGCGATGCGGTCGTACTCCTTGCGCATGCCCTTGGTGGCGCGGAACATCGCGTCGCCGCCCTCGCCATCGAGCTCGACGCCGACGATGCTGGCCGCGCCGTCCATCTGCGGGTAGGCCTTCACGATGTTCGAGCCGTCGACGATGTTGCGCCTGCTGAGCAGCAGATACTCCTCCTGCATCACGCCCTCGCGGTCCTCGGCCTTGTGGAGGTAGGCCTTGAAGCCCGGGATGATCTCCTCGTCCTCGTAGACGCGCTGGGCGAGGGAGCGGCCGCTGGGGTCGCGCTCGAAGCCGTTCATGTTCACCTCGCGCAGCTCCAGCTTGGCGACCCGCTCGAGCAGTTCCTCGGTCTGCTTCGCCTCCTCCGGCGACATTCCCGGCATCTGCAGGTCGATGCCGTCGGTGCCGACGCTCGCCATCAGGAGGTCCTTCGTGCCGCCGCCACCGAGGCGCTTCTGGATGATCGCCTTGGCCTGCTCGATCTCGTCCTGGGTGATCGGCAGCGGTTCGCCGGTGTCGGGATCGATGTTCGGCTGGACCTTGAGGCTGAAGGACGAGCCGCCGACGATGTCGATGCCGCCCTTGAGCGTGTCGCCCGGCGGGTAGAGTGCGAGCAGGCAGAGGCCGGTGACGCCGAGCACGAGCACGGTGCCGACGTTGCGCTTCATCCGCTCGCGCTCGGAGGCGAAGTACCAGATGAACAGCACCAGCAGCGAGAGGCCGACTAGGAACAGCAGGAGGGGATCCTCGAGGATGGTGGCGGCGAGGAACGGAGTGGACATGGGAAGGAGGGTTTCGACTGGAGCGGCGTGGATGGCGCCGTTCGTTCGAGGCTTCGGTGAATCTAGGGACGTCGGGCCGGGCCTACTTGGCGGTGCTGGCGGCGGACTCCTTGCTGTGGACCGCGGCGACGGCCTGCTTGTCGAACTCGATCATGGTGCCCTCGGCAACCTTGAGGACGACGGTCTTGTCCTTGATGTTGTGGACCAGCGCGTGGATGCCGGCGGTGGTGACGACCCGGTCACCGGTCTTCATCGCGTCGATGCGCTTCTGCAGCTCCTTGCGCTGGCGCTGTTGCGGACGGATGAGCAGGAAGTAGAACATCACCACCATCAGGACCAGTGGCACCCAGCTGGCGCCGAGCGGGTTGCCGGATGGCGGGGCGCCGTTCTCGGCGAGGAGGGATGCGGTGGCGGTGAGAATGTCGGTCATGAGTTCGCGGATTGCGCGGATTTGGCGCCGTTGGCGGTGTAGCGATTGATGAAGGACTCCTTGAATTCAAGGAAGTTCCCGTCATGGATCGCCGTCCGGGCCCGGGCGGCGAGGCGGAGGAAGAAATAAAGATTGTGGAAGGAAAGCAACCGCAAAGCGAGGATTTCACCGGCCCGGAAGAGGTGCCGGAGGTAGGCGCGGGAGAATCGGGCGACGTGGGGGTGGGCCGACTCGCACAGCGGGCGCTCGTCGCGCTCGAACTCGAGGTTCTTGATGTGGATCGGGCCGTCGAGGGTGAAGGCCTGGCCGTGGCGGGCCACCCGGGTCGGCATGACGCAGTCGAACAGGTCGACCCCGCGGCCGACCATCTCGAGGATCTGGGGCGGGGTGCCCAGGCCCATGGCGTAGCGCGGCTTGTCCTCGGGGAGGAAGGGGACGCTGTGCTCGATGGCCCGGAACATCTCGGCCTCCGGCTCGCCGACCGAGACCCCGCCGACCGCGTAGCCGTCGAAGCCCACCTCGACCAGCTCGCGGGCGCTCTGCTCGCGCAGGTCGGCCCAGATTGAGCCCTGGACGATGCCGAAGTGGTGCTGGCGGCCGTCCCCCGAGCGCGGCTGGTGCCGGTCGACCCAGTCGCGGCAACGCCGCGCCCAGCGGCTGGTCAGGGCGAGCGACTCGGCGGCGTAGTCACGCTCGCAGGGGTAGGGCGGGCACTCGTCGAAGAGCATCGCGATGTCCGACCCCAGCGCGGCTTGGATTTCCATGCTGAGCTCCGGGGTGAGCAGCATGCGAGCGCCGTCGAGGTGGTTCTGGAAGCGCACGCCCTCCTCGGTGATCTTGCGCAGCTTGGCCAGTGACCAGACCTGGAAGCCGCCGGAGTCGGTCAGCAGCGGGCGGTCCCAGGCGGCGAAGCCGTGCAGGCCGCCGAGGTCGCGGATCAGCTCGTGGCCCGGGCGCAGCCACAGGTGGTAGGTGTTGCCGAGGATGATCCGGGCGTCGATCAGCTCGAGCTCCTCCGGGTGGAGCGTCTTGACCGAGCCCTGGGTGCCGACCGGCATGAAGATCGGGGTCTCGACCTCGCCATGCGGCAGCGACATCACCCCGCAGCGGGCCGAGCTGCCGGGATCCTTGGCGAGGACGCGAAACATGGTGCGAACAAAGGGGATGGGGCGCATTTGCCAAATTCCAAATCCAGCGGGGACAACATTCCTGGGCCTGGGCCGCCCTGGGCGACCAAGGATTGGCGGCAAGGTGAGGCGTGCCGGGCAGCTTCGTTCCGCGCAACCCGTCCCGTCCGTCGGCCACCATCACCGGACCTCTTCAGGCTCCAATTTAATGACATGACAAATTTAATGACAAAATTTAATGACAGGCATACAATTGTTGTGGCGCTTGGGTCGGAGGTTTGGTAGTGGTTTGCAACTGGATGAATATCAACGAGAAATGTACGGTGGATGCGGTGCTTGAGGCGGGCTTGCCGACGGCGCGGTATCCGGGCGGATTCCGCCGTGGAAGCCGTGGCATGGGATGCGGCCGGCGGCGGATCCTGGGGATGGAGGGGGTGGCGAACTGCTACCACGTGATGAGCCGCACCGCCGGCGGGGAGATGTGCTTCGGCGAGGTGGAAAAGGAGGCCTTCCTGCGGGTG
>JAUIJB010000034.1 GCA_030430455.1 Verrucomicrobiia bacterium | reverse complement strand
ACCTCTCAGCCGACTGAAGTCGGCGCTCCGATCCTCCAGCCCACGATTCGTGCCCCCCATCGGACCGCGGACTCCAGTCCGCCCCGAAGCACCCTTCAACTCCTCTTCCTCACCTCTCAGCCGACTGAAGTCGGCGCCCCGGTCCACTCCGGCCCTTGATCCCCACAAGCGCATCTGCCCAAGCTCTCCGGCCGATGATTTCCCGCCTGTTCCCCTGCCTGCTGCTGCTCGCTCTTTCCGCTGTTCCCGCCCTCGCGGCGCCGACGATCTACCTGATCGGCGACTCAACCATGGCGGACAAGCCGAGCCTCGAGCACCCCGAGCGCGGCTGGGGCCAGTTGTTCCGCGAGCTCGTCCGCGAGCCGGCCCGGGTCGAGAACCACGCCGTCAACGGCCGCAGCACGAAGTCGTTCATCGACGAGGGCCGCTGGACGCCGATCGCCGACAAGCTCCGCCCCGGCGACTGGGTGATCATCCAGTTCGGCCACAACGACGAGAAGGAGGACAAGCCCAAGGTCTACGCCGACCCGCGCGGTGCCTACCGCCGCAACCTGACCCACTTCGTCCGCGCCTCGATCTCCCACGGCGCGCGCCCGGTGCTGGCGACCCCGGTCGTCCGGCGGCGCTGGAACGAGGCCGGCGAGATGTTCCCGACCCACGGTGAGTACCCGGACGTGGTGCGCGAGGTCGCCCGCGCCGAGGGCGTCCCGCTGGTCGACCTGCTCGAGCTCACCCGCGAGCTCGAGCGCTCGCTGGGTCCCGAGGGCAGCAAGGACCTCCACCTGTGGTTCGAGCCCGGCGAGCACCCCGCGCTGCCAGAGGGCATCCGGGACGACACCCACTACTCGGAGGAGGGCGCCCGCCGGGTCGCCCGCCTCGCCGCCGCCGAGATGCACCGCCTCAACCTCGGCATCGCCGGCTGGATCGACTGGTCGTCCTTCGACGATCCCCCCGCCCCCTGGTCGCCCGACCTGCGCGACGGCTCCTTCCTCAACCCGGTCATCAACGCCGACTACTCGGACCCCGACGTGGTCCGGGTCGGCGACGACTACTGGATGACCAGCTCGAGCTTCGCCCACGTCCCCGGGCTGCCGATCCTCCACTCGCGCGACCTGGTGAACTGGTCGCTGGTCAACCACGCCCTGCCCCGGCTGGTCCCGAAGGACCACTTCTCCCGCCCGCGCCACGGCGGCGGCGTCTGGGCACCCTCGATCCGCCACAACGACGGCCGCTTCCACATCTTCTGGGGCGACCCGGACTTCGGCATCTACTCGGTGACCGCCACCGACCCGCTCGGTGAGTGGTCGGAGCCGAGGCTCGTCGTCGCCGGCCGCGGCCTGATCGACCCCTGCCCGCTGTGGGACGACGACGGCCGGGTGTGGCTGGTCCACGCCTGGGCGAAGAGCCGCGCGGGGATCAACAACCGGCTCGCCCTGCGCGAGCTCACCGCCGATGCGTCCGCCGAGAAGCCGGGCAGCGAGCCGCGCACGATCATCGACGCCGACCAGCTGCCCGGCTACCGCACGCTCGAGGGTCCCAAGTTCCACAAGCACGCCGGCTGGTACTGGATCTCCGCCCCGGCCGGCGGCGTGCCGACCGGCTGGCAGACGATGTTCCGCTCGCGGCGGATCGAGGGACCCTACGAGGAGCTCATCGTCCTCCACCAGGGCCGCAGCCCGGTCAACGGCCCCCATCAGGGCGCCTGGGTCGACACTCCCTCCGGCGAGGACTGGTACTTTCACTTCCAGGACCGCGAGCCGATGGGACGGGTCGTCCATCTCCAGCCGATGCGCTGGATGGAGGACGGCTGGCCCGTCATCGGCCGCGACTTCACCGGCAACGGCCGAGGCGAGCCGGTCGCGCGCAGCCGCAAGCCGGCCCTGCCGCGCCAGGAGCGTGCGGTTCCGCCGACCAGCGACTCCTTCCCCAGCGGACGCCCCGGCCTGCAGTGGCAGTGGCAGGCCAACCCGCAGGCGGACTGGATCGCTCCGGCGGGCGACGGCGAACTGCGCCTGCTGGCGGTGCCGGCGGAGGGCGACCCGGCCAGCCTGTGGGACGCTGCTGCCCTGCTGATGCAAAAACCGGCGGGCGACCGCTTCGAGGCGGCCGTCAGCGTGCAGCTCGAGGATGACGCCACCCCGGGAACCACCGCCGGCCTGATCGTCTTCGGCGAGGACTACGACTGGATCGGGCTCGAGAAGACCGATGCCGGCATGCGCCTCGTCCGCGCCCGCTGCCGCGACGCCCGCACGGGTGGCGAGGAAGAGCGTGAGACGCTTGTCGAGTCGGTCGAGGGCGGGGTCCGCCTGCAGCTGCGCTGGACCGAGGCCGGCGAGCGCTGCGAGCTGTCCTACAGCTTGCCGGACCAGGACCGCAGGGCGGCCGGAGGCCCCTTCCCCACCCGGCCCGGTCGCTGGGTCGGCACCCGCATCGGGATGTTCGCCCGCGCCGCGCCCGGCGAAGCCATGCCGGGCCACGCCCGCTTCGGCCCGTTCCGCGTCGCGCCGCTGGGCGCTGACGAATGAAGCAGCCGCCCTCCCGCGGCCCGGGAGGGATCCGGCCGAAAAGACATGATTCGAAATTGCCTCCTCTCCGTGGCAATGTTTTCTCTCCTTGCTGAATCCGGGACCCGCCTAACCCATCCGGAGTAACCCGCAGAGGGACTAGCGTCCGGGGCTGTTCTCGCTCATCGTCCCCACAACACTGACTCATCCATGCACCTGCCCACCCATCTCCGCTCCCGCCGGCGCCGCGGTTTCACGCTTGTCGAGCTGCTGGTCGTCATCGTCATCATCGCGGTCCTCGCCGCGCTGGCCTTCTCCTTCGCCAACCGTGCCCGCACCAAGGCCCGCTCGATGCAGTGCCTGGCCCGGGTGAAGGATTGGAGCACCGTCATGGCCATGGCCAACTCCGACCTCGGTGGCGGCCGGATGTACATCCCGGACCAGTTCGCCTCGATCGGCCCCAACGAATCGCCCTTCACTCTCTACTGGGCCGAGACTGTCGGCCTCGGTGGCGGACCGGACCGCAACAACGGCCGGGTTCGTGACCTCTACGCCTACGACGAGGAATACAAGCGCCTGATCGCGGCAAAGGTCCAGGAGGTCCGCAGCTGCCCCTGCCACGACACCGGCCCGAACCCCTTCGGCAACGCCGGATCGGCCTACACGATGAACACCTTCCTGCAGACCGGTGACACCGCCAACGGCGAGAACGCCTACAATGTCTTCCGCCTGAGCGAGGTCCCGCGGGCGTCCCGCAAGATCTACATGATGGACACCGAGTCGAACGCCAACCAGAGCATGCAGGCCCAGGGCAAGGGCAACGTGATCTCGAACGCCGCGGCCGTTGAGAAATACCACGGCGGCAAGATCAACGCGCTGTTCGTCGACATGCACATCGAGCAAATCACCGCCCAGACGATCGACAACCAGTGGGCCGAGATGGTCCAGCGGCGGTAATCGCCCCGGACTCGCTGTCATCCCCGATTTTGACCAGACCCCGGAGCGGCCCGCTCCGGGGTCTTTCCGCATCCACCCGGGAGGTTTGATTTCCCGGCAAATCGCCTTTTCCTGGGTGCAGTGGACTTTGCAAGAAACCGGAGCCGGAACAGGGTCGGCGCACCGCGCCCGGCGCCGCTCATGCGTCGAAAGACGCATCGCACCTCGGAGTCCACGCGACGGTGACCGGCTCGCCGGTTGACCCCGCGGCTGCAACCCCGCTTTCCTTTTTCCTGATCGATTTTCCGCCTCCGCTCCGTTCCTCCTGAGACCCACGATGCCGGGCATCCGCCGCCCGCAATCCGCGCCATCCGCCCATGAAACCCACCGCCCTTCTGACCCCGCTGCTGACCGCCGTGCTCGGCTTCGCCGGCTCCGCCCTGCCCGCCGCCCAAGCCGCTCAAGCCACCGCCCAGACGCCGCCCGCCGAGTTCTCCGGCAAGCCGCCGCTTGAGTGGTCCCGCCTCCTCGCCCGCTCCGAGATGGAGCGCAAGGGCGACTCCCTGTTCCACGGCTCGGAAGGCGCGCGGTGGACCTACGACCGCACCCTCTACGGGCTCGCCCTGCTCAAGCTGGCCGACCAGACCGGCGAGGAGGACTTCGCCGAGTTCGGCGCCCGGACCGCCGAGAGCTTCATCCGCGACGACGGCAGCATCGCCGACTACTCGCTGGAAAAGTACAACATCGACCTCATCGCGCCCGGCAAGGTGCTGCTCCACCGCTGGATCGACGGCGTCCGGCCCGACGAGCACCGCCAGGCGCTCGCCACCCTGCGGCGCCAGATGAGCGAACACCCGCGCACCGCGGAGGGCGGCTTCTGGCACAAGAAGCGCTACCCCCACCAGATGTGGCTCGACGGCCTCTTCATGGCCTCCCCCTTCCTCGCCCAGTACGGCGGGGTGTTCGACGAACCCGGGCTGTTCGACGAGGTGACGAAGCAGATCACCCTGATGGACCGCAAGGCCTGGAACGCGGACAAGCAGCTCCATCACCACGGCTGGGACGAGGCGCGGGAACAGGACTGGGCCGACGACGAGACCGGCCTGTCGGCGAACTTCTGGGGGCGCGCGGTCGGCTGGTATGCCATGGCCCTCGTCGACACCCTCGAGTTCCTTCCCGACGACCACCCCGGCAGGGAGTCGATCCGCGAGGTGCTCGGCCGCGTGGCCGCCGGCATCGCCCGCTGGCAGGACCCCGAATCCGGCCTGTGGTACCAGGTGCTCGACCAGGGCGACCGCGAGGGTAACTACCTCGAGGGCACGGCCTCGTCGATGTACGTCTACGCCCTCGCCAAGGCCATCAACCGCGGCTGGCTCCCGCGCGAGGATTACCTCCCGGTCGTGACCCGGGGCTACGCCGGCATCGTCCGCGACCTGATCCGCCCGGATGAGGACAACGATGGCCTCATCAGCCTGACCCAGTGCTGCGAGGTCGCCGGTCTCGGATTCAAGAACCGCGACGGCATCCCGCGCGACGGCAGCTTCAACTACTACATTTCCGAGCCGATCATCCACAACGACCACAAGGGCGTCGGCCCCTTCATCATGGCAGGCATCGAACTGACCCGGATGGCCGCGGCCGGGGCCGCGGCGGATGCCCCGGCTGCCGGTGACGAGGCGGAGGAACCCGACGCCACCGTGGCCGCCGACGGCAGCGGCGACTTCACCTCGATCCAGGCCGCCATCATGGCGGCCCCCTACCAGGGTCCCGGCGAGCTGTGGACCATCGCGGTCAGGCCGGGGACCTACCACGAGCGGGTCTACGTCCAGCAGGAGCGCGGCCGCATCCGGCTGCTCGGCGAGGACCCCGCGACCACCCGGTTGGTCCACGAGGTCCACGCCCACATGAAGGGCCCCGACGGCAAGCCCGTCGGCACCTTCAAGACCCCCACCCTGCAGATCGACGGCGACGGCTTCCAGGTCGAGAACATGACCATCGAGAACGCCGCGGGACCGGTCGGCCAGGCCCTCGCCCTCAGCGCCCAGGGCGACAAGCTGGTGTTCCGCAACTGCCGCTTCCTCGGCTGGCAGGACACCATCTTCGTCAACCGCGGGCGGCACTACTTCGAGGACTGCGAGATCGCCGGCGACTGCGACTTCATCTTCGGCGCGGCGACCAGCTGGTTCGAGAACTGCCGCATCCACTGCCTCGACGACGGCTACATCACCGCGGCCTCGACTCCGCGCGACCAGCCGCATGGCCTGGTCTTCCGCAACTGCACCATCACCGGCGAGGAGGGCGTGAAGGTCTACCTCGGGCGCCCCTGGCGGCCGCACGCGATGACCGTCTTCCTCGACTGCGAGATGTCCGACGTCGTCCGCCCCGAGGGCTGGCACAACTGGGGCTCCGAGGAGAAGGAGAAGACCAGCCGCTACGGCGAGTTCGGCAGCAGCGGGCCGGGTGCCCGACCCGGCGAGCGGGTCGCCTGGGCCAAGCAGATCACCGGCGACCAGGCCGCCGCCATGACCCCGGCCGCCGTCCTCGCCGGCGATGACGGCTGGAACCCGGTCCGCGCCGCGGACGGCAGGGGCGCCGCCGCCACGGGATGGGAGGACCTCGACGCCATCCTCGCGCGCATCCAGCCGCCGGAGTTTCCCGACCGCGACTTTCCCATCACCGAGCACGGCGCCCGTCCCGACAAGGACTCGACCGAGGCGATCCAGGCGGCGATCGACGCCTGCCACCAGGCCGGCGGCGGGCGCGTGGTCGTCCCGGCGGGCGAGTGGCACACCGGCGCCCTGCGCCTGCGCAGCAAGGTCAACCTGCACGTCGCCAAGGGCGCCAAGCTCACCTGGATGCCGGACCTGCGGCGCTACCCGATCGTCTTCACCCGCTGGGAGGGCATGGAGTGCATGAACTACTCGCCGCTGATCTACGCCTTCGAGGAGGAGGACATCGCGATCACCGGGGAGGGCATCCTCGACGGCGGCGCCACCCGCGAGAACTGGTGGGGATGGAACCTCAAGGAAGAGGGCGCCAAGCGCCTCCAGGTGCCCGCCCGCGACCGCCTCGTGAAGATGACCGCCGAGGGCGTCCCGGTGGAGGAGCGCGTCTTCGGCGAGGGCGACTACCTGCGGCCGAACTTCATTCAGCCCTACCGCTGCCGCAACATCCTGATCGAGGGCGTCACGCTCAACCGCTCGCCGATGTGGAACATCAACCCGGTGCTGTGTGAGAACGTCACCGTCCGCGGGGTCAAGGTGGTCACCCACGGCAGCAACAACGACGGCTGCAACCCGGAGTCCTCGCGCGACGTGCTCATCGAGGACTGCCTGTTCGACACCGGCGACGACTGCATCGCGATCAAGTCGGGCCGCAACAACGACGGCCGCCGCATCGGCGTGGCCTCCGAGAACATCGTGGTCCGCGACTGCCTGATGAAGGACGGCCACGGCGGGGTCGTCCTCGGCTCGGAGTGCTCCGGCCACATCCGCAACGTCTTCGTCGAGAACTGCCGCATGGACAGCCCGAACCTCGACCGCGCCCTGCGCTTCAAGAACAACGCCGTGCGCGGCGGGATCCTCGAGAACGTCTTCATGCGCAATGTCACCATCGGCCAGGTCGGCGAGGCCGTGCTGACCATCGACCTGCTCTACGAGGAGGGCGCCGAGGGCGACCACCAGCCGGTGGTCCGCAACGTGCGCATGGAGAACATCACCAGCTCGGCCGCCCCGCGGGTGTTCTTCATCCGCGGCTTCGAGGGGGCCGTGGTCGACGACATCGAGATCCGCGACTCCCACTTCAGCGGCATCAGCGAGACCGAGGTGGTCGAGCATGCCGGGGCGATCCGGATGGAGAACGTGACCATCACCCCGGACAAGAAGGTCAAGAGCATCAACACCGTGCCTCAGCGATAGCATCGCGCCACCGATGTGACTGAAACCGCGGATGAACGCAGATCGACGCAGATGGAAGCTGAACGAGCGGTGCCGGTCGGGACTCGGAATGGAATGCGCAGCGATCACCCAGGCCGATCAAAGTTCCAGCCCAATCCTCATGCATCGGCGTCCATCGGCGTCCATCTGCGGTTCCTTTTCAAAACCCGATCCCACCGAACACTAGGATGAAACCCACCCTTTCCCTCACCCTTCTCCTGGCGGCCGCCGCCGCGGCCGAGCCGATCGACCGCGAGGCCCTGGTCCGGCGCCACAACCCGGTCATCCGCAAGGTCGACGTCGACGCCCCGCTCTCGGTCGGCAACGGCAACTTCGGCTTCGGCGCCGACGTCACCGGCCTGCAGACCTTCGCCGACGAGTACCACCGCCACGGCGTCCCCACCGAGACGCTGTGCCGCTGGGCCTGGTACTCGGAGCCGAACAGCGAGGGATTCACCCTCGACGACGCCGGCGAGGACTACACGCGGGCCGACGGCCGCGTGGTCCGCTACCCGACCGACCAGGACGGCGAGGCCGGCCAGTGGCTGCGCCGCAACCCGCGCAACCACCCGCTGGCGCAGCTGCGCTTCGTCGGCAGGGACGGCGCCGAGCTCGAGCCCGATGACATCGGCAAGCCCGAGCAGACCCTCGACCTCTGGCGCGGCGTGATCGACAGCCGGTTCTCGATCGATGGATCGCCGGTCAAGGTGACCACCAGCTGCCACCCCGGGCAGGATCTGCTCGCGTTCCGCATCGAGTCCGACCTGCTCGAGTCCGGCGACCTCGCCGTGCGCGTCGCCTTTCCCCGCGGCCACGACGAGGCCGTCAAGCTCACCCCGGCGCTCGACTGGTCGAAGCCGGACAGCCACCGGACCGATGCGAAAGCGACGGGGGATTCCCGGGTCGACCTGACCCGCCGGCGCGACGCGCTCGAGTACCACGTCGCCGTCGACTGGGCCGGCGAGGCCAGCTGGACGGAGTCCGGCGCCCACGCCTTCACCCTGGCCAGCGCGGGGACGGCGCTCGAGTTCACCATGAGCTTCGCCCCGGCTGCGCTGCCTGCGGAGCTGCCCGGCCTCGGCGAGACCCTCGCCGCCAGCGCGGCGCAGTGGAAGAAGTTCTGGGAGTCGGGGGCGGCGGTCGACTTCTCCGGCAGCAGCGACCCGCGCGCCCGGCAGGTCGAGGAGCGCATCATCCTGTCGCGCTACCTCATGGCCGCGCAGTGCGCCGGGGACGTGCCGCCGCAGGAGAGCGGGCTGACCTGCAGCACCTGGTACGGCAAACACCACACCGAGATGATCTGGTGGCACAGCGCCCACTTCCCGCTGTGGGGGCACGACGAGCTGCTCGCCAAGAACCTCGACTGGTACCGCGAGCACCTGCCGCAGGCCCGCGAGCTGGCCGCGAGCCGCGGGCTCGAGGGCGCCCGCTGGGCCAAGATGATCGGCCCCGACGCCCGCGAGAGCCCCGGCGGCAACCCGCTGATCGTCTGGAACCAACCCCACGCCGTCTACCTCAGCGAGCTGCTCTACCGCAACTCGCCGGACGAGGAGACGCTCGGGAAGTACCGCGAGCTGGTGTTCGACACCGCCGCCTGCCTGGCGTCGATGCTCCACTTCGACGACGAGCGCGGCGCCTACGTCCTCGGTCCCCCGCTGTGGATCGCGCAGGAGATCTACGAGCGCGCGGAGAGCCAGAACCCGTCGTTCGAGCTGGCCTACTGGCGCTGGGCGCTCGAGGTGGCGCAGGACTGGCGCGAGCGCCTCGGAATGCCGCGCGAGGAGAAGTGGGACCACATCGTCGCCCACCTCTCGCCGCTGCCCGAGAAGGACGGCAAGTACGTCGCGCTCGGCTCCCACCCCGACACCTGGGACAACATCGACAGCCGCCACGACCACCCGACGATGCTCGCCCCGCTCGGGATCCTGCCGGGTGGGCCGATGGTCGACCGTCCGACGATGGAGCGCACGCTCGACGCGGTGCTCGAGCACTGGGACTGGGAGACCAAGATCTGGGGCTGGGACTACCCGATGATCGCGATGACCGCGACCCGCCTCGGCCGGCCGGAGACCGCGGTGGAGATCCTCCTCCGCGAGGGACCCAACAACATCTACCTGCCGAGCGGCCACTGCCCGCAGCGCAGCGACGAGAAGCTGCCGAAGAACCCGCCGCCCGGCGCCCGCAAGCGCGAGATCGCCGCCTACCTGCCGGCCAACGGATCCTTCCTCTCCGCCGTCGCCCTGATGGTCGCCGGCTGGGACGGCTGCGACACCGAGTTCCCCGGCTTCCCCAAGGACGGCACCTGGAAGATCCGCGCCGAGGGCCTCAAGCCGCTGCCGTAGGGAGTGGCGCCTTGCGGGCGCCATGTCACGGAGCGGCGCTTTTCAGGCGCTCCCATCACCAGTTGAGGCAGGCCTTCAGCCTGGAAAAGCGCCCCGCCCCGGGGCGCTGCCACGGGCGACGGTGTGACTGAAGGCATTCGGCCAGCCCAACATGGCAGATGGCAACATCCGCCTTCCGTCGGAATGCCAACGCCCCTATCGGGGCTTCCGACCTCCACCATCCGTCACCCGTCACCCGTCACCCGTCATCCGCCATCCGCCATCCGTCACCCGCCATCCGCCATCTGCCCCCCATCACCGGTCACCGGTCACCCGACCTCCGACCTCCGGACAGCGCCCTGGGAACGGGGCCTCCCAACCCATCCGCAGCCTGAAGGGCTGCATCACCGTCGCGAACTGCCTTTCCCGCGCGACGCGGTCCCCTCGCTACCTCTCCAGCACCACCCCCATCAGGCCGATCACGACCTCGTTCGCCAAGGCGCGGAGGGTGAGCGACTCCAGTTCCTTCTCCGGATCCAGCGGCAGGTCGAGCACCGTGGCGGCGCCACCGGGGATGGTCCGGCCCTGGCCGAAGAATGACTCCCGCTCGAGCACCCGCACCTTCCCCGTCGCCAGGTCGACCCGCGGCGGCAGCGGCCCGTCGAAGGCGAAGGCAAAGTCATCGATGAAGTAGTCCTGGTCGATCGGCCACCAGGTCTCCGGATTGCGCAGAGCGAGGCGCTCGCTCGTCCCGTCGGCGTAGCTCACCACGACCTCGCCGTTGTCGATCCGGCTCCTCATCGCGTCGGTCGACCCCGCCATCAGCAGGTAGGCGTGCGCGGCCCGGCCCGACAACGGCAGCCCGGCCTCGACCGGGTAGTTGTTCCACTGCGACACGAACACGACGTTGTCCGCCTGCGCACCGCGCGGCGTCGTGAAGCGGACCCCGTTGGGCAGGGCGACGGAACCGGCCTGTCGCAGGCCCGAGTCATCGACGTCGAAGCCCGCGTCCGGGTGGCACCAGGTCCCGGTTCCCTGCTTGGGAACCGCCAGCGAACAATACGGCGAACGCGGCTCGAGGTACTCGTTGCGGAAGATGTCGCGCACCGCGGCATTGAAGCGACCCGACAGGTCGACCTCCTCGAGTTCGCCGGCGACCGGCTGATTCCAGTCGACCCCCTCCCGCGCGGCCTTCCCGCCATCCACCTCGACGGCGACCGGGACCCACCACGACAACTCGCCCTGCTGGACCTTCGCGAACAAGGTGCGATGTCCGGGACGGCCCGCGACCGACCCGCCCAGCGAGCGTCCGTCGGCCGCCGCCCCCTCCAGAACGCCCTGCGGGTCGGCCAGCTCGACGACCGGCGCGCCGAGCTCGACCGCCAGGCGTTCACCCCGGGCCAGCGGCCCGGCGGAGGCGCCACCGGCCGGCTTTCCGCCGCTCCAGCGGACCACCACCTCGTGGGCCTCCGCGGCCTTCGCCAGCAGCTCGATCCGGGGCAGGCCGACCGAGTCCTCCAGCATCCGCCACTCCGCCGGCTCGCCGTTGACCTCCACTCCCGCGACCCGGTCGCCCCGCGCCGCGAGCTGGAGCCGCAGGCCGACCGGGCGGTCGAAGCGGCTGGTGAACGAGAACCTCTCCTCCATCCCCTCGCGCCGGAACGCGAGGTCGAAGTCGCGGTGCTTCATCGTGGCGTGCTCCCACTCACCCGGAAAGCCGGGCCGCAGCAGCACCTCGCCGGCGAGCAGGTCGGGCTTCACGCCGAAGAGCCCCTCCATCACCGCCCGCGACATCGCCCCGACCCCGTCGCTGAAGTCGCGCTGCGACTCGCGGCGGTTGGCGTCGAACCAGGTGCACATGCCGACATTGCCCGGACACTTGCCCGCATACATGGAGTCGAGCACCGCCCCCTTGAAGAGCGGGAAGGCGCCCTCGGGCCGGTTCGCCTGCCAGTAGCCGAGCGCGCTGTGCATCATCTCGCCGAAGACGACGTTGTTCAGCGACCACGAGTAGGGCATCCAGCTGGTCGTCGGCATCACGTGGAATCCCGCCGGGATCCCCTCGCCCTCGATCGGGATCCGCACCAGGCGGGTGTCGACGAAGCGGCTCATCTGCCAGGCCTCGAAGGGGTCGGGAACCTCCGAGTCGAGCGTGTGGTAGAAGGTCCACGCCGCCGGCTCGGGCCGGGCCCGGCGGAGCCCGAGCAGGTCGCGCGACTCGGCGAACCAGCCCCGGTCGGCGAGCCAGAGCTGCTCGCGGATGCCGCGGGCGATCCGCCCGGCCTCGGCGGCGTGGGCCGTCGCGTCCTCACCGAGGAGCCCGGCGACCTCCGCCGCCATGCGGTGGTGGAACAGGTTGTAGGCCGTCGAGTGGGTCACCCCGCCGCCGTTGTAGCCGAGGTCGTCGCTCGCCCAGATGCTGGCATAGGCCTCGTAGACCGGCAGGCCGTCGAACTCGCGCCGGAACAGGCGCTGCTCCCAGGCGAGGTGCCGCTCGATCACCGGCCACATGCGCCGCGCGAACTCGAGGTCGCCGGTCCAGCGCAGGTGGCGGAAGAAGGCATCCACGGCGACCAGGTTCATGTCGTAGTGGTTGCTCGTCATGTTGCCGTTCGAGTGCAGCGCGTTCTCGTTGCGGGACAGGTTGGCCGACGCCTCCGGCTCGGGGATCTCGTCCGGGATCGGGTCGGTGTTCTGCTCGCGGGCGAACTTCTCGAAGTGCTTCGCGGTCCTGCCGTGGTCACCGATGACATTGCCGGCGTAGGAAACGCGCCAGCCGAGCAGCGCCCGGCGCCAGGCGACGCCGCCATGGAGGTAGGCGTCGATGCCGTCGTGCCACACCGCGTCCTCCGCCACGTTCAGGGCGGCCACCGCGGCATCGATGAAGGGATCGGGAGTCTCGACCACCAGCCGGCGGGCGATTTCGTCGACGACCTGCTCCTCGCGCTCGAACCAGGCCGCCAGCTCGCCCCCCCCGGCCAGCCCCGCGGGGCCCTTGCCCTCGCGATACGCGAGGAAGCCGGCGGGCGCCTCCTCCGCTCCCGCCAGGCGTTGGATGGCGATGAAGCGGGGTTCGTCGCCAAGCCGGCAGCGTCCGGTCACCACGGGGGTCTCCCCGCCGTCGCCCGGGCGGTTGAACAAGGCAGCGGGATCCTCCCAGTCCCCGGCCGCCGCGACGCCAAGCTCGACTTCCCCCGACAGGCGCCCTGCCACCAGGGCCGGCGGCCCGTGGACCGCGAAGGAGTCGTCGCGATGCGCCACCCGGTTCCCCGCGCAGCGCGCGGCGTTCATCCGGAACAACTCGGCCACCGGCTGCGACTCGCAGCCGATGTCGCCGCCGCGGCGCCCGCGCCAGCCGTCGACGCCGCCGAAGGCGACCAGCAGTTCCGGCTCCGGCGCGTCCACGCCGTCCGCCTTGACGCGGACCAGCAGCGCCTCCTGCTCGCGCGCGACCAGCGCCACGACACTCAGCCCGCCGTCGCCGAGCAGCGCATCGCGGACCTCGTAGCGCATGGTCCCCGGACGATAGCGCGCGACCACCTCGTCGGCCTCGTGCAGCCACTTGCTGCCCGCGGCGGTGCGGATCCCGAGGCGCAGGTTTCCCCCGCGCCCGGGCAGGTAGAGCGAGAACTCCGGCACGTCGCCGGCATCGGCGCGGAACTTCGAGCTGCCGCCGTAGAGCGAGCGGTTGAACCAGCCGTCGCCCTTGACCGCCACGAAGTCCCGACCCTGCGGCTCGTAGCGCAGTTCCCGGCCGATGTTCCCCGCGTGGAAGGCCTTGTCCTCGTTCGGCTCGATCGGCGCGGCCGAAAGACCCGCCGGGAGAAGCCCGAGAACCAGCCCAAGCAGGGGGCCCCTCAGCCTATCCGGCAATGTCCGCAAGGAAGGCACTGAAGTCCCGGTAGCCCTCGAGCTTGCTGCGCGCGGCAGCGCAGCTTTCCGCCGGGGCCACCCCCGTGGTTTCGCAGAGGAAGATGATGTAGCTGGCGACATTGGCTGCAAAACGAAGCCGGCCCTCGTCACTTATCGAATAAAATCGCTCGCGCTGGCGGTAGCCGGCCGGCGAGTGGTCGCCGAGCGCCGACTTCTCGGTCCTGCCGTCCGCGGCGAGGACGAAGAGGAAGTTGTACTCGAACCAGAACATGAACTCGGGGTCCGGCTCGAGCCCCTGCAGGACCTCCTTGCAACGCGCGGCCGAGTCGAACAGGTCGGCGGGCTCGTCCGCGCCGGCCGTGGCCAGCGACTCGCGGATGAAGGTCCGCGCCATCGACTGCTCGGTCTCGCTCTCGGCGAAGGCGCCGGAAACCGCGAGCTCGAGGGTGAAGTCATACCAGTCCCGCCACAGCTTCTGGTCGCCGGCGTCCCGCGAGGCGAACAGCGCCTTGCCCATCTCGTAGGTGTAGCGCCCGCTGGTCTTGATCTCGAGCTGGCTGCCGGTGACCTCGCCCATGATGCGGTAGTTCTCGGCCGACTTGCCGGAGCCGGAGTGGAAGCCGATGCTCACCCCGAACACCTTGCAAACCCGCCACTGGCGCTCGATCATCGCCTGCAGCTCGTCATTGTCGGGATAGGGCATGTTCTTCTGGAAGCCGAAGGCCGGGGCGACGAAGTCGACCGGCATCTCCATCGCCTCGCACATCGCCAGCATGATCGCGGTGGTCTCCGGCGTGGTCAGGCCCGGCAGCTCGTCGATCGACAACTCGCGCAGGTAGCCGCAGCCGACCTCGGTCGTGAAGTGCTTCTCGCGGATCGCACGGTACTTGCCGTCGCGGACCTTCATCTTCCGCATCGACGGCCACACGCGGCACAGCAGCTCGTTGAACTCCGCCTCGTTGAGCTCGAGGCCGGTCGAGGCCACGCGGTCCTTCACCCTGGCGACCAGGTCGGCGTCGATCTCCTTCGCCACGTAGGCGGCCCGCTCCCCGGCCTCGGCGGGCACCTCGGTGACCGAGAGCTCCGGCGACAGGTCGAAGGTGATGTAGGAAGCCAGCAGGCAGCCCTGCACGAGCTGGTCCTCGCGCTCGTCGTACCACCCGCCGATCGGCTGGTGGTCGGCATTGAAGCTCCAGGCGATCCGGCGCTTGTGGAAGCCGGTCTTGAGCTTGGCCATCACGCAGCCGTGGCTCATGCCCTCGACGCTCTGCCCCTGGTGGCCCTCGGGGACGTCGGTGCCGATGAAGGGAAAGGGAACCTTGGCCAGCTTGTCGGCGAGCATCACGTCGACGTCGTAGACGAGCTCGCGCGGGATGCTGTTCTGGTTGGCGGTCAGGCCGGTGCCGAGCTGCGCCATCGCCCAGTCGACCCCCGGCCAGTGGAGCGTGGTGAAGCGCGCGCCCACCCCGATGGTCGACTTGCCGAGCTGCTCGGTGGCGGTCGGGAAGACCGTGGCCCCGGCGTCGTGACCCTGGATCGCGTTCTTCATCTCCAGCAGGTGCTGGAAACTCGCCGGGAAGGCGATGCGGCCGTCGTCGAGCCCGACCGAGTCACCGGAGAGCGCATCGCCGCCCTTGCCGCCGTCGGCCGGCTTCAGGATCCAGGCGTGGTCGCCCCGCTCGTTCTCCGCGACCGTCCACTCGCCGTCGGCGGTCGGCACCGAGCTCGCGGGGTACTCGGTGATGCCCTTGGCGGCCTTCAGGTCGGCGGCCAGGCCGTCCCAGTCGAGGCAGAAGTCGGGGCTGACGCAGGGGTTGTGGGCAATTCGCAGGTCGTTGCTGAGGAGAAAGTCGTTGATCGCGCTCATGGATGACGTTGGTCGGCCCCTTGGTTCGGCCATCCGCGCGCAGCTGTCGAGACCCCAGCCCGACAACACGCGACGGTCCACCCCCGAACCCACGATGGTCCGCCCGCCCGAACCCACGATGGTCCGCCCGCCCGAACCCATTTGAGGGCACCCGTCGCTGAGACGACTGAAAAGGCGCGGACCCGCCGTTCGTAAGCGGGCGTAGCCGGGTCCACCAATCGACGTCATCCCCACAACGCATGGTTGATGGTCACCGGGCTTCCATGTTCGAATCCGTCGCTCGACTTCCAGAAAACCAATCCATGATGCCCCTATTTCAATCAGGAATCCGGCCCTTGCGGGTCGGGCCCCTCGCGCTCGCCGGTCTCGTCGCCACCGCCCACGCCGGCGAGTGGCGCCCGTTGTTCAACGGCAGCGACCTCGATGGCTGGAAGGTCGTCAACGGCTCGGCGCCCTACACGGTCGTCGACGGTGCCATCGTCGGCACCACCGCCACCGGAACCCCGAACAGTTTCCTCGCCCACGAGGACGCCTTCGGCGACTTCATCCTCGAGCTCGAGGTGATGCAGAGCGGCGGCCCGAGCAACAGCGGGATCCAGTTCCGCAGCATCAGCGACCCGGCCATCGACAACGGCCGGGTCCACGGCTACCAGTGCGAGATCGACCCCTCCGAGCGGGCCTGGACCGGTGGCATCTACGACGAGGCCCGTCGTGGCTGGCTCTACCCGCTCACGCTCAATCCACGGGCCCGGTCGGTCTACCAGCAGGGCCGCTGGAACC
Source organism: Verrucomicrobiia bacterium (assembly GCA_030430455.1). Taxonomy (GTDB): domain Bacteria; phylum Verrucomicrobiota; class Verrucomicrobiia; order Verrucomicrobiales; family Akkermansiaceae; genus Haloferula. Next base: position 22,701 of record JAUIJB010000034.1, on the reverse strand, counting down.
TCGTTCGCATCGAGGCCATCGGCAACTCGCTGCGCACCTGGGTCAACGGCATTCCGGTGGCCCACGTCGTCGACGACCGGACGAAGGAGGGACTGATCGCCCTTCAGGTCCACTCGATCGGCCGGGAGTCGGAGGCCGGCCGCAAGATCCACTGGCGCAACATCCGCATCCAGACCGACGAGCTCACGCCCGCGCCGCACGACGGGCTGTTCGTGCGCAACCTGATCCCGAACCACCTCTCCCCGGCCGAGGAGGCCCAGGGCTGGAGGCTGGCCTGGGACGGCAAAACGACCGACGGCTGGCGCGGCGCGCACCAGGAGGCCTTCCCGGAGTTCGGCTGGCGGATCGAGGACGGCGAACTGATCGTCGCCGAGTCCGGCGGGGGCGAGGCCGAGCACGGCGGCGACATCGTCACCGCGGACGCCTACGCCGACTTCGAGTTCCAAGTCGAGTTCCAGCTCACCCCCGGCGCCAACAGCGGCATCAAGTACGTCGTCACCGAGGAGGTCGACCCCGGCGGTGGCTCGGCCTACGGGCTCGAGTTCCAGATCCTCGACGACGAGCGCCACCCGGACGCCAAGCTCGGCGCCGCCGGCAACCGCACGCTCGGCTCGCTCTACGACCTGATCCCGTCGCGCAAGGACACCCGGGGCCGCGGGATCGTCCCGGTCGTCGGCGAGTGGCAGCACGCCCGCCTCGTCGTCCCGCCGTCGGACCACGTCGAGCACTGGCTCAACGGCGTCAAGGTGGTCGACTACGAGCGCGGCTCCCCCGCCTTCAAGGCCATGGTCGAGCGCAGCAAGTACGCCGAGCTGGAGAACTTCGGCCTCGCCGACGAGGGCCGCATCCTGCTCCAGGACCACGGCAACGAGGTCCACTTCCGCAGCATCAAGGTCCGCCCGCTGCAGCCCTGAAGCCTTCCCCAATTCCAACAAGTCCCAACAACTCCCAACACGTCCAGCAAGCCATCCATGAAACGTCGCGACTTCCTCCACCAATCGACCCTCGCCGCCGCGGGCCTCGCCACCAGCGCCCGCGCCGCCGGCCGGGTGCCCGGCGCCAACGAGCGGATCCGCATCGGCGTGGTCGGCTTCTCCGACCGCTTCCGCAACACCCTCGGGCCCTCGGTCAAGGCGCTCGCCAAGGACCACAACGTCGAGCTCGTCGGGGTCTCCGACATCTGGAACCGCCGCCGCGACGAGTCCGCGGCCTGGTCCGAGAAGGAGCTCGGCGCCGCGCTGCCGACCTACCGCAACAACGAGGAGCTTTACGAGAAGGCCAAGCCCGACGCGGTCATCGTCTCGACCGCCGACTTCCAGCATGCGCTGCACCTCGCCGAGGGCGTCGAGGCCGGCTGCGACGTCTACTGCGAGAAGCCCTTCGCCGAGACCATGGCCGACGCCCGCCACGCGCTGAAGGTCGCCAAGGGCTCCGACCGGATCATCCAGATCGGCTCGCAGCGGCGCTCCGGCGGCGCCTACCACGCCGCCAACGACTACCTGAAGTCGGGCGACTTCGGCGACATCGTCTGCGTCGAGATGACCTGGAACGTCAACCAGCCGGGACGCTGGCGCCGGCCGGACCTGACCGCCTCGATCAAGGAGGGCGACACCGACTGGGAGCGCTACCAGATGAACCGGCCGAAGGCCGCCTGGGACCCGCGCAAGTTCCTCGAGTACCGCCTGTTCTGGCCCTACTCCTCGGGCATCCCCGGCCAGTGGATGTGCCACCAGATCGACACCGTCCACTGGTTCACCGGCCTGCCGCACCCGCGCAGCGTCAGCGCCAACGGCGGGATCTACCTGTGGAAGGACGGCCGCAGCAACTTTGACACCATGACCGCGGTGTTCGACTACGGCCCGCTCGACGATCCTTCCAAGGGCTTCCAGGTGATCTATTCGTCGCGTTTCACCAACGCGGCGGGCGGCATCAAGGAGATCTACTACTCCAATGGTGGCGAGCTCAACCTCGACACCCGCCAGGTCTCCGGCCGCGGCGGGCTCAGTCGGCGCCACGCCTCCGCCATGGGCATGGAGCCGAACCTGCTCGACCGCCACGAGCTGAAGGGCGAGGGCGCCGCCACCGCGGCCAACACGGGAACCGACCCGATGACCCTGGCCCACATGCGCAACTGGCTCGAGTGCCTGCGCTCGCGCAAGGAGACCCACGCCCCGGTCGAGGCCGGCTACTCGCACTCGATCGCCACCATCATGGCCAACGCCGCGGCCCGCACCGGCCAGCGGGTGACCTTCGACGAGGAGAACCAGGAGGTCCTCGCCGGCGGCAAGGTCTTCCACCTCTGAGATCCAGCCGGGGACCACCGCCATGAACCGACGCCATTTCCTCCACGCCGGGGCGCTCGCCACCCTGGCGGGCTCCGCCCACGGCATGACCATGGAACGCAAACCCCTCCGCTTCAGCGCGGTGGGCATCGCCTCCGGCCTGGAGAAAGCCGCCGCGCTCAAGGCCGCGGGGGCCGAGTTCCTCACCGAGAGCACCGGCCGCTTCCTGGTCCCCGACCAGCCGGACGAGGCCTTCGGGAAGAACCTCGCCAAGCTCGCCGAGTCGCCCCTGCCCGTGCTCGCCTGCAACAGCTTCATCCGCCCGCCGCACCTGCGCTGCGTCGGCAAGGACGCCACCCATGACCAGGTGCTCGAGTGGGCGGAGACCTGCTTCCGCCGGCTCAAGCAGGCCAGGGGCCGCTTCATCGTCTTCGGCAGCAGCGGCTCGCGGGAGCTTCGCGACGGATTCCCGAAGGAGCAGGCCGACGAGCAGTTCGTCGCGCTGCTCAAGCGGATGGGGCCGCTGGCGAAGGAGCACGGCGTGACCGTGGTGCTCGAGCAGCTGCGCGCCGACGAGTGCAACTACATCAACCGGATCGGCGAGGCCGCGGCGATCGTCCGCGCCACCGACCACCCGAACGTGCGCATGCTGGCCGACTTCTACCACATGGCCTGCATGGGCGACACGCCAGCGGACCTGCGCCAGGCGATGGATGTCGTCGTCCACCTCGAGATCGCCGAGAAGGAGGGCCGCGCGGCCCCGGGCACCCATGGCCAGGACTTTCGACCCTTCTTCCGCGTGCTCAGGGAAGAGGGCTACGACGGCACCATCAGCATCGAGGGCCGCTGGGAAATCGACACCGTCGGCAAGGCCTTCGAGGAGATCCGGCAGCAGGCCGCCGAGGCCTGAGGCCAGCCGCGGCCGCCCCGTCCGGACTCGCTGAAGCGGCCAGCACCATGACCATGCGGCAATGGCCCCGGCGGAGGTCGGATGGCGGAGGTCAGATGTCAGATGGTGGATGGTGGATGGCGGAGGTCGGAGGTCGGAAGCCCCTCCGGGGCTTTTGAGACCCGATTCGGCCCGGGGCGCCATCTCCGCCTCGCTCCGCTTCACAGATGAATCCCATCATCTGCGTTCATCTGCGGTTTCCTTCGTCCGAACCTTTCGAGCCAGCTTGTTTCCCGGAGCTCAGATCACTCCGGCAGCCAGCCTTCCGCGTGCTCGCGTGCCATCCTCGAGAAGCGAGCCACGCGTTCGGCATGCTCGGGACGGCCGGCCAGGTTGGTGAGCTCGTGCGGGTCGGTGGCGGGCTCGGTGAGCATCCTGCCCGGGCCGCGGCCGAAGAACTCGGCGAAGTGCCAGCGCTGCGTGCGCACCGAGACCCCGGTGATGTGCTTGCCGTCCTCGCTCCACACGCTGAAGGCCGGATGATCCCACTCCCGGTCGGGGTCCTCCAGCAGCGGCTTGAGGCTGCGACCCTCGACCCCGCGTGCCGGCGGCAGGCCGCAGAGCTCGACCAGGGTCGGGTAGAGGTCGATCGACTCGACCACCCGCGGGCAGGCCTCGCCATTCCCCCTGGCGCGGGGATCCACGATGAACAGGGGCACGCGGATCCCCTGCTCCCACAGCGACCCGGCCTTCGACCACTTGCCCTTCTCGCCCAGCTGGTAGCCATGGTCGCCCCAGAACACGATGACGGTGTTGTCGCGCAGGCCGAGCCGGTCCAGCTCCGCCAGCACCCGCCCGACGTTCCAGTCCATCCACGCCGAGGACGCGAGGTAGGCCCGGATCATCTCGCGGGCCTCCGTCTCGCTCGCCTCGCGACCGATGAAGAGGTCCGCGTTCTTCGGCCGGATCGACCCCGCCGGAAAGCCCTCGGGCACGGTCGGCCTGGCGGCGAAGTCGGGCGGCAGCGGGATGTCTTCCACCTGCCACATGTCGAAGAAGCGCTGCGGCGCCGCCAGCGGGCTGTGCGGCTTGCTGAAGCCGCAGGCGAGGAAGAAGCGCCCGTCGCGGTGCTCCCTCAGCTGGCGGATCGCGCGGTCGGCGACGCGATGGTCGCCGCTGCGCTCGGCATCGCCCTCAAGCACGATCCAGCGGTCCGAGCGCTCCGCCTTGGTCAGCGGCCGGCCGTCGCGGGTCTCGGCCTGGCGGCGCGGCGGCGGCGCCTCCGCCGCGCCCTCGCCGAACCAACGGTCCTCACCGCCGACGCTCCATGCCGCGGGCTCGTCGATGCCGCCGTGGAAGATCTTGCCGGCGCGGATCGTCGTGTAGCCGGCCTCGCGGAAATACCGCGGCAGGCTGACGAACTCCGGATGCTTCCCGCCATACCAGGTCCGGTTGCCGATGACCCCGGTCGTGCCGGGGTAGCGGCCGGTCAGCATCGAGCTGCGCGACGGGTTGCACAGCGGGAACTGGCAGTAGGCCCGGTCGAAGCGGACCCCCTCGCCCGCCAGCTGGTCGAGGTTCGGCGTGCGGGCGAGCCCGCTGCCGTAGCATCCGAGCTCGTTGCGCAGGTCATCCGAGATGATGAACAGGACGTTGGGACGGTCCGGGGCCTCATCCGCCGCGCCGCAGCCGCCGGACAAGGCGAGGATTGCCAGCAAGGACAGGACGATTCGCTTCATGCCAGCAAGTCATACACCCGGGGGCATCCCGAATCTCTCAAGCAAGTCTCGCCTCCTGGGCGCCGGCCGCGGACCGCGCGACCCCAGTCGCACCCGGGTAGCGCTCGATCGCGCGCGACCGGGGTCGCGCGGTCCGGCAGGACGAGGCTCCCCGGAGCCTCTTCCCCTAGTCGAGGTGAAACACCTCGCGCAGCTCCGTCGACACCGGGCTGTCGTCCGGGTTCGCCGGCATCACGTCGGCCATGTGCTTCCACCATTTCCGGCAGACTTCGGTCTCCGCGATCGCCGCCCAGCGCTCCTCGTCCTCGATCTCGACGTAGCCGAACAACTGGCGCGTCTCCGGGTGCAGGAAGATCGAGTAGTTGTGCACGCCGTGCTCCTTCAGGACCTCCTCGAGCTCCCTCCAGATCGGCCGGTGGCGCCTCTCGTACTCCTCCTCCGAGCCCTCGTGGACCGACATGACGAATGCCTTGCGAATCATGCCCGCAAGCCTAGCGCGGCGACCTCCCGCAACGCACGCCGGAATGTTCAACGGTCCGCGGCTGCCGCGTGGACGCACACCGCGAACTGCTGGGTCCAGCGGTCACCGTCGGCATCGGTCACCGTGAACAGGAATCCGCCGCGGCCGTAGCGGTCCGGCGTGAAGCGGACCTCCCTGCCGCCGTCGCCGGCCTGCTTCACCTCGCCGCCCTTGACGCCGGAGACGGTGAACTCGGCCGAGCGGGTGAAGCCCGTGGTGTAGCGCGAGAGGTCGACCTCGAGCACGACCCCGCGCCGCGCCTCGATCATCGCGTGCGGCACGCTCTTGAAATAGAGGTACTCGTCCAGCCGGGTCGAGCCGCTCGGCAGCGTCGGCGGCAGGAAGCCGGCCTCGTCGAGCAGCTCGTTGTGGTCGGCCTCTTCCGGGTTCCAGCCGAGTGCCGATTCATAGGCGTCCGGCATCCCGTCGCGGTCGCCATCCGCCGGCCCCTCGACCTCGCGGAAGGTCCCGAAGCCCTTGTTGGGGACCCCCTCCAGGTCGCTCTCGCGCCGGATGTGGTTCGCCTTCAGACCGACCAGGTTCTCCATCAGGCGCTCGTCGACCTCGTCGCGCAGGCCGCCGTCGAAGCCGGCATCGAGGCGCAGCGCCCCGGCGTTCGAGACGATCTTCTTGTAGGCGAGCCGCGGCGACTCGATCACCAGCCGCTCCGACCCGGGAAGCGGCTCGTCGTGGCGGATGTAGTGGCCCTCGGCGTTGCGGTCCTCGTCCCACGGCTCGCCGCGGACGATGTCCCAGCCGCGGTCCTCGCCGTCGAGCCGGCGGTCGCCGTCGAGGTCGTGAAGGTTGTCCGAGACGTGGATCGCGAAGTTCGGCCTGCCGTTGCGGTCGCGGCGGGCCTTCTCCAGCGGCGTCCTGCGGATGTTCCCCGGCGGGCAGATGAAGTAGTTGCCGATCACGTTCGCCTTCCAACTCGCCGGGGTCGCGGAGTCGCCCATGATGAAGCCGATGTCCCAGTCGAAGGTGACGTTGTTGGTCCACTCGAGCAGCCCGCTCGGCCGCGCCTTCGGGTTGCGCGTGTGGTTGTGCGCCCACAGCGTGTGGTGGCAGGTCGCGTGGTTCTGGTCCCACAGGCCGCCGCAGCTGTGGGTCTCGAGCCCCCAGGCGTTGAGCGACCACTGCAGCGTCACGCGGTCCGGCGGACGCTTGAACGAGGACATGTTCTCGTCGCGCCCGAAGGAGATCGAGACGTGGTCGAAGATCGCGTCCTTGCAGGTCGAGTCGAGGTTGATGCAGTCGCCGCCCGAGCCGCCCCGGCCCTGGCGCACCCGCAGGTGCTGCACGACCAGGTCGCTGCCGGAGAAGCGGATGGTCCCGTCGCGCAGCAGGATGCCGTCGCCCGGCGCGGTCTGGCCGGCGATGGTCAGGCGGTCGCCGGTGACCCGCGTCTTGATCCCCCCGGCGAGGTGGATCTCGCCGCCGACGGCGAAGACGACGGTGCGCCCGCCCTCGGGAATCGTGGTGACGCCGTGGTAGAACGAGCCCTCGCCGGAGGACTCGAGGTTGGTGACCACGTAGACGTCGCCGCCACGGCCGCCGCGCGCCATCGCGCCGAATCCCTCGGCGCGGGGAAAGGCGGGAAGATCGGCCGCCGCGGCAGAAGCCGCACCGAGGAGCAGCAGGGCGACGGGTTTCTGGAGGATCCGGTTCACCTCGACTCTACTCCGACCCCCGTCGGCTCATTTCAACCCGTTTGGCCGGATCAGCGGGGCTTGCGGGCCGCGAAGTAATCGCCCAGCGGCTTGCCCTCCAGGCGCTTGAGCTCGCCGGCGAGGATCTCGGCGTTGAGCTTGGCTCCCTCGACCGAGGTGTGGGTCCGCTTGTCGGCGAAGAGCTCCTCGACCTTCTCGGGACCGAGGCGATCGTACTTCTTGCCGACTTCCCCGGCGAGGTCGATGTAGTGGGCGCCGACGTCCTTGGCGCACTCCTCGACCCAGTCGCGCCACTCGTCCCAGTCCGGGATGAAGTCGCCATTGCGGTCGAACTGCTTGTGCGGCACCGGCGAGCAGAAGATCACCGTGGCCCCCTTGTCGCTGGCGGTGCGGCCGAAGTGGCGCAGGTACCAGCCGAAGCTGTGGACGGTCTCGACGCTGCCATCCGGCTTCTCGACCTGCTCGGTCTCGTCGCCGGTCCCCTTCACCGAACCGCGGAACTTGCCGCGCTCGCCCAGCGGGCCGACGTCGTTGTGGCCGAACTGGATGATGACGAAGTCGCCCTCCCGGATCTCGCGGAGGATCTCGTCCCAGCGGCCCTCGTTGTAGAAGGTCCGCGACGAGCGCCCGCCGATCGCCCGGTTGACCACGTTGATCTCTTCGGGGTCGAACCAGGCAGCGATCTCCTGGCCCCAGCCACGCATCTCGCCGTGGCTCTTGACGGTCGAGTCGCCGGCGATCCACAGCGTCGGTATGTCGCGGCGGGCGCGGTCCTCCCGACCGCGATCCTCGACGATCGGACGGTCGTCCTCGCCCGGGGAGGGCAGGGTGAAAAGAAGCGAAAACAGAAGGGCTCGGATCATGGTCTCACCACCATGCACGGCTCCGCTGGATCCGCCGACCCCCCTGTCCGGGTGACCCCGCCGGCCGCCCGGGTGGGGATTCCGGGGTAATACTTTCGATTTATGTAATTTACAGAATCGCTGAATAATGGCAGGATTGGGATGCTGGTTCCAACCCTTACGCCATGAATCCGGAATCCCACATCATCCGGGCGGAGCTGCCGCATGTCGCCCGACTCTTCGTCACCGAGTGCCGCGAAGAGAGCCGCCGCCGGGGCCACCCGGTCGACCACCACGATCCCACTGTCCGCCTGCGGGTGGCGGACCTGCTGCTATCCGGCATGGGCGAGCGGATCCGCCGCAAGGTCTCGGGCTGAGGTCCTCAGTCCTTGTCGCCGAAGAGCCCCATCACCCGGCAATCGAAGTCGGTGTAGCTGCGGTAGTTCCCCTCGAACCAGACCAGCGCCCCGCTGCGGCCGTGCCCGACGGGGACGATCGGCCGCAGGTTGTCGGCCGTGGAGTCCGCGGTCAGCTCCTTCCAGGTGAAGGTCTTCCCGCCGTCGTTCGTCACGCCACGGTAGATTTCGTAGCGCTCGCCGGGAGCGAGCGGAACGTCCTTGATGTCGTCCAGCACGAAGGGCTTTGCGGCATTCGAGGAAAGGTAAACGACGTCCGGGTCCGCGGGATCGAGGCACATGCCGCCGCCGTAGTCGTCCTCGCGGTCGTAGATCCCGCGGCCGGCCTGGGCGATGAAGCGACGCTGCCACTTCCCCCCGTCCCAGCGGGCGTAGTAGTAGTAGATCCGGTCGTGGTTCCAGCCCTTGCCGGTCACCTCGTCGACCTGGACTTGGAACACGCACACCGGATGGCCGTCCGTGCCGTAGTGGACGTCCCAGGTCCACCCGCGGCCCCGCGGGATCCAGTCGTCGGGACCGTCCAGGCCCGACCAGGCCTCGTTCGAATAGGGATAGACGACGTCGCCACGCTGTCCGCCCTCGTGGTCGAGCGGCAGGTCGTCGAAGCCCGCGATCCGCCCGCCGCCGGTGCGGTGGAAGGCGCCGCCCTCGTAGTACATGTGGTAGACCGAGTTGTCGATCTGGCGCGGGTGGCCGTCGGTGTAGATCAGGTCGATCCGCCCCCTGCCGTCCGAGCAGTATCGCGGGTAGGGCCGAACCCCTCCGCTCCCGACCTTGATGAAGGGAATCGGCTTCTCCCAACTGGCGCCCAGGTCGTTCGACAGGGTGATCGTCGGGTTGAAGTTGAGGCAGCGGTGGAAGTTGTAGATCCGGTCGTCCTCGTCCGCCAGCAGGTAGGTGTTGTTGTAGGTGTTCTTCTCCGGGACCGCGTGCACCACCTCCGCGCCCCAGTCGGCGTCCGTCGCCGGCGACTTCACCTTCGAGACCCGCTGGAAGAGGCGCCCGTCGGCGTGGTGCCTGGCGTAGAGCAGCATCAGGCGACCGTCCGGCAGCACGGTGATCGACGGGTTGTTGTGGTCGTCGCGCTGGCGCGATTCGTCCGTGCTGATGACCATGTGGCTGGCCTCGCCGCTGTCCGGGTCGAAGCGGGTCACCCCGTAGCGCCCGTCGCGCAACACGTAGCCGGCGAAGAGGCGGCCCTCGTGGAAGATCGCGCGCTCGTCGTTGAACCAGGTCCAGGCACCGTCGGGGGCGATCTCGACCGCCTCGGCGGCGGCCGCGGGCGCGGTGGGGACGAAGGCGGCGAGGAGGGCGGCGGCAAGGGCGGGAGTCAGGCGCGCGGGCATGGGGAGATTAGACAGGATGACCCGCCCGGGCGGCCAACCCTTTCTTTCGCCGGGCCATGCCGCGCTTCTCCCTCGCAGCGCGCCGCGCCGTGGTTCCAGCATGGCGCCATGAATGCGTTGCCCGTGACGTCCCCGATCGCCCGCCTGCTGGCCGCGCTGCTGGCCACCGCCCTGGCCGCCGCCGCCGAGGAAAGCGGCGCCGAACCCGCAGCCGGCGCGGAGGGAGCCGGGGTCGCGCCCAAGCCGCTCTACCGCGACCCGGTCCACGACGGCGCCGCCGACCCGGTGGTGCTGTGGAACCCCCATGTCGAGCGCTGGTGGATGTTCTACACCAACCGCCGCGCCAACGTCGCCGGACTGCGCGGGGTCACCTGGGTCCACGGCACCCGCATCGGGATCGCCGAGTCGGCCGACGGCGGCGTCACCTGGAAGCACGTCGGCGAGGCCGAGGTCGAGCTCCCGGAGGAACTCGGCGGCGCCGAACCGACCCATTGGGCGCCGGAGGTGATGACCGCGCCCGACGGCACCCACCACATGTTCCTCACCGTGGTTCCGGGCGTCTTCCGCGACTGGAGCCACCCGCGCTCGATCGTCCACCTCACCAGCGACGACCTGCGCCACTGGAAGAACGCCCGCAGGACCGACCTCGCCTCCGACAAGGTGATCGACGCCTGCGTGGTCCGGCTCGACGACGGCGGCTGGCGGATGTGGTACAACAACGAGCGCGACAAGAAGTCGATCTACTTCGCCGACAGCCCCGACCTCGGCAAATGGACCGACCGCGGCAAGGCCCCCGGCACCAGCGAGCGCGGTGGCGAGGGCCCCAAGGTCTTCCGCTGGAAGGGCCACTGGTGGATGGCGGTCGACATCTGGGACGGCATCCGCATCTACCGCTCGGACGACGCCCTCACCTGGCAACGCCAGGAGCAGCACCTCGTCAAGGAGCCCGGCAAGGGCGAGGACGACCAGGTCAAGGGCGGCCACCCGGACGTGGTGGTCAACGGCGACCGCGCCTACCTGTTCTACTTCACCCATCCGGGCCGCCGCGGGCCGGACCCCGGCAAGGACGGCACCGAGCAGCGCCGCAGCTCGATCCAGGTCACCGAGCTGAAGTTCGAGGACGGCTGGCTGACCTGCGACCGCGACGGGCCCACCGCGATCCGCCTGGTCGCGCCCGGGTCGGCCGCCGATTGACATCGCTTGCGCCGCCTTCATTCTCCGGCCATGGACGCCGACTGGCTGCACCCGCGCGACGAGCTCGTCCGCACGATGGGGCGGATCTACCGCTACCGGATGACCACCACCTCCGGTGGCAACCTCTCGATCCTCGACCCCGACGGCGCAATCTGGATCACCCCCTCGCGCCTCGACAAGGGCAAGCTGCGGCCCTCGGACGTCGTCCGGGTCGAGCCCGACGGCAGCTTCGAGGGCCCCTACCCGCCCTCCTCCGAGTTCCCCTTCCATCGCGGGATCTACCAGCGCCGCCCCGACATCCGGGCGGTCGTGCACGCCCACCCGGGTGCGCTGGTCGCCTTCAGCATCTGCCGCCTGCTCCCGGAACTCCGCGTCCAGCGCCACGCCCACGAGTTCTGCCGCCGCATCGCCTACGCCCCCTACGCCTGCCCCGGCAGCGAGGAACTCGGCGAAAACATCGCGGAGGCCTTCGCCGAGGGGGCCGACTGCGTGATGCTCGAGAACCACGGCGTGGTCGTCGGCGGACGCGACCTGCAGGACGCCTTCCAGCGCTTCGAGACGCTCGAGTTCGTCGCCCGCACCCTCGTCAACGCCCACCGCCTCGGCGAGCTGACGACCCTTTCCGACGCGGTCCTCGCCGACCACCCGCGGCCGGACTTCGGCTCGCTGCCGCGGCGCCCGCCGAGCAACCGCGAGAAGGAACTCCGCGCCAGCCTGTGCGACTTCGTCCACCGCTCCTACGAGCAGCGGCTGCTGATCAGCACCGCCGGGGCCTTCTCGACCCGGGTCGACGACCGGAGTTTCCTCGTCACCCCGCACCAGCGCGACCGCCTCGAGCTCGGCCCGGAAAAGATCGTCCGCGCCGAGGGGACCGACTGCGAGGAGGGCACCGCGCCGTCGCGCGCGACCCTGCTCCACGCGCGGATCTACGAGCAGCATCCCGACGTCGGTGCCGTGATCCTGGCCCAGCCGGAACACGCCAGCGCCTTCGCCATGACCGACGCCGAGCTGTCGACGCGGACCATCCCCGAGAGCTACCTCGTCCTGCTCGACGCCCCCAAGCTCCCCTTCACCTGCCAGGTGACCCAGGCCGACGCGCTGGCATCCCGGGTCGACCTGAAGAGCTGCCCGGTGGTGCTGATCCAGAACGAGGGCGCGCTGGTGGTCGGCCGGGACCTGCTCGACGCCTTCGACCGCCTCGAGGCGCTCGAGGCCGCCGCCGAGGCCCTGCTGCTCAGCCAGGCCGTCGGCCCGCTGGTGCCGATGCCCGAGGAGGCCCTTCGGGGACTGCGCAAGGCCTTCGGGATGGAGTCGTAGGAGAGAACTCCGTCAGGCGTCGCCGCAGGCCTTGGAGTGCGGCGGCTCGACGCCGCTTTTCCGAGTCGTTCGGGGAAGCCTCCGCCACGAGAGGGCGCCGGATCGCCATGAGGATCGCTCGGGCGTGCTGAGCCACACCGCCGTGTCCCCGTGGGAAGCTGCGAACTCACCCCACCAGCCGCCACCCGACCCACGGTCCCAGAACCAGAACGACACGAAAGCGGCGTCAAGCCGCCGCACTCCAAGGTCTCAGCGGATCTCCAGGGTCACCACCGAGCGCGCCGGCAGGTCGATGCTCAGGTTGGCGCCGTCGAGCCGGGCACCCTCGAAGGCCACCGGCTTCACCGTCTCCGGTGCGTCGAAGGTGTTGATCGCGGTGATCTCGCCGGCGGTCAACAGGCGGCCGCTCAGCTCCTTCGCCGCCAGCCCGGCAACCCCGCAGGCGACCTCGGAGCCCTCCGTCGGGCTGGTGTTGACCAGCGAAAGCAGGATCGCGCCCGACTCCGGGTCGCGGGTGGCCGAGGCGCTCACCTGGGGGATCTCCCGGTCGCCCAGCGCATGGGACCCGGTCTCGAGCTCGAGCGGGATCACCTGCCCGCCCTGGTGCCCCTTGAACATCTCAAACACCCAGTAGGTCGGCGTCCGCACCATCTGCGGGCCGTCGGTCAGGATCATCGCCTGCAGCACGTTCACCGTCTGGGCGATGTTGGCCATCGTCACCCGCTCGGCGTGGGCGTGGAAGATGTGGAAGTTCAGGCCGGCCACGATCGCGTCGCGCAGCGAGTTCTGCTGCTCGAGGAAGCCCGGGTTGGTCCCGGGAAGCGGGTCGTACCAGGTGCCCCACTCGTCGACGATCAGGCCGACCCGCTTGTCCGGGTCGTGCTTGTCCATGATCGCGCTGTGGGTGCCGATGATCTCCTCCATCTCGAGCGTGCGGGCCAGGGTCGACCACCACTCGTCCTCGCCGAAGTCGGTCGACGACCCCTTGCGGCCCCAGTCGCCGGTCGGCAGCGTGTACCAGTGGAGCGACAGGCCGTCCATGCGCCGCGGGCCGACCCGCTCCATCATCACCTCGGTCCAGTTGAAGTCCCTGCCGTTGGCGCCGCAGGCGAAGCGCCCGACCGGGTGGTCGCGGTCGTAGTTCTTCACGAAGGTGTTGAAGCGCCGGTAGAGGTCTGCGTAGTACTCGGGACGCATGTTGCCGCCGCAGCCCCAGCTCTCGTTGCCGACGCCGAAATACTTCACCACCCAGGGCTCGTCGCGGCCGTTCTCGCGCCGCAGGTTCGCCATCGGCGACTCCGCCGCCGAGGTCAGGTACTCGACCCACTCCATCATCTCCTGCGGCGTCCCGCTGCCGACGTTGCCGCAGATGTAGGCCTCGCAGCCGAGCTGGCCGACCAGGTCCATGAACTCGTGGGTGCCGAAGTGGTTGTTCTCCACCACCCCGCCCCAGTGGGTGTTGATCATCGCCGGCCGCTCGCTGCGCGGGCCGATCCCGTCCTTCCAGTGGTACTCGTCGGCGAAGCAGCCGCCCGGCCAGCGCAGCACCGGGATGTCGAGCTGCCGCAGCGCCTCGACGGTGTCCTTGCGGATCCCGCGGGTGTTGGGGATCTCCGAGTCCTCGCCGACCCAGATGCCGCCGTAGATGCAGCGCCCGAGGTGCTCGGCGAAGTGGCCGTAGACCTCCGGCCGGACGGTGGCGCCGGGCTGGTCGGCGCGCAGCACGAGCGAGGTCTCCGCCGCAGCGAGCGGCACGGCGAGGCAGAGCGGGACGAGGAGCTGGGCTTTCATGGCAGGGCCAGATTGGAGCAGATCCGGCCGGCAGAGGAAGGACCCGTTGCGACTGCATTCTGGGAGTCCTTCGCTGCCCGATTTCCAAGTCCTCCGGGTCACCTACCCCAATGGGGGCAAGGACGGGCTTACGCCTTGTCAGACCGGGTGCAAGTGATGGAATCGAACCCGACATGGCCGAGCGCATCCTCCTCACGACAACGTCCTACCAGGACACCCCGGGACCCCACCACGAGCTCCTCGAGAGCGCCGGATTCGAGATCGTCCGCGAGCGCGGCCCGCTGCCCGAGGAGAAGATGCTCGAGCTCGCCGGCGAGTTCGACGGCTTCCTCTGCGGCGACGACGCGATCACCCAGGCGGTCATCGACAAGTCGCTTCCGCGGCTGAAGGTGATCAGCAAGTACGGCATCGGCCTCGACAAGATCGACGTCCCGCATGCGACCTCCAGGGGCCTGCCCGTGCTGTTCACCCCCGGCGTCAACCACACCACGGTCGCCGAGCACACCATCGGCCTGCTGCTCGCGCTGACCAAGAAGATCTTCTTCAACGGCATGGACGTCCGCAACGGCGCCTGGCAGGCCGGCTGGAAGAAGCCGGTCGGCAACGAGATCATGGGCAAGACCATCGGCATCATCGGCCTCGGCCGGATCGGCAAGGAGGTCGCCACCCGCGCCCGAGCCTTCGGCATGGAGGTGATCGCCTACGACCCGTACTTCGACGGCGCCTTCGCCTACAAGCACAAGGTCGGACGCTGTGCGGACATGGACGAGGTCCTGTTCAACGCCGACGTGGTCTCGCTGCACTGCTTCCTCGACGACAGCACCCGTGGCATGATCAACAGCGCCAAGATCGCCGAGATGAAGGACGGTGTGGTCGTCCTCAACTGCGCCCGCGGCGAGGTCGTCGAGGTCGACGACATTTGCGCGGCCCTCAAGAGCGGCAAGGTCGGTGGCTACGGCGCCGACGTGCTCGACGTCGAGCCCCCCGCCCCCGACCACCCGCTGCTCAGTGCGCCCAACTGCCTGGTCACCTCGCACATCGCCTCGCGCACCCACGAGAGTGTCGGCCGCCAGGCCGACCGCGCGACCCGCAACCTGATCAACTTCCTGCGCGGCGACTCCGACTACATCCAGGCCAACAAGTAACCCCCCTTCCCCGTCGCCGCCGCTTCGTTCCCGATTCGTTCACGCTTGGTTCCCGCTTGGTTCCCGCTTCGTTCCCGCGCCGGCACCGACCACCACCCGCAACCCACCCTTCCCCAGACACTGACATGGCACTCGAACTCCGACCTGAAGAATCCGTCGCCTTCGACATCATCTCGATGGGCGAAATCATGCTCCGCCTCGACCCCGGTGACGGCCGGGTCCGCACCACCCGCCACTTCGACGTGTGGGAGGGTGGCGGCGAGTACAACGTCGCCCGCGGCCTGCGGCGCTGCTTCGGCAAGCGTGCCGCCGTGGTCACCGCCTTCGCCGACAACGACATCGGCCGCCTGCTCGAGGACTTCATCCTGCAGGGCGGGGTCGACACCCGCTTCATCCGCTGGGCCGACTTCGACGGCCTCGGCCGCAACGTCCGCAACGGCCTGAACTTCACCGAGCGGGGCTTCGGCGTCCGCGGCGCCAAGGGCACGCCCGACCGCGGGCTGACCGCGGCGATGCAGATGAAGCCCGGCGACATCGACTGGAACGAGGTCTTCGGCAAGCAGGGCAGCCGCTGGTTCCACACCGGCGGGATCTTCGCCGCGCTTTCCGAGACCACCGCCGAGCTCACCATCGAGGCCTGCAAGGCCGCCAAGGAGCACGGCACCATCGTCTCCTACGACCTCAACTACCGTCCGAGCCTGTGGAAGAGCATCGGCGGCCAGGCCAAGGCCCAGGAGGTCAACCGCGAGATCGCCAAGTACGTCGACGTCATGATCGGCAACGAGGAGGACTTCACCGCCAGCCTCGGCTTCGAGGTCGAGGGGGTCAGCGAGGAGGTCACCGGCCTCGAGGTCGACCACTTCAAGGACATGATCAAGCGGGCCGTGGCCGACTTCCCGAACTTCAAGGTGGTCGCCACCACCCTCCGCGACGTCCACACCGCCACGGTCAACGACTGGGGCGCGGTGTGCTGGCACGACGGCGAGTTCCACGAGGCGACCCACCGGCCGAAGCTCGAGATCTTCGACCGCGTCGGCGGCGGCGACTCCTTCGCCAGCGGCCTCGTCTACGGCTTCATGGAGTTCGGCGACGCCAAGCAGGCGGTCGAGTACGGCGCCGCCCACGGCGCGCTGGCGATGACCACACCGGGCGACACCACCATGGCCAACCTGGCCGAGGTCGCCAAGCTGGTCGGCGGCGGCTCGGCCCGCGTCGACCGCTGAGCTCCTCCGCTGCGGCGGAGCGACCTGGATGCCCTTTCGCGCGGTCCTGGCCCAGTGGGTCGGGACCGCGATGAAGCTTGGGACCAGGATGGATGGGATGGATAGGATGATTGCAGGCATCGCCTGATGACTATCACCTGATCCAATCCATCTGATCCATCCTGGTCCAAAAACAAGCCCGGCTTCGGAACCACCGATCGAAAGCAGGCGGAGCCAGCCGCCGCTCCGGTCCGGAACCTGCAGATCCCGGCGCCGGGGCTCGTACGGTATCAGTGAAACAAGCTGACTCTTTCGGTCGGGTGGGATGGCTGCAGATTTGCGCCGATTGTCGCAGGTGAACCCCAGAATCCGCGTCCATCTGAGTCCATCTGAGGTTCCCCGACTCTGAACCTCGAAAGGTCCGGTCGTTTCCTTGACCCGGCATCAGGCCTTCGCCGCCACTTCCGTTTCCGCCCCGAGCTCCCAGCCCCACAGGTCGCGGGCCAGCGCGGGCATGTCCGGATACACCCCGTTGGCCGCGGTTTCGCGCAACGCCGCCTCGTCGTGGGATCCGGTGGCCACCGCGTAGGCGCGCATGCCGGCATTGACCGCCGTCTCGACGTCGAAGGGCGAGTCGCCGATCATGATGCTCGTCGCGGCCTCCGCCCCGAGCTTGCCGAGGACCTCGCGGGTCAGCTCGGGTGCCGGCTTGGTCCACTCGGTGTCGAGCCGTCCATACACCACCGCGAGGCGGTCGTCCCAGCCGAGCTTGGTGTTGATCCGGCGCGCCACGACCCCCTCCTTGTTGGTCAGCATGCCGGCGTCGACACCCTCGTTCCGGAGGCGGTCGAGCAGGGCCTCGACGCCCGGGAGCACGACGATCCCCTCGTCCCAGATCTGCTCGAAGCGCTGCGACCACAGCTCGACTCCGCGGTCGACATGCTCCTCCGGAACCAGCCGGCTGAAGGTCACCCGGATGCCGCCGCCGACGATCGACTTGACGTGCTCGTAGCTCTTCGGCTCGAGGCCGAGACCCTCGAGGGCATGGGTGTAGCAACGGTAGATCGTCTCGAAGTGATCGACGAGGGTGCCATCGAGGTCGAACAGGACGGTGTGGATCGGGGAACGGGTCATGGCCGGAGGAATGACCACCGGCCTAGAGGCAGTCGGCGCCGAGGTCAACGACCGCGGCGGGAATGCGGCGCAATCCTCAGGGAGACTCCGAAGTGACGCGGTAGAAGCGCCAGTCGTCCAGCAGCCCGTCGACGTGGGGGAACGAGAGCAACACGCCCTGCCCGGGTACCATCGGGCCGACCGGGGTCCAGTCGCCCGACAGGTCCGTGTTCGTCTCGAGCCCGTGGTTCGAGCCCGCCTCGCCGAAGACCGAGACCACCGCGTCGTCGCCCGACCGGGAGAGCGTGATGCTGCCCGCCGCCACCGGCTCCGCCACGCCGACGATGAACTCGTGCACGTGGAGCGGCGCCGTTGTGTCGCCGTTGTCGTCGGGACGGTTCTCCTGGATGTAGACGCTCAGTACTCCGTCTTCCACCAGCCGGTCCGGGTCGATCAGCGGCTCGCCTCCGAACTCGTTGGCGACCTCCAGCGCGCTGACCAGGCGCCAGTCGCTGTAGTGCGAGGCGGCCGAGGCACTCGCGACCGCCAGGGCCCCGACGCCGCGCCCGGGCACGATGTCGAAGGGCTCGTCGTAGGACAGGTAGACCGCGTAGAGGTTGCCGTCCGCATCGTGTCCGATGCACGGTCGTGACCCGGGTGGCAGGACGTCCGGCGGGATGCGCCGCTCCTGCCAGCGACCGCCCGGCTCGAGGTAATAGTGGTGGTAGGCCGTGCCGCGCTGCGAGTAGCTCGCCGCCGTACCCACCGGGTCGTCCCCGCGGCGGTGCATCATCATCGCGTGCACCCGTCCCTCCCTGTCCACGCACTGACTCTGCTGGTTGATCAGGAGCTGCTGCTCGTCCAGCGGCTTGAAGACGATGCCCGGCGAGTCGAGGTCGATCCGCCCGCCCGGGCCGGTGTCGGCGATGACCGCACCCGCCCGGTTCCGCCAGGTGGCCCCGCCGTCCTCCGACCAGGCGTAGCAGATGTCGTGGTTCGAGGAGCTCGGCGTCTCGCGCCAGGTCCAGGTCACGTGGATGGTGCCGTCCGGATCGAAGTCGAGGCCATTGATGTAGGGGCAGCGCTCGTTCGACCCGCCGTAGCTCCCGCCGCGGCCGATGAAGACCCTGCCCGGGGTCCAAACCCCGTCGGCCGGGTCCTCGGTGCCGGGCAGGTAGGTGCTGAGCAGCTGGTCGCCGTCACCCGAGGTGCCGGTCCGCCAGGTCAGCACCAGGCCGCCCGCCGGGCTGGTGACGAAGTGCGGGTAGGTGACGCCGCCGACCGTCTGCAGCGAGGGGTCGAGGTGGCTCTGCTCGGGGTGGAGCATCCCGCTGCCCCAGGCCGCGGTGTTGTCGGTGCACAGGCCGAGGACCGAGCGACGGTAGCGCAGGTCGTGGCCATGGTGGTCCCAGGAAAGGTGCAGGGTCCCGTCCGCCGGGCAGATGCCGAGGGTGATCGCGTTGTGGTTGTCATTCTCGAAGCCGCGGATGAACTCCGAACCGGTCGGGAAGATCTCCCATGCCCCGACACCCGCGCCATCGACCGACCGCCGCGCAAGCACCACGAAGGAGCGGTCCGCGAGCTCGTCGTAGTCATACCAGGCCCCGTACTGGTAGGCGCCGAAGGTGAGCAGGGTCGTGCCCTGGTGCGCCACGCCGTTGACCACCCGGCCGTACGGCGCGCCGGTGTCCAACATGTAGGCGTCGGTGGCGATGACGGAATCCCTCGTCCATCCCACCGCGGGCGACTTCCACGCCGGGCGCGAGCCGCCGTCATCCGGCACCGTTGCCGCGATCGATTCGGCCTGGTTGGTGAAACCGTCGGCGTCGGGATCCTCGTAGGCACCGGCATCGAGGTTGCCGAAGTGCAGCTGCTCCCAGTCGTCCGCCAGGCTGTCGCCGTCGGTGTCGTCCGGGGTCGAGAAGCTGCTGGTCGGGTCGGAACCCGCGGCCTGCTCGGCGAGGTTGTCCTCGCCATCGCCGTCGGGATCGCCGCCGCCGTCCTGGTCGTCGCCGCCGAACCACAGCCATTCCCAGTCGTCCTGCAGCCCGTCGCCGTCGGTGTCGCCGGGGACCGATGCCGCCACCTGCGGGTCGGACCCGGCCTGGAACTCGGCGAGGTTGTCGATGGTGTCGTCGTCGGGGTCGCCCGTCGCGCCGTTGTCACCGGTCGCATCGCCCGGATCCAGCTCGTTCTCCTCCTCCCACCAGTCGGGCAGGCCGTCCTCGTCGGTGTCGATCACCGGGACCGGGTGGGTGAGGTTCTGCCCGGAGAGGTCGAGATAGATGTCGTCGATCTGGACGTGGCCCGACTCCCGCTCGGCAATGCCGAACGCAGCGAGGTCGCCGGAGCCCAGCCCATTGCGGTAGCTGGCGCCACTGACCCGGAGGATCCCGCCGGCCGACCCGGTCGAGGTGTGGATGTCGAAGGACTTCGCAGCGTTGTCGATCACAAGCCAGACGTTGTGCCAGGTGTCGCCGGGCACGTCGGCGATGGCGGTCCCGCCCGGATCGGCGCGGAAGTCCGCCTCGCCGCCCCCGCCGCCGGCGAGGAAGGGCATCACGGCGAAGTCCTGCCAGGCGTTGTTGGTGTCGAGGTCGGCGGGGGAATCGGTCAGGCCGAACATGCAGTCGAAGTTCCCGCCGCCCGACGCGGCACGAAAGCGGAAGAAGACCGTCGCGCTCGTGTTGTGACCGATGGTGAGGTCGCCGGAAGCGTGGCTCGAAAGGTCGGTGACCGCCCCCCGCCAGCCGCCGGCGCCCTGGCCGGGAATCCCCCACACCTCGAGCATCTGGTCCCCCGCCCCCTCGCCATCGGGGTCGTCGAGGACCATGGCATTCCCGGTGCCGTCGAAGACCCCGTCCCAGGCCCCGCCGGTGGCGTCACCCGCCCCGTTGGCGCCGATGGTGGTGACGGTGCTGGTGTCGTAATCGTCAAAGTCGTCGACAAGGGTCCACTGGCCCTGGGCCGCGGTGGCCAGCGAGGCGGCGAGCAGGACGGGGCGGCTGGAAGATGCGGATTTCATGGGACGAGCGGCGATCCGGCTGCCCGGGAGGTGCCCGGCCCGGCATGCCCGTGGCGGGCATCCATCGCGGGCAATGGGCAGGCGTGTCGCCGCGGCAATCTAGCGGCTGCGACCGGCCATGCAACTGCTCCCATCCTGCCAAAAATAGGGGGGGCGCCCCCGGTGGCCGGGGCGCCGGCCGCCGTCAGCGGATTCCGCGCAACTTTCCCCCGCCGGCGGAGTTTCCCATGGCTTGATGAAAGCTCCCGCGCCCCTCTTCCTCGCCTGCTCCGTCTTCCTGACGCTCCCGCTTCCCGCCGACTGGCCCCGTTTCCGCGGCCCCCACGGCGACAACTCGATCCCCGGGGCCGAAGTCGCCCGCAGCTTCCCCGCCCACGGCCCCAAGGTCGTCTGGTCGGTCGATGTCAGCGAGGGCTACGGCGGCTCGGCCATCGTCGATGGCAAGGTCTTCGCGATGGACCGGGTCGACCAGGAAAAGGACGTCCTGCTGTGCCTCGACCTCGCCGACGGCAAGGAGTTGTGGCGCTGGGAAAACGAGGTCCCGGGCCGGATCAACCACCCCGGTTCGCGCAGCGTGCCGACGGTGACCGCGGACGCCATCTACTGCTCGAGCGGATTCGGTCACGTCTACTGCATCGACCGCGAGACCCACGAGACCCGCTGGATCGTCGACGTCGCCAAGGACTTCAAGGTCCAGCCGCCGCGCTTCGGCTACTCGATCCACCCGGTCCTCGCCGGCGATTTCTGCATCGTCGCGCCGACCAGCGAAGAGGTCGGCCTCGCCGCGCTCGACCCGGAAACCGGCAAGGTCGCGTGGAGGTCGAAGCCCGTCGGCGAGAGCCACTCGTCCCCGATTCTCGCCAAACTCCTCGGCCGCGAGATGCTCGTGATGCCCGGGTCGAGGAACGGCACCCTGATGCTCACCGGCTTCGATCCCAAGGACGGCACGCAGCTCTTCCAGTACACCGAGAAGCTCAGCCGCGGGCGCCACAACGCGATCCCCAACATCTGCGTGGTCGGCAAGGACCGCGTCTTCTTCACCGGCGGCTACGGCCAGGGGACCCAGGTCCTCGACTTCGCCGAGAAGGATGGCGCGATCGAGGTCACCAAGTCCCACAACCTGGCGACCGGCGCGACCATTCACCCGGTGCTCAAGGTCGGCGACCAGGCCTACCTCAGCGCGGGCAACGACCGCCGCGGGCGCCGCCGCAACCGCGATCGCGGCCAGGAATCCCCCGCACCCGCCGCGGACGCGCCGCCGTCCGGCCTGATCTGCATGAAGCTCGACGGCGAGGTACTGTGGAGCACGGGGAGCCAGCCGGGCCTCGGCGGCGGGAGCATCATCAACCTCGGTGGCACCATCGTCAGCCAGGACGGCGACGACGGCACCCTGCGCCTGCTCGAGCCGGGCCCGACCTACAGGGAGCTCGCCGCCGGCAAGGTCTTCTCCAAGGAACCCGGACGGGAACTGTGGGCACCGCTCGCCTTCGCCGACGGCCACCTCGTGATGCGCAGCCAGCACCAGATCGCCTGCGTCGACCTGAGCGCGCCCAAGCCGGCGGGTGATTGAGGCCCGCCCGCCGCGACGCTCACTCCGCCGGCACCGCCTCGGTCGCCACCGAGTCGCGGCGCGCCTTGATCCGCTTGACGTACTGGATCTTGTTGGCCGCGTTGTAGGCCGCCACCTTGTAGCACTCGGCCAGGGTCGGGTAGTTGAACACGGTGTTGAGGAAGTAGTCGAGGCCGCCACCGAGGCCGATGACCGCCTGGCCGATGTGGATCAGCTCGGTCGCCCCGGAGCCGATGCAGTGGACCCCGAGCAGCTTGCCGTTCTCGCGGTTGAAGATCATCTTGAACATCCCCGAGTCGTCGCCGAGGATCTGACCCCGCGCGATCTCCCGGAACCTCGCGATGCCGGTCTCGTAGGGCACCCGCTCGGCGGTGAGTTCCTCCTCGGTCTTGCCCACCATCGAGATCTCGGGGATCGCGTAGATCCCGATCGGGAAGTGCTCGCCCATCGGCTGCGCCTCGTGGCCGAACATGTGGCAGGCCGCCAGGCGGCCCTGCTCGCTCGAGGTCGCCGCCAGCGCCGGGTAGCCGATGACGTCGCCGGCGGCGTAGATGTGCGCGGCCTCCGTCTGGTAGTTGCCGTTGACCTTGAGCCGGCCCCGCTCGTCCGCCGACAGGCCGGCCGCCTCCAGGTTGAGGGT
>JAUIJB010000033.1 GCA_030430455.1 Verrucomicrobiia bacterium | reverse complement strand
TGGCGCCGAGGCGGCTGTTGAGGGTGGGGGCCACGACGGCCTGCTGGGGTTCGCCGAGTTCGCCTTCGCCAGCTTCGGCGGGCACCGGCAGGCCGGCGTGCTCGATGCCGTGCTCGCCGACCATCGAGCAGATCAGCGCCTCGTGTTCGACTTCCTCGATGACGATCTCCGAGGCGCCGCCACGCAGCTTCCAGCCCGGGCTGCCGTCGCGGGAAATCGCCCGGCCCTCCCATTCCTCACCCCGGCTCATGATGTGGAGGCCGTGGCCCGAGGGAAGCTCGATGTGGGTCGCCACCTGGCCGTCGGGAAGCTCCTCGCGCGACCGCAGTCGGCCGCGATCCTGATCGCCGAGGGTGAAGCCGAGCGCAACCTGCCGGCCGGGTTCGGCGCGGGTCCATTCGATGGTGGGAGGGGGCTCGATCCGCTTCACCAACTTCGGCCCGGCCGCGCCGTGGGTGCAGCCGGCATCGCAGCGATGAGCCGCCGCAGCCGATCCGGCGGCGTCCCGGCCCGGCACGGCGGACGCAGGTTCGGCAGGTGGCGGGTTGGACGGGCTCGAGGGAGCGAGATGCAGCGAAACGGAGAGGGTGAACGCAAGGATGGCGACACCTCCCCAGAAGTGGGACGGCTTCATGGCGACGGGACAGCTAAGCGGTAAAGATTACTTAGATGTCAGGTCACAATCAAAAAGAATCGCCCGAGTCGCCCGGGATCCAAGTATTTGCGACCAAAAAACTTCCAGGAAACTGCCCGAGTGCGGTCGCGTGACGAGACATCCGCGGTGATCCTCGGTCCGGCGGAGGGCATCGCTTGTCTGGCAGGCGGCCGCGACGATCGCCCCGGACGGATCAGATGCCGGCGGTCCGCAATGGATCGAGCGGGCTCGCAATGTCAGGGGTGGGACGCTGAGATGGCCGGTCTTCTGGTTGCTGGCTTTGATCGCGATGGCTGCCGCGCAGGAGGCCATTTCGCTCCTGCGGCTGGATTCTCCCGCAAGCTGCTTTGGCTTCCCCGGCTACCAGCTCCCTGCCGCCGAATCGTCTCGATATTGGGCGGTCAGGCGGACCGCTGGGGCTTGGCCCCGGCCTGCCGCCATCTTGCGGCTGGCCAGCTCTTCCGTCTTCATGGCGCGGGTGGCCAACTCCTTGGAACAGTCAAGGCACCACGGCTGCGACCGTCGCTTGCCTGCCCCGCAACTCGGGCAGAGCTTGCCGGTCGACATCAGGCTCGGGATGCCACTGGGCTTCATGAAGGGCTTCCGGCGTGGCCGGCGGCGCTGGCGCTGCCGCGCCCTTGCGAGTTCCTTCTTCTTTTTCCGCTCAAGCCACACGAAGGGGACGGTCAGCAGGGCGATCACCGCGCAAAGGAAAAGCAGCGCCAAGGCGAGAACCACGACCGGATTGGCCATCAATTCCTCCGAACCGAATGGCTCGCGCGCCGCATCTTGCCACGCCTCGAGATCGGGCAGGTCGCGGGATGCGATGTGGGCGAACATGGCGGGGCTCCTGTCTGGTGCTTCGTTGGCCGGACATTCCGGGCCGGCTCACTCGGGGTGGTGGCGAGCAGGATGAGTGCCAGCCGCAGTTAGCTGGAAGATATCAGCGCTGGCGGATCGAGGCGAGAGCAAAGTCGCTCCAACACCGCGAGCGGGGGAGCGTGGCGGCGATGGGGTGGGGCCGGTCAGCCCTCCCCCCCTGAACGACGGGTCCGATCGCTCTTCGCCGTCGACGCGCCTCAGCAGGTCCGCCGGCGGCGCAGCACGAACCCGAGCGAGCCGAGGGCCATCAGCGCGGTCGAGGGCTCGGGGATGAGGACGACGTTGTCGAAGGACTGCGGGGCGGAGTTGCTGTAGAGCGCCACGCGACCCGACGCGTGATTCGCGCTGGTCAGACTGGTCAGGGGCGTCGGCGAGCCGTTGACGTAGACCGAGTACTGGTCGCCGCTGACCTCGATCTCCACCTCGGTCGTCGCCCCGCCGGTGAAGGCGGCGCCGTTGAGGCTCGAGCCGTAGGAGTCGCCGGACACCACGTCGTGGAAGTAGAACTGGCTGGAGAGGGTCACCAGCAGGATGCCGGTCCGGCCGATCGAGGTGCCGCCGGCGGGGGCGCTGCGCAGCCACACGCCGCCGTCGCTCACGTTGTTGATGGTCAGGCTCAGGCTGAAGTCATCGACGTCGAGCGGGATGGTCGAGTGGGCGTTGGGGAAGTTGTCCGGTGCCGCGGCGGAATAGACTCCGCCCGAGGCCGACCAGTTGCCGACCTCGTTGCCCCAGCTCGACGAGGGACCGCTGTCGAAGTCGTCGACGAAGAGGGCGGCATCGGAAGTCGTTGCCAGGGCGGCAAGTCCGAGGAAGGGCAGAACCATTCTCATCGTGGCAAGAAACCGAAAACGGGCGGGGAATGTAAAGGGCCGAATCATCGCATGGAACTTGCCGGCGTCCAGACGTGGGAGAACGGCGAGGGGACGGCAAAGTGAATCCTGGAAGCCGATTCGAAGGGGTGAAGTTGTCGGCGGGGGAGTTGTCGGGCTTGGCCAAGGGGGACTGGCGCGACCGGGTGATGGGGCGGGCGATCCGAACGCGGAGGACGGTGATACGGTCCGCCCGGCAGCTTGCGAAGAAAGCAAAAACCTTGACTGACACCTTTACCACGTGGTCAGGCCGCATCGAGGGCACCGTAGCCGCTTTACGCGGATTCTAAGGACTTCGCTCGCCAGATCGGACGATACATATCGCTCATAATACCCGTGGTGCTTTAGCCGCACCCGCACACCACAGTTCGGGCACGCGTCTGGTCCGCACAGGCGCTCCTCGACGCGCTCACGAAGGTAGGATTCGGGAGTGCCTGAGAACTGCACAATAATCTGCATGCCTCGACGTCGTCGCTGAGGCACTTGGTAGCATCCTTCCCGTCATTAGTCACTCAAGACTCGGCAGGTTCGGCATCGCCTTGAATTGGCCCATCCCTCAACTGATCACTTGCGGCGGCTAGATCCTCAACGTTGGACATGCCCTCAACAACTGGTGAAATCCGCTCCTCTCCCGTACTGCTATCAAAGACTACGATGTACTTTCTGTGCTCCGTCGGAGAATCAGGCTGAACCCACTCCTCCAAAGCCAGAAGCCCTCGAACTTGATAAGACACGCCGAACTTAAACCAGCGTCTATGGTCCTCGGATGATTCCCCATCAAGACTCGATTGATCCAAGTCGCGCGCGAGCAACTCCGTCTCCCACCAGGGTCGGTTCTCTCGGTCACTGATCCTCACCGATCGAAGCTGAAGTCTGTTGTGTGCAAATCGTGCAACGCGAAAACAGGTATCCATCGACTACTCGCTGAGATGAACCTGAATAACAAGAACCTGCTCTGAATGCGAGGATTACGTTGCGTCCATCGATACAACCGGGAACCGCCGCGCCCACATAGCCGGCATGGCTTGCACCCACAGGGAGGCCCTGAACGAGCACGAAGTCACCGCAGGCTGGCGGCAGGCCCGACCGACCAGATACGACTTGTGGCTACGTGGTAATGCGGAGTGACGGGAAATCTACGATCCCCCCTGGGGAGGAATCTGGGTGGGGCGAGCTGAAGGGGAGTCACGGCCGGAACGGAAACACTCCGCATTGCGCCGCGCATGTCGCATGCTCGGGTTCACCGAGTGCAAGGTAGAGGTGGCTTGATGGTCCAGACGAGCCGCGCTCGGCCTCAGATCGGCCGCGAAAGCGAACTGCGACCTCATCGAGTTTGAGAGACTCGGAGTCGATTCTGCCACGAAGTGCCAAATCCTGGGCGCGAACGAAAACTGAGAGAGTGGAGATTCGCCGAAATGCCCCGGGGTTCCGGGCGATTCGAGATCCGAAAGAGAACTGAAAGGTTAAGATCTCTAAATATGGCGGACCGGGAGGGATTCGAACCCTCGATACCCTTTTGGAGTATACTCCCTTAGCAGGGGAGCGCTTTCGACCACTCAGCCACCGGTCCTCGGTGCAGGTCGGCCGGGTTTGAACCACAGGGACCGGGCAAGGTCAATGGCCGGGCGGCAAAAATCCTCGGCGAAAAGTTTCCGCCCCGCCGCTTGGCCGGGTAGCCTTCACCCCGATGCCCCGACTTCACCGCCTGTTCCCGACCCCCGTCCCGGGTGCCCGCGTGACCGTGAGCCGTTGTCTGGGGCTGTGTCTGGCCGGCCTGCTCAGTGGCTGTGGCGGGTTCGGGGGCGCTGAAGAAAAGGAGCCGGAAGAGGAGTCGCGAACCGCGCCGCGGCTGGTCGGGACCATCGCCAGCGTCCCGCGCGACCAAGGCTTCGTCCTGGTCGAGGGCTTCGGCGAGTGGCGCCTGGGCGAGGGACTCCTGTTGAGCAGCGTCGGCGAGCAGGAACGGCGGGCCTCGCTCAAGATCACCGGGGAGCGGATGGGGCGCTACGCCGCGGCCGACATCCTGTCCGGCCAGGTCGAGTCCGGCGACCGGGTTTACGCCCGCCCGATGCCCGAACCCCCGCCCGAAGAGCAGGAATTTTCGCAAGACGGAGAGGGTGCGGAGGCGCTGGAGCCCTTGGAAGGACAAGGATTTTAAAGAAACGCCGAAAAATCGCAGGAAATTTTCAATTTAGCTCTTGCTTACCTTTCGGCTACCTTGTTAGGTTTTTCCCCGCAAAGGCTGTGCTACCTTACATGTCCCGAAACATGAACACTACAACCAGCCATGAAATTGAGTACAACGGGCACCTCCGGTGCCTCGCTGCACGCTGATGCCGACCGCCTCGCTGACTTCGTCCTATTCACACAACGCAGTTGTATCCTGAATTTGTCTGCGGAGCTCAACAAGGGCAACGTGTCGTTCCCCCAATTCTTCCTGCTGGCCTACCTTTCGAGCGAGGAATATCTGACGATGTCGGATATCGCGAAAAAGATGGGTCACTCGACCGCTGCGGCGACTGGACTCGTCGATCGGCTGGAAAAACTGGGCTACGTCGAGCGCGTGCATGCCGCCGAAGACCGCCGCAAGATCATGGTTCGCATCACCCAGAAGGGGATCGAACTGGTCTCGAAAATGCGGAAGGAAATCGCTTCGGACCTTGCCGACATCCTTGCCGGCATGGATGAAGACCAAGCGGAAACCGTTGAGCACACCAAGCGCGCCCTGAAAAGCCGCTCGATTGCCTGACGCCAGATTCCCCCCTTGGCCAACTTCAGGGCCTTCGCTACGGTAAACGCCGTGGCGGAGGCCCTTTTCCATGATGCC
The DNA here is from genome assembly GCA_030430455.1 of Verrucomicrobiia bacterium. GTDB lineage: Bacteria > Verrucomicrobiota > Verrucomicrobiia > Verrucomicrobiales > Akkermansiaceae > Haloferula. Next base: position 34,453 of record JAUIJB010000033.1, on the reverse strand, counting down.
GGGTTCGGCCGGTCCGGCCGGTTCGACGACGGGTTCCTCGCGCCGCTGCGCGAGGTCGGCGGCATCCGCGCCGGCTTCATCGGCCGGCTCCCGGGGATCGACGTCGACGGCGAGCGCGACGAGGTGCTGGTCCGGCTGGAGCCGGAGCACCGTCGCCATGCCGTCGAGGCCTTCGGTCGCGACGAGTGGTGGCGGGCCGAGCAGGTGCACGGCGCCGGCGTGGCGGTGATCCCGCAGGGCGAGCCGCTGGTGCTGCCGCAGGAGGACGCGCTGGTCACCGACCGGCGCGGGGCGCTGCTCGGGATCTACGTCGCCGATTGCGGCCCGGTCTGGCTGGTCGATCGCGCGGGCGGCGCGATCGGGCTGGTCCACTCGGGTCGCAAGGGCACCGAGCTGGGGATCCTGCGGGCGACGGTCGAGCGGATGCGCGAGGCCTTCGGCACCGATCCGGCCGACCTGGTCGGCGTGCTCGGGCCGTGCATCCGGCCGCCGCACTACGAGGTCGACTTCGCCGCCCAGCTGCGGCTGCAGGCGACGGCGGCGGGGATCGGCGCCTTCCACGACTGCGGGATCGACACCGCGGCCGACCCGGAGCGCTGGTACAGCTACCGGATGGAGCAGGGGAGGACGGGGCGGATGCTGGCCTTGTTGATGCGGACATGACGATCGATGCCCCAGCCAAGCTGAACCTGTCGCTGCGCATCCTCGGCCGGCGCGACGACGGCTTTCACGAGCTCGAGTCGCTGATGGTGCGGCTGCCCCGACTGGCGGATCGGCTGACGGTGGAGGCGGCCGGCGAGGACGAGTTCCGCTGCGACGCGGAGGGCGTTCCGGTAGATGCCACCAACCTGGTCGTGAGGGCGCGCGATCGCTACCGGGAGGAGGCCGGAGTGGCCGATGGAAGCGTCCGCTTGTCGATCGGGCTCGAGAAACGCATCCCCCACGGCGCCGGCCTGGGTGGTGGCAGCAGCGACGCGGCGGCGATGCTGCTGGCGATGCAGCACTTCCACGACGATGCCCTCTCGCGCGAGGAGTTGCTCGAACTGGCGGCCGGGCTCGGCTCGGACGTGCCCTTCTTTCTCGGCGACCCGGTGATGCGGGTGAGGGGACGCGGGGAAATCCTCGAGGCGGTCGATGGCGCCGACGCGCCGCCATCGCGGCCGGTGCTCTTGCTCAAGCCCAGCTTCGGGGTGTCGACCCCCGATGCCTACCGCCACTGTCTCGATGCGCGCGAGTTGCCGGGGGTGGACTACCGGCCGCAGGAGTTCGGCTGGGCGACCCTGGTCAACGACCTCGAGCGGCCGGTGTTCCAGAAGCACCTGTTCCTCGCCGAGGTGAAGGAGTGGCTGCGTCGCCAGCCGGGGGTCGAGGGGGCGCTGATGAGCGGATCGGGATCGACCGTGTTTGCGGTGCTCGATTCCGCGGAGCGGGGGGAGTCGCTGGCGGCGGAGGCCCGGAAGGCGCTGGATCCGACGCTGTGGAGTTGGTGGGGCGCTTGCGGCGCCTGCGGCGCCAGTGAGCCAGTGAGCTAGTGAGCTAGTGGGCTGGCGAGTCGGGCTGCGGCGCGCGGGTTCCGAAGCGGCGCGACGGGGAGTGGGTTGCAGTTGGGAGGCTGACGGGAAGCGTCTTCACGACCCCTTGCTACCCGCTACCGGCTACCTCTCAACTACACCAGCCCCTGGCGCAGGGCCTTGGAGACGGCCTCGGTCTGGGTGCGGACGTGGAGCTTGCGGTAGACGCTGCGCAGGTGCATGTCGACCGTGTGCTGGGAGATGTCGAGGACGTCGGCGATCTCCTTCTTGATGAGTCCCTTGACGAGGGCGGCGAGGACTTCCTCCTCGCGCTGGGTGAGCGGCTCGGTTTCCTCGATCGGGCCGTGCTTGGAGAATCCCTGCAGGATCATGTTGGCGACCTCGCCGCTGAGGGCGCCGGCGCCGTTGATGACCTCGCGGATGCCGTCGATGATCTCGTCGGGCTCGGAGGTCTTGAGCAGGTAGCCCGAGGCGCCGTTGCAGATCGCGCGGTAGATCCGCTCGCGGTCATCGAAGGAGGTCAGCATGATGACCTTGAGGTCCGGCGACTTCGCCTTGACCTCGGTGAGCACCTGGATGCCGTCCTTCCCGGGCAGGCCGATGTCGAGCAGGATCAGGTCGGGCTTCTCGTTCTGGAAGGCGAGCTCGGCCATCAGCGCGTCGGGATGGTCGAAGGCCTTCTCGCACTCGAGGTCGTCCTCGGAACTGATCAGCCGCGACAGCTGCTTGGCGAACTGGGCGTGGTCCTCGAGAATCCAGATCCGCGTGGTTCCCGCGGCGTCGCCCTGAAGGTCGGTGTCACTCATGTTGCTTTGGTGCTCGATGGTCCGTTGCGATGCTCGGTTGCAGTGCGACCATTCTCGATCGCGTGCCCGCTCAGGCGGCGGCCTTGTTGGCGAGGAGATTGGCGCGTTTGACGGCCAAGCGCAAGAGCGTGCCCTCGCCGGGGGAGGATTCGATCTGCAGCGTGCCGTCGAGGACCTTGGCGCGGTCGGTGAGCTTGCGGACCGCCTTGGGTCGCTCGTTCTTTCCGACCGGCAGGCCCTTGCCGTTGTCGCGCACCTCCATGATCAGGCGGTCGCGCTGGTCGTAGATCTTGATGTCCACCCGGTCCGCGCCGGAATGTTTCAAAATATTGTGCAGCGCCTCCTTGTAGAAGAGGAACAGGTGGCGCTTGGCCTCGAGCGTCATCTTGGCGGCGGTGCGGTTTGAGCGGCAGATGAGGTCGTAGTCGATCTCCCGAAGCAGGCGTCCGGCGGTGTCGCGCATGCGCTTGACGAAGTCGCCGATCGAGTCGTCGCGGCGCTCGAGCAGCCAGACGATGTCGCGCATCGCGAGTGAGCTCTCGCGGGCGATCAGTTCGACCTCGCCGAGGTCCTCGGCGATCGCGTCGGGTCCGTGCAGGCGCTGCAGGTCGCGCTTGGCGGCGCGGGCGATGAGCGAGATCGACCCCAGGTTGCTGCCGATGTCGTCGTGCAGGTCCGAGGCGATCCGCTTGCGCAGCTTGTCGAGCGACTTGCGCGAGATCAGGCGGCGTCGCTCGACGATGGCGACCGGGATGAGGAAGGTGAGGCCGATGATGATCGACGCGCCCCAGGTGGCGTTGATCTCGCTCTGCGTCGCCAGCCCGATGCGGGTCTGGGCGAGCGAGTCGCGCTCGCCGGCGACCTGCGCCCGCTCGGTGAGCTGTCTGAGCCACTGGCCGACCGGGAAGATCTGCAGGCCGTTGGTGCGGCCGTCGGTCAGCTCCGGGTAGGAGGTGCGATCGAGCCCTTGGTGGCGCACGGTGATGGGCTCGCCGGCGGCGAGGTTGCGGCCCTTCGCCCAGACCTCGATCTCGGCCATCGACTGGAGGTACTTGGGCCCGAGTTGCAGCGCCTTTTCCGATCGGATGACCAGGAAGCGTGCCTCGCCCGAGGGCGGGCGGATCAGCAGCGGGGTGGAGGACTCGCCGCCCTCGATGAGTTCGGTCGCGTTGGCGGGGTCGAAGTCCGGCGTGGCGGACAGGGAAACCTGCAATTCCGCCGGCAAGACGCCCGGTCCGACGAGTTCCGGCAGGCGGAAGGGGAACAGGATGACCTGGTCGACGGCTTCCTCCTCGCCCATGTCGAGGATCCACTCGACGGTCTGGCTGGTGGCACTGACCTCGATGTATTCGCCCTCCGACTTCTCCCACTGGCCGCCTTCCCAGACACCGAGCGGGCTGCGGCCGTCGTTGATGAAGTCCGCGCTCCAGCTGCCGGGAACATCCATGCTCTGGGTGGCGGTGACCTCGGCGCCGAAGGAGACCGGTTGGCCGCCGGAGACCACGACGAGCTCGGCGAGCGCGGCGATGTCGTGAATGCCGCGGAAGTGGCCCTTCTGCACCGTGAAGCGGACGTAGCGCGCGTCGGTGTCGCGGGCATTGAAGCGGATCGGGTAGCCGCTGCGGACGCTGTGGTTCTGGCCGCGGGCGTCGAACAGGACCTGCGACTCGGAGAAGTCGGGCTCGCGCGAGGTCTCGAGGCGGTACTGGAGCGGGAACAGCCGCTCGGTGTCACCCGGTTGCGGCTGCGCCGGAATGAGGTACACGTCGCTCAGCGGGAAGGTCTCGCCAAGGTCGAGGACGATCGATGGCTCGCCGCCATCGGGGTCGACTCTTCCACCACGCCAGCCGACGGCGGAGCGCAGCGGGCGTTGTTGATAGGTGGCGAGCGCCGACAAGCGTCCGCTCAACCAGTCGATGCGCTCCTCGACTTCGACGAGCTCGGGGTTGAACAGGCGGGCGACGCGGCCAATCGGATTGCTCGACTGACCTTCCTGAGCGGGCGAGGGAGTGATCCCGCTGAGCAGGATGGACAGGGTGAGCGTCGAAATCCTTACGGAAGTCTGACTCATAGGGGTTCGGGACAGCGGGGAAACAAGTAGCGAAAATTTTAAAAGATGGCAAATAATTTGTGCATCTTAATAAAAAAGGCTGCAGGTGTTGGGTTTCCAAGGATTCTGGTGGCCGATTGCTGACTGATTTTGGGTCTCCCGGGCCGTATTTGGGGCGTCTGGGGTAGGATTGACGGGGGAAGACGGGTCCCTTCGGCGGGTTTGGGGCGCTGCGACGAGTTCGAGGAAGCGACCTGGCTCGATTGGATCCGGATCAAGGGAACCGCAGACCTGCTTGCGGGGCGCCACGCAGCGGTTGGTGATCCCTCAGGGATCGCAGACAGTGGCCGGGGCTTGAGCGGAGCGGCACCCCCGGAAGGACGCGCGAAAGAGCCCGCATCCCGGATGCCAGCGGGGGCCGGGATGCCCACCAAGCGGTGCGTCATTCTCAGCGTCGTCGGACCGATGGAGCCAGCAGCCGGACTGGCTGCGACCCCATGTGTCAGGTCGTTTCCGGGAAACGACATGAGTCGGCGCGGGGGGCGAGGGGGCAGGAAGGAGGGTCCGGCCCCTTTGCGGAGCCTGGTGGCGGACGGGATCGTCCGCCCTCCTCACAGGCTGCGGATCATCTCGAGGGCCTCGGCGAGCTTTTCGTCGGGGGCGCTGCTGACGAGTCGCGGGAAGCGGCGGCCCTCGAGCATGATGTAGTCGCCCTGGCGCTGGAGCATCAGGCGCTGGCCCTTGATCTCGACCGAGCCCACCCCGCGGGCGCCGGCGAGCAGGCGGAGGCGGTTGACGGTGACCAGGTTGGTGGCGGGCCCGGGCAGGCGGCCGAAGCGGTCGGCCCAGCGCGCCGCCAGGGCATCGAGCTCGCGCTCGGTCATCGCCTCGGCCAGCTCGCGGTAGGCGGTGACGCGCAGGCGGGTCTCGCCAAGCCAGTTGCCGGGCAGGTAGGCGGCCAGCATCGGGCCGTCGCCGCTGCCACGGTCGAACTCGGTCTCGGAGAAGGCGATGAAGTCGCTGCGGAAGGAGGTGATGACGCGCTCCTTCGGCGTGCGGCCCTGCAGGCGGTCGACCGACTGCCGCAGCAGCTGGCAGTAGAGGTCGAAGCCGACCGCGGCGATCTGGCCACTCTGCCTGGTGCCGAGCAGGTTGCCGGCGCCGCGGATCTCGAGGTCGCGCATGGCGATCTTGAAGCCCGAGCCGAGCGCGGTGTACTGCTTGATGGCGTGGATGCGCTTGCGGGCGTCGCCGGCGGTGACGAAGTCGCGCGGCAGCAGCAGCAGGGCGTGGGCCTTCTCGCCGGCGCGGCCGACCCGGCCGCGCAGCTGGTAGAGGTCGGCCAGGCCGAAGCGGTCGGCGCGGTCGATCAGGATGGTGTTGGCGTTGGGGATGTCGATGCCGGTCTCGATGATCGTCGTGGCGAGCAGGATGTCGGCCTCGGCGTTGACGAAGCGGCGCATGACCTCCTCGAGGTCGTTCTTCTCCATTTGGCCGTGGCCGACGAGGATCCGCGCCTCGGGGACGAGCTCGGCGAGGCGCTTCTCGATCAGGTGGATGCTCTTCACCCGGTTGTGGAGGAAGAAGACCTGGCCGCCGCGGCCGAGCTCGTGGTGGATCGCCTCGCGGATGACCCGCTCATCGTACGGGATCACCCGGGTGTGCACCGGGACGCGGTTCGGCGGCGGGGTGTCGATCGTCGACATGTCGCGCGCGCCCATCAGTGCCATGTAGAGCGTGCGCGGGATCGGCGTGGCCGACAGGGTCAGCACGTCGATCTGGCGGAAGATCTCCTTGAAGCGCTCCTTGTGCTTCACGCCGAAGCGCTGTTCCTCGTCGACCACCGCCAGGCCGAGGTCCTTGTAGGCAACGTCGCCCGACAGCAGGCGGTGGGTGCCGATGACGATGTCGACCGAGCCGTCGGCGAGGCCGGCGATCGTCGCGCGCGTCTCGGCGGCGGTGCGGAATCGGTTGAGCAGGTCGATGCGCACCGGGTAGTCGCTCATGCGCTCGCGGAAGGTCCGCCAGTGCTGCTCGGCGAGCACGGTGGTGGGCACCAGCACGGCGACCTGCTTGCCGCCGGTGACGGCCTTGAAGGCGGCGCGGATGGCGACCTCGGTCTTGCCGAAGCCGACGTCGCCGCAGATCAGCCGGTCCATCGGCCGTGGGCCCTCCATGTCGCGCTTGGTCGACTCGATCGCGCGCTTCTGGTCGGGGGTCTCGGTGAAGTGGAAGGAGTTCTCGAACTCCCACATCCAGCGCGAGTCGGGCGGGTGGGCGAAGCCGTCGACCGCCTCGCGCTCGGCCTGCACGCGGAGCAGCTGGGCGGCGTAGTCGAGGATCGACTTCTCGGCACTGCGGCGGACGTTCTTCCAGGCGTTGCCGCCGAGCTTGGAGAGCTCGGGCGAGCGGCCGCCGAGGCCGACGTAGCGGCCGACGAGGTGGGCCTGGTCGATCGGCACGGCGAGCATGGCGCCGCCGCGGTACTCGATCGCGATCTCCTCGCCGTCCTCGCCCTGCTGGATGCCGGCGAAGCGGCCGATGCCGTACTCGCTGTGCACCACCAGGTCGCCCTCGGCGATGTCGTCGAGGCTGGCGCGGGCGTTCTGCGCGCGGCGCCGCTCGTGGCGGCTGCGGTGGCGGGCCTGGCGGTAGCGGCCGAAGATCTCGCTGCTCGACAGCAGGGCGATCCCGGCGGCGGGAACGGTGAAGCCCTCCATCAGCTCGCCGCGCAGGAAGTCGAGCACTGCGGGTTGGGTCGTTTCCGGCTTCCTGCTGGTTTTCCCGGTTCGTGCGGTTTGCGCGGCTTTCCCGTTCTGCGCCGGGCCAACGGCGAGCTCGGGGAACAGCTCGGTGAAGCGGTCCTGTTCGCCCTTGTTGGAGAAGACGATCCCGGCGAGCCAGCCGTCGCGCCGCCATTCGTCGAGCTGGGCGAGGAACTGGTCGCGGCGCGACTGCTCGAGGATGAAGTCGCCGGCCTCGAAGCGTCCCAGCGGGCTGGCGAAGCAGGCGGTCGAGTAGTCCTCCTCGGCGCCTCCCTCCGCCGCGCCCTCGAGGATCCGGATCGGGGCATCGGGGTCGGCCGAGTCGCCGATGGAGACGACCAGGTCGGCGTCGCGGCGGTAGTGGGCGACGCGGGCGGTCTCCTCGGGCTCGGCGAGCAGCAGGTCGGCGGCGTCGAGCTTGCCGATCGAGGCCTGCGAGTCGACGTCGAAGCGGCGGATCGACTCGAGCTCGGTGTCGAAGAACTCGATGCGGATCGGGTCGGGCTCCTGCCAGGGAAAGACGTCGAGCACGCCGCCGCGGGCGGCGAACTGGCCGCGGTGCTGGACGAGCGGGCTGCGCTCGAAGCCGTGGGCGCGGAGTTGCTTCATCAGCTCCTCCGGGTCGTGGACCTCGCCGCGGGCGAGGTGGAGCTGGCCGCCGCTGAGGTCGCCGGGCGCCGGTGCCGGGTCGGCGAAGACGCCGGGCGCGGCGAGGATCAGGAAATCCTCGGCCCGGGCGGCGCGGGCGAGGGTCTCGAGGCGCACCGCGGCGGCCTCGGGGTCGACCAGTTCGCCCTCCTCGTCCTGCTGCGGGGGCGGCGGCAGGAAGTCGGCCTCGACCCCCCACAGGCTGAGCTCGGCGGCGAGCCGGTCGCGGTGTTTCGGCGACTCGGCGAGGACCCACAGCCGCGGTCGGCCGGCCTCGCGGGCGTGGCGCGCCAGCAGGGCCAGGAGCCAGGCGTGGGCGGCCTCGCCGACGTGGTCGAACACGACACCCCCCGCGCCGGTCACCGCGGTGGTGAGGCGTTGCCTGAATTCCGGCTGTCCGCTCGCGCGGTCGAGCCAGGCTTGCTGCGCCGCGGCGGGCACCCGGCGAGCAAAGGCGGGACGCGCGGTTTTGACAAGATCTCGCGGCTTTGCCTCGCGCGGCGGCGGTGGTAGGATCCCCGCCGTGAGGGCTTGGGGAATTCCACTCGTGTTGCTCGGCGGGCTGTTCGTCCTGATCCAGTGTCGGCCCTACGACGAGTCGAGGGTGTCCTACCCGGGCAGGACCTACCCGGTCAGCTCGGCGACCAGCATGCGCGGCCTGCTGGGCGAGGTCAACCTGCGCTCCGACATGGTCCCAGCGGGCACCCACGGGCGCCGGGTCGTGCGGCGGATGAACCCGCGCTACATCACGATCCACTCGACCCAGAACTACAGCGCCGACGCGTCGCGGCATGCCCTGGCTTTGAAGCGCGGGGCGCTGCGGGCCCGCAAGCGTCCCGGCGGGAACCGCATCGGCTACCTGATCTGGCACTACTCGGTCGACGACCGCGAGGCGATCCAGCACATGCCGACCAACGAGCAGGGCGAGCACGCCGACTACGACGGTCCGGGCAACCGCTACTCGATCGGCATCGAGATGTGCGAGAACCGCGACGGCAACCTCGGCCGGACGGTCGATCGCACGGCGAAGCTCACCGCCTACCTGATGCACCGCCACGACATCCCGCTGAGCCGGGTGGTGCCGCACTACCACTGGCCGCGGCCCGGGCGCAGCCCGGAGAACAAGAACTGCCCGCACTTCCTGATGACCAACGGCAAGCCGGGGCCGAAGTGGCGCGGCTTCCTCAACCGGGTGGACCGCTACTACCGCCAGGCGCGGGCGTCCGAGGTCGCAGCGCGATGAGTCACGGCTCGCCGGTCAACCGCGAGGTGCTGCTCGATCCGGCGACCTGGTACCAGTGCCAGCGCTGCACGAACTGCTGCCGCTGGCCGGGTGACGTGCGGCTGGCGGAGGGCGAGACGGAACGGATCGCCGGCTTCCTCGGCATGAGCGAGGAGGCCTTCATCGAGCGCTACACCCGCCTGCGCAGCGACCGCAAGGGGCTGTCGCTGGTCGAGCGCAAGGACCACTCCTGCATCATGCTCAAGGACGGCGGCTGCCGGATCCACGAGGTGAAGCCGGTGCAGTGTGCGGGGTTCCCGAACCTGTGGAACTTCCCCGGCTGGCAGGACGAGTGCGAGGCGGTCCCGGTGCCGATCGAGCAGGCGCGGGAGATGGGGATGGTGGAGTAGGGGGAACCGAGTCCGGGGTGACGGGCCGGGGATCCTGGTTTGGTGGGATCGGAGCGCCGACTTCAGTCGGCTGGGAGGTGTGGGAGAGGAGAGAAAGGGCGAGACGGGCGCGAAGGGGTCGCGCGGTCCGTCCCGGTCCGGTGCCTGCCGGGGCCCCGGGCGCAAAAAAGACGCCTTCCCGGGGGAAGGCGTCTTTGGAAGGGTTTGGGGCTCTCTTCGGGGGGAAGAAAAGTGGGAAAGGGAGTCAGGCTCAAGCCTGCTTGGCGGCCTGTTCCTCGGCCTTGGCGTCCTGGGCCGGGCTGATGTAGCGCCAACGGACCTTGTTGCGCTTCGAGGCGGTGCGGAGCTTGCGGATCTTGCGCTGGGCGGGCGATTCGAAGGCGCGGCGACGACGCATTTCCTCGAGGATTCCCTCGGTATCCAGCTTCGTCTTCAGGCGCTTCAGGGCGCGGTCCACGGGCTCGCCCTTCTTGACGACCACTCCTCGCATTGCTCGATCACTCATTCGTATTTGGCTCCGTTCCAGATTTCGGGTTGGGGCGCGGAGGCTAACGGGGGTTCCGGGGGTGTCAAGCCAGGAAATGGGGCCCCTTCGGGGAGACGGAAGACTGGAAGACGGAAGACGGAAGACTTGAGTCCACGGTTCGAACCGTCCCCATACTCGGGCCATGCCAGTCAGCGGGATTCCTCCTCCGGAATCCCGTTGAAGAATTCGGTCGGGAGGCTAGGCCTCCCTCCCGCAGCGTTGCCCTCGCTCCGCTCGGGCCATGCCAGTCAGCGGGATTCCTCCTCCGGAATCCCGTTGAAGAATTCGGTCGGGAGGCTAGGCCTCCCTCCCGCAGCATTGCTTGAATTTCTTGCCGGAGCCGCAGGGGCAGGGGGCGTTGCGGCCGACTTGGTCGATGTTGAAGCTCGGCGGCCGGCGCTTGGGCAGGTTGAGCTTGAGGTTGGCGCCCTCGCCGGCCGCGACGGCGGCCGGGTTGATGTTGCCGGAACTGCCGGTGGTGGCGACGTTGGCGCGGCTCACCTGCTGGCCGGCGCTCTGCAGGTTCTGCGGGCCGTGGTGGAGCTGCTTGAGGAACTCCTCGATCTTGGCGGCCGAGCGGAACAGGTTCTGCAGGGCCTCCTGCTCGATGTTGCCCATCAGGTCGACGAAGATCTTGTAGGCCTCGTTCTTGTACTCGACCAGCGGGTCCTTCTGGCCCTGGGCGCGCAGCGAGATGCCCTCGCGCAGGGCGTCCATGTTGTAGAGGTGGGCCTGCCACTGCTTGTCGATGGCGACCATGATCATGCGCCGCTCCTCGCTCTCGAGGATCTCGGGTGGGAGGTCGCGGACGCGCAGCTCGTAGGTCTCCTTGACCTGCTTGATCAGGAACTCGGAGATCTCCTCGGCGGACTTGTTGGTGATGTCGAGCTCCTCCTCGGTGATGCCGATCGGCAGGGTCGCGCTGATCCAGTGCAGCAGCTCGTTGTAGTCCGGGCTCTCCTCGTCGCGGCCGCCGAGGAACTCGCCGACCTTCTCGGGGATGGTCTTGTCGATGATCTCGTCGACCAGCGCGCGCGGGTCCTCCGAGGTCAGCACCTCGTTGCGGTAGCCGTAGACGACCTCGCGCTGCTTGTTCATCACGTCGTCGAACTCGAGGACGCGCTTGCGCCAGGTGTAGTTGCGCTGCTCGACGCGCTTCTGGGCGGTCTCGACCGACTTGTTGAGCCAGGCGTGCTCGAGGGCCTCGCCGTCCTCCATGCCGAAGCGCTCCATCATCGTCGTCATCCGGTCGGCGGCGGCGAAGTTGCGCATCAGGTCGTCCTCGAAGGAGATGAAGAACTGGCTCATGCCGGGGTCGCCCTGGCGGGCGCAGCGGCCGCGCAGCTGGCGGTCGATGCGGCGCGACTCGTAGCGCTCGGTGCCGAGCACGAACAGCCCGCCGGCCTCGGCGACGCCCTCGCCCAGCTTGATGTCGGTGCCGCGGCCGGCCATGTTGGTCGACACGGTGACGGCGCCGCGCTGGCCGGCCTGGGAGACAATCTCGGCCTCCTGGCGGTGGTACTTCGCGTTGAGTACTTGGTGCGGGATTTTCGAGCGCTTGAGCATGCGCGAGAGGGTCTCCGAGGCCTCCACCGAGGCGGTGCCGACGAGGACCGGCTGGCCCTTCTCGTGCGCCGCCTGGATGGTCTTGACCACCGCGTTGTACTTCTCGCGGCGGGTCTTGAAGACCTGGTCGTTGAGGTCGTCGCGCTGGTTCGGCCGGTTGGTCGGGATCGGCAGCACGTCGAGCTTGTAGATGTCGTGGAACTCGGCCGCCTCGGTCTCCGCGGTGCCGGTCATGCCGGCGAGCTTCTCGTAGAGGCGGAAGTAGTTCTGGATGGTGATCGTCGCGTAGGTCTGGGTCTCCTGCTCGATGGCGACGCCCTCCTTGGCCTCGACCGCCTGGTGCAGGCCGTCGGACCAGCGGCGGCCGGGCATCTCGCGGCCGGTGTTCTCGTCGACGATGATCACCTTGTCCTCCTTGACGACGTACTGGACGTCCTTCTCGAAGATGCAGTAGGCCTTCAGCAGCTGGGAGATGTTGTGCATCTTCTCGGCCTGCTGGTCCATGTTCTGCTGGAGCTCCTCCTTCCTCGCGGCGCGGTCCTCCTCGGTGAGCTCGGGGTCGGCGTCGATCTCGGCGAACAGCGTGCCGAGGTCGGGCAGGACGAAGCTCTCGGGATCGTCGGGCGAGAGGTAGGCGCGGCCCTTCTCCATCAGGTCGGCGTCGTGCGCCTTTTCGTCGATGGTGAAGAAGAGCTCCTCCTTGAGCGCGAAGAGCTCCTTCTTCTGGGCGTCCTGGTAGAGCGACAGCTCGGACTTCTCGAGCAGGCGGCGGATGTCGGTGTCCTCCATCATCCGCATCAGCTGGCGGTTGCGCGGCTGGCCGAGCTTGACCTTGAAGAGGTTCAGGCCGGCGGCCTCGACCTCGCCCTCGTCGTAGAGCTTCTTGGCCTCGTCCATCAGCTCGTTGCAGAGCGAGGTCTGGCGGCGGACGAGCTGGTCGACGAGCGGCTTGTAGCGGTCGAACTGGTGGCTCGAGACGGTGGAGGGACCGGAGATGATGAGCGGCGTGCGGGCCTCGTCGATGAGGATCGAGTCGACTTCGTCGATGATCGCGAAGTAGTGGCCGCGCTGGACCTGGTCGTCCTTCGACCCGGCCATGCCGTTGTCGCGCAGGTAGTCGAAGCCGAACTCGGCGTTGGTGCCGTAGGTGATGTCGCGGGAGTACTGCTCGCGGCGGTCGGGCGGCGGCATCTGGTTCTGAATGCAGCCGATCGAGAGGCCGAGGAACTTGAACAGGGAGCCCATCCACTCGGAGTCGCGGCGGGCGAGGTAGTCGTTGACCGTGACGACGTGGACGCCGAGGCCGGTGAGGGCGTTGAGGTAGACGGGGAGGGTGGCGACGAGGGTCTTGCCCTCACCGGTCATCATCTCGGCGATCATGCCCTTGTGGAGGGCGATGCCGCCGACCAGCTGGACGTCGAAGTGGACCATCTGCCAGTCGACCTGCTGGTCGCAGACGTCGATGGTGCTGCCGCACATCCGCCGCGCGGCGTTCTTCACCACGGCGAAGGCCTCGGGGAGGATCTGCTCGAGGTAGCGCGCGCGGGCGGCGGTGAACTTCGGCTCGACCTCGCGGAAGGCCTCCTTGGCGGCCTCGATCGATTCGGCATTCGGCTCGACTTCCGCGGGCAGCTCGGGGAACTCCTCGCGCAGGACGCCGATGCGTTCGGCGACGGCCTCGGCGGCCGCGGCCAGGTCGGCGGCCTCCATGCGCTCGAGCTGCGGCTTGGTGGGCGCGTCGAGGTCGTGGTAGCGGGCCAGGTGGCCCTTCCACTTGGCGGTCAGCTCGCGGAGCTTCTCCTCGGGCTCCTGCTGGAGCGCCTCCTCAATTTCCTTGATGCGTTCAACGGTGGGCCGGATGCGCCGCAATTCGCGGGAGTTCTTCGAGCCGACGATCTTCTGAAGGATCCACTTGATCATGGGAAAACGGTGGGTGCCGGGGACTGGGAGCCTCCGGGGGGGCAGGCCATACACCGGGGAGCGTCCGGGTGCAAGGCGCACGGCGGGTCGGAATGACCCCGCGGGTCAGGGATTTCCCGGGAACGGATCGGCCGAGAGCCGCCGCTCGACTTCCGCGCGCGGGACCGGCGTGGCCGGGCGGGCCCGGTCGAGAGTGGCGATGGCCACCGCGGCGGTGACCACCAGCGCACCGGCGAGCAGGCCGCTGCGGCGGGAGAACGAGCTTTCGGGAGCCATCAGCTGGCGGACCCGCGCACCCAGCGAGGTGGAATCGGCCACCCCCGGCGCGGCGAGCCGGCCGGGCCCGGCGAAGTCGCACAGCAGGTGGGCGTAGGCGTCAGCCGGGACCCCGCCGGCGACGACCGCGGCATCGCAGGCGATCTCCGCCTGGATCGCGTGGCGCCGCGCGAGCCACCAGACGAAGGGGTTGTGCCAGTGGATCGCGCAGGCGACCGCGGCGAGCAGCCGTCGCAAGGGGTCGCGGCGGCGATGGTGCGAGAGCTCGTGGCGCAGGACCGCGGAGCGCTCCAGCGGGCTCCAGTGCTGCCAATCGGCCGGCACCACGATGCAGCGGCGGAGGATGCCGCAGGCGAAGGGGCTGGTGACCGCGGCGGAAACCCGCAGCCGGATGGCCGGGTCGGCGGCGAGCACCGGATCGGCCGCCGGGGTGGCGCTGGCGACGATCCGGCGGATGCGGCAGTGCTCGGCGAGGAGGCGCAGCAGCATGAAGGCAGCGCCGGCCAGCCACAGGGCGGCGAGAAGCGGAAGCCACCCGGCGAGGGCCGCGGCGGCGAGCTCGACGACCCCCATGGCCGCATCGGGCCCCTCGGTCCGCGCCGCCCGGGGCAGCGGGATCACCTGCCACTTCGGCAGCAGCGAGAGGAGCGGGAAGACCAGCAGGGCGCCGATAGCCAGCTCGGTCGCCAACGGTGCCCGCGCGGGATGACGTCGGCTTCCAACGACCAGGCAGGCGAGCGCGGAGAGGACGAGGGCACCGAGGAAGAAGCTCATGGCGGGCTCAGGGGCGGGGTTCGATGAGCCGGCGGATGCGCTCGATTTCCGACTGGGAGAGCTTCTGGTCGCTGGGGTCGAGTAGGGAGGCGACCAGCTTCTCGGGGCGGCCGTCGAAGAAGGTGCTTAGCAGGCGCTGCATCGCGTTGCGCTTGGCGGCATCGCCGGAAATCGCCGGCTGGTAGAGGTAGCGGCGCGACTCCTTGCGATGCTTGAGCAGGTCCTTCTGGATCATGGTGGCGAGCAGGGCGCGGACCGCCGAGTAGCTCGGCGGCGAATCCATCTCGTCCTGGATTTCCTGTGCCGAGCTCTCGCCGCGGCGGTAGAGGATCTCCAGCACCTCCCGTTCACGGCGGGCGAGGGCGGTGGCCTTGCTCATGGGCCAAGAGTAGCGCGAAGCGGCGGGGAGACAATTGAAATGCTGGAAAAATAGCAAATTGGAGTTGACCGCCCTTCGGTGAAATGCTGGTTTTCCAGCATGAAGTTCAAGCTGAGCGACGGGTGGCGGTTGGTGGCGATGGTTTTCGCGGCGGTGTTGGTGGCCGCGTGCACACCCGGGCCCGGGTCGCCTCCCGGGTCCGGCTACGGCGCCGCCGATGACAGCGGTCCATACAAGAGCACGCCAACGCCCTCCACCGCGGCATCGCCGCGCGAGGCTCCGCCGGCCGAGAAGCGTCCGGGTCTGGCGACCGGCTTCGGCAAGGAGGTCAAGGACCCGTGGCAGGAGCAGGGCTTCGTGCGGAAGGGGACGGAGCCCGCCGGGCTGGACCGGATCTACTACAATGACCGTGACGGGATCCGGGCGATGGAGCGGACGACCGCCAAGGTCGAGCCGCTGCAGAGGGCCGCGGGCGAGCTGGTCGAGTGGGGAATCAAGGGGCGCTTCGGCTGGCTACCCGCCTACAAGAGCGGTCATTGGGGTTCCGGCGACCGGCGCTTCGTCGAGGGCAGCCACGGCCAGCCGTACTCGATCTACATCAAGAACCGCTGCAAGAGCCGGCTCGAGGTGGTGCTCAGCGTGGACGGCCTCGACGTGATCGACGGCAAGCCGGCCTCGTTCTCGAAGCGCGGCTACGTGATCGCCCCGGGCAAGGCGCTCGAGGTGAAGGGCTGGCGCACCGGTCGCGACCGGGTGGCGCGCTTCGAGTTTTCCAGTGTCGGCGCCTCCTACGCCAACCAGCGCCACGGCGATGCCCGCAACGCCGGGTTGGTCGGCCTCGCGGTGTTCACCGAGAAGGGGGTCGACCCGTGGACCTGGATGCCCCGCGAGGTGAAGGCACGCGACACGGCCCGGCCCTTCGCCGAGGCGCCCTGAGGCGGGTTGCGCGAGCCCGACGGCTTGGTGGGCCGCGAGGTGGGGAGACCGCAGATCGCCGCCGATGGACGCCGATGGAAGAATCGATCGGCGGGACTCCGGGAGCTGGACGAGCTTCCGCCGCCGCATGCCGGGTGGTTTCGCCGAAGGGGCGTGGGGGGGGGCTCGCCGGGCCGGCCGCGACTGTCACTTGCGCCGCGCCGGGCGAGGCCGCAGGATCGGCCCGTGGCGGACGCATGGGAACAGGGCAGGGAAGCGATCAACGGCTGCCTCGCGGCCGGGGTGCGCGAGTTCGTGGTGTGCGGCGGGGCGCGCAATGCCGTGCTGGTCGAGTTGCTGGCACGTGCCGAGGTGGCCGGCCGGGTGACCCTGCGGCGCCACTTCGAGGAGCGCGGCGCGGGCTTCTTCGCGCTGGGGCGGACGCTTGCCAGCGGCGAGCCATGCGCGGTGGTGACCACCAGCGGGACCGCCGCCGCCGAGCTGCTGCCGGCGATGATCGAGGCGCACTACCAGGGGCGCCCGCTGGTCGCGCTGACCGCCGACCGGCCGGAGCGCTTCCGCGGCACCGGCGCGCCGCAGGCGATCGAGCAGGTCGGAATCTTCGGGCCCCATGCCGGGACCGGTGAGTGGGCCGAGTGGGACCGCCGCTCGCCGTGGCACCTGAACGTCGCGATCGAGGAGGAATTCGAGCCCGGCGAGGTCGAGTGGGTGCCGGAGAAGCTGCGCCAGGAGCCGGAGTGGCCGCGCCTGGCCGTCGCCGGCCTGGCACGCTGGCTCAAGGACGACCTGTTCCGCGGGCTGGTGCTGATGATCGGCGAGCTTGAGGCCGGCGAGCGCGAGGAGGTGTTCCACTTCGCGCTCGACCTCGGCGTGCCGGTGGTGGCCGAGGCGACCAGCGGCCTGCGCGAGGCGCTGGTCGCGCTGCAGCTGCCCGACCCGGACCGGATGCTGCACGCCAACCCGCCCGGCAAGGTGCTGCGCCTTGGCGGGGTGCCCTCGGGCCGCTTCTGGCGCGACCTCGAGGAGCTCGGGGAAACCGAGGTCTGGAACGTGACCCGCAGCGGCTTTCCCGGCCTGGCGCGGGACTGCCTCACCACCGAGGCCCCGGTGGGCAAGGTCATCCGGGCCCTCGGCGAAGTCGACGAGGCGGGCGACGCGCTCGACCTGCTGACCGGCGCCTCGCGACGCCAGGCGGAGATCGACGAACTGCTCGAGGCCTACCCGGACAGCGAGCCGGGAATGATGCGCACGCTGTCGCTTTACGCCTCGCTGAGCTCGTCGGTCTACCTCGGCAACAGCCTGCCGATCCGCGAGTGGAACCTCTTCGCCCAGCACGAGCGCGCGGTCCCCGAGGTGCGCGCCAGCCGCGGCGCGAACGGCATCGACGGCCAGCTGTCGACCTGGCTCGGCTGGACCGCCGACGACGCCGACCCCTGGTGCATCGTCGGCGACCTGACCGCGCTCTACGACCTCGCCGCCCCGGCGATGCTGTCGCAGGTCAGCCGGCGCCGCAGCCTGGTGGTGATCAACAACGGCGGCGGCGAGATCTTCGCCCGGCTGCCACGGCTCGCGACGATGAATCCGCGGGCCCGCGAGCTGATGGTCAACCCGCACCAGCGCACCCTCGAGGGCTGGGCGTCGATGTGGGGCATGGATTACCTGGCGATCCGCTCGACCGATGACTTCGACGCTCTCGAGTCGGGCGAGGGGCCACGGGTGGTCGAGGTGTTTCCCGACGCCAAGGAGACCGCCGCCTTCCTCGAGCGCTGGGATGAACTCGGTGGCGGCTGAGTCCGGGGTGGGGCGATGGTGCACGAGTTGCTCGTCCCGCAGGCCTCCAGCCTGCAGATGATTTCTTGGACCTGGGAACCCGGGGATGCTCCCCGGGCTAAACTCCATCAAGGCCGCTGGCCTTGGAATCGAGCAGGCCAGAGGCCTGCGGGAGTATAGCCTGGGGTGGAACCCCAGGAATGGGGGCCGCAAATGAGCCGCAGGCTGGAGGCCTGCAGGAGCGCTGCAGGATGCCTCACGCGACGTACTCGTCGCGGTGGCGGAGGACGGGGTCGCCGGGGGCGCAGGGCAGGCAGAAGCGGTCGATCATGGCCTCCCAGGCGTCGTGGCCGGAGAGGATCTCGACCTCGATCCGCAGGAACCAGATCGGCACCGTGACCTCGGTCGGGCGGGGGAAGCGGACGGCGTCCTTCTCGGTGGTGAGCACGAGTTCCATGTCGCGCTCGATGCAGCGGTTCATGAAGGCGTCGATCTCGCGCCGCGTGAAGCGGTAGTGGTCGGCGAAGTGGCGGCGGATCTCGACCCGCGCGCCGAGCTTGCGCAGGCTGCGTTCGAAGCTCTCCGGCACGGCGATGCCGCTGATCGCGGCGACCCACTTGTCCTGCAGATAGTCGAGCGACTCGCGGTGCCCGGTGAAGAGCTCCTCGATGTAGCGCGGGCCGTGGGCGCACTCGATGATCGGGGCATGGGGGTTGTGGCGGCGAAGCTCCTCGATCAGGCGGTCGTTCGGCTCGCCGTCGCACTTGGTGATCAGGATGTACGAGGCACGGCGGAGGTGGCCCGGTGGTTCGCGCAGTGTCCCGCGGGGCAGCAGGTGGCCGGTGCCGTAGGGGGCCGACTTGTCGACCAGCACGATGTCGGTGCCGTGGGCGAGGTGAAGGTACTGCAGGCCGTCGTCGAGCACCAGGGTGTCGGCGCCGAGATGGCGGACGGCGAAGCGCCCGCCCTTGACGCGGTCCTTGTCGACGACCACCGCGACGCCGTCGAGGTTGCGGGCGAGCATGTAGGGCTCGTCGCCGGCGAACTTCGAGTCGAGCAGCAGGGCCTTGCCGGTGGAGACGACCTTGGGCATCTCGTCGGCCGGGATCCGGCGCCCACCGGCGTCGGTCCACTCCTGGGTCTCCTTGAGCGACTTGCTCTTGTAGCCGCGGCTGAGGATGGCGACGCGGCGCCCGCGGTCGCGCAGGGTGCGCGAGAGCAGTTCGACCACCGGGGTCTTGCCGGTGCCGCCGACCGAGATGTTGCCGATGCTGATGACCGCGGTGCCGAGGTGGCTCTGCTGCTTCCAGCGCCGCCGGTAGACCGCCAGTCGCGTCTTGACCAGGCCGCGGAAGACGACCGAAAGCACGCTCATGAACAGGCGCGTCATGCCCGCGCGGAAGCCCTTGGCGCGGCCGAAGATGACGTCGGCGCCCCAGCGTTCGAGCTCGGCGAGGGTTTCCTTCATGGCGGCGGCCGCAGCATGGCCGCCGGCCGGCGGGGCGGCAAGGGGCGATCGGCCGGCCTAGGCGGCGAGTCCGATGAGCCTGGAACCGCGAATGGGCGCGAATGGACGCCAATGGATGCGAATCAAGCTCCGGGATTGGAACGTCGCCCGGGGGCTGGATGCATGGTCATGGCCAGCGGAAGCGCCGGGTTCATGACTCTCCGGATTCGCGGTCATTGGCGTCCATTCACGGTTCAATATCAAGGATGGGGAGCTGCTCTGAATCAACGGACGCGGTAGCCCTCGAGGTCGGGGGCGAAGACCGCGGGGTCGATCTCCGGGTTGCGCTGGTGGGAGGTGAACAGGGTGCGGATGCGCGAGTCGTCCTCGAGCATCACCGAGAGGGCGCGGAGCTCCTTTTTCCCGGGATCGATGTCGAGGTAGAGCCACGGCACGTGGCGGCGCAGCGAGCGGTCGCGCGGCCGCAGGGTCAGCTGGTAGATGCCGCGGGTGACGCGCGACTCGACCGCCTCGAAGGCCTTGTGGAAGTTCTCGCTGCTGTGGAAGGCGTCGCTGCCGAGCAGGGTGAAGGGGCGAGCGCGCGGCGAGTCGGCATCGACCCGCCGGGCACGGCGCTCCTCGACGTCGATCAGGGTGGCGGTCTCGCCATCGCTCACGGCGATCGTCTTCGCCGGCTCGCCGAGTTCCCAGCGCATCTTGTCCGGGTGGATGAAGCTGAGTTTTCCGCGGGTGCGGACCGGCTTGTCGAGCGCCGGCAGCTTGCGCTCCTGGACGAACTCGGCGGTCAGCGAGCGCAGCGAGGACTGGCGCTCGAGCCAGGCCTCGAGCGGGGCGGTGTCGAGCTCGGCACGGAGCCCCTGGCCGAGAAGCAGGAACAGGATGAGGGCGAGGCGCATGACGAACGCTCCTTGTGGTGGACGGGCTTGGCAAGCGGGAAGGGATCGGGGAGGTTCGCCGGGTGAGGAAACACTGGCTCCACCTGCTGCTCGGCCTGGCCGTCGTCGTCGCCGCGCTGGGGCTGGGGCGGGTCCGCATGGGCACCGACATCCTCGCCGTGCTGCCCGCGGAGATGCCCGAGAGGCAGGGCCTCGAGGCCTTCCAGCGGGCGATGGCGCGCGAGCGCGAGCTGATCGTCCTGCTCAGCGGCGATGCGGCGGAGCTGGCCGACCAGGCCCGCGAACTGTGCGCCGAGCTGGAGGCGTCCCCGGCCGTGGCCGGGGCCTTCTGGCGGCCGCGCTGGCGCGAGGACCCGGACGCCATCGCCGAGCTGCTGCTGTGGCTGTGGCTCAACGGCCCGCCCGAGGAGGTCGAGGCCCAGGTGGAGCGGCTGCGGCGGGGCGAGTCGCAGAAGGTCTGGACCGAGGCGATCGAGCGCATCGCCACCCGCATCGACGGCAGCAGCCTGGTCGCGGCCGCCCACGACCCGCTCGGCTTCCTCGACCACCCCGCGGCGCGCGCCCTGTTCGAGCTGGCGGAGCAGGGCGGCGGCGTCGGTGGCGGGGGTGCGGAGGACGGCGGCTTCGCGAGCCCCGACGGCCGCCACCACCTGATCCTCGTCGAGTCGGCCCGCGAGCTCGACGGCTACCGCGAGGCCGGCGAGTGGCTCGGCGAGGTCCGCGCGCTGGTCGACCCCTGGGCCGCGGCGCGGGGGGTCGGGGTGGCGATGACCGGCGAGCCGGCCTTCGAGGCCGAGATCGGGCGCTCCACCGAGCGCGACATGCGCGGCACGGTGGGCATCACCTCGGTGGCGATCGGCGTCCTGTTCCTGCTGATGCAGCGCCGCGCCGGCCTGCTCGCCGGGCTCGGCCTCGTCCTGGTGCTGACCTTCGCCGTCGCCGCGGGATTGGCCGGATGGATTTACGGCGAGCTTAGTATCATGGCGGCGGGATTCGCGGCGATCCTCATCGGCCTGGTCGTCGACTACGGCGTGCTGATCTGCCAGGAGGGCAAGCTGGCCGGCCACAAGGTCGGGGCGATGCGCCGGGCGACGACGCGCTCGATCCTGTGGGCGGCGCTGACCACCGCCACCGTGTTCCTGGCCCTCAACGGCAGCGGGCTGCCGGGGATCGCCCAGCTGGGGACGATCGTCGCCTGCGGGGTCCTCGCCGGGGCGGTGCTGATGCTGGCGGTCTACGTGCCGCTGGTCGCCCGCGCCGGTCGCGGCCGCCCGCCGGTGGCCCACAAGCGCTCGTGGATCCCGCCGCGGGGCCGGGCCTGGGCCGCGGTCGGCCTGGCCATGGCGGCGGCGGTCGCGGTGATCGCGCTGCGCGGGTTCCCCGGGGTCGAGTTCGACTCGCGCATGCTGCGGCCGCGGAACAGCGCGGCGATGTCGGCCTACGACCGGATCCAGGAGTGCTTTCCGGGCTGGGGGATCGCCCAGCTCAGGGTGGTCGTCGAGGCCGACTCGGTGGCCGCCATGAGGGCGCGGCTCGACGAGGCGGAGCGCCTGCTCGGGCGGCTTCGTGAGGAGCACCCCGGGCTCGTGCTGGGTTATTCGCTGCCGCGCGGCTGGTGGGGCGACCCCGGGCGGCAGGAGCGCAACCTGCCGGTGCTGGCCGAGCTGGGGCAGATGCTGCCGCGCCTGGTGGCGGAGGGGCGCGAGGCGGGATTCTCCGAGCAGGGCCTGGCGCTCGACCGGCGGATCATCGAGCTGGTGCCGCGCTGGTCGGAGATTTCCACGGGTGGCTTCCCGGAAAACCCGGCGGTGCTCGAGATGGCGCGGACGCTGGTGCACCCGGAGGGTGGCGGGCGCGGGCAGGTCATGGGCTCGATCGAGCTCGCCGACGAGGAGAATCTCTCGCCCGCGGACCTCGAGGTGCTGCGCCGGCTGAGTGGCGACGGCATCCACCTCGGCGGCTGGTCGCTGATCAAGCCGGCGGTGGTCCCGCTGGTGATGCAGGACGTGACCCGGGTCTTCCTGCCCATGCTGGGCGTGATGGTGGTGATGCTGTCACTGGTGTTCCGGCGGGCGCGGGAGGTGCTGGCCTCGCTGGGCGCCCTGGCCCTGACCGGACTGGTCCTGCTCGCGGCGATGCGCGTGATCGGGATGGAGTGGAACTTCCTCAACATCGCCGCGACGCCGCTGCTGCTGGGGACGACGCTCGACTACTCGATCCACATCCTGCTGGCGGTGCAACGGGCGCGCGGCGACCGGCGCCAGGTCTGGAACGGCACCGGCAAGGCGGTGCTGTTCTGCGGCGGTTCGACCGCGATCGGCTTCGGCTCGCTTGCCCTGGCCTCGAACCCGGCGCTGGCGAGCCTCGGGGTGGTCACCGTGATCGGGATCCTCAGCGCCGCGCTGATCGCCGTCTTCATCCTGCCGGCCGTGGCGGCGCCCGCATCGGCGGATCCGGGTCCCAATGGAACGGGCGGTGACCGGTCCGGCCCGGAGGGAATCGAGGGATTGCCCTCGTCGCGCGACCTGCCGTCGAGCCTCTGATCCCGCTGTTGTTGAACGACTGGACTCCCTGGTGGGAGGTCGATTCCCGCGGCTTTCCCTTCGATCGTCGCAGAGGGTCCCAGGGGGTCCTCGGGGTATTTTGATTGGGTCTGGGATCCCGGCGTCGAACTCAGCGCCGCGGGACGGGAACGAAGTCCGGCCGGGTTCCGACCGGCGGGTTGATCACCGGGGGAACCGGCGGGATGCCGATGATCGGAATGTCGAGCGGATCGGGCGGGGCCTGGGCCGGCTTGACCTCGGGTTCCTTGGGGCTCTTGGCGCTCTTCGCACTCTTCGAGCTGATGCCCTTCTCGCCGGCATTCGGGTCGAGGCGGTTGAGGACCTCCTGCACCCGGGTCAGCGAGTCCGGCGCCGTGGCGATCGCGCACTGGGCGATCAGGCGCATCTGGTCGGGCGCCGAATGGATCGCCGTCTCGACGATGTAGCCGATGATGGCGGGGTCGGAATTCGTGCCGGTGATGGCTGCCTTGACGATCTCGCAGGAGCACGAGGGGTTCGCCGCCACTTCGCGGTCGATCAATTCGAGCAACTCCACGGGATCCTCCTTCGAGCGGCTGGCGACGTTCTCGACGTAGACCGCCATGCGCTCGCACTGGGTGGGGGTGGTCGGGCTGGTCGGGCTCTCCTCCGCGGCACGGACGCTGATGCCGACGAGGGCAAGGGGCAGGATGAACGATCGAATCATGGCAGCAATCGGATGACTCCCTAGCGATACCTGATAGTTAAGGTCTTGGAAAGATTAGAATGCAGCGCCCCGAAATGCCCGTGCTGGGGGGCTTGGGCCCGCATGGGGCGGAATCGGGGCCGGCCGAATCCCCGTTCTTCGGTCCTCGGCAGGCCCCGGCGGGCGGCTCAGCGCCGGCTCAGGGCGCGGCGGCCGCCTCGGCTGGCCGGGCGGCCGCTTCCCCGGTGGCGCTCCCGGTCTTCTGCATCCGGGCTTCCGGGGCCACCGCATCCGGCTTGATGAAGGCGGTGGCGAGCTCGAGGCGCAGCCAGGCGAGGGTTCCGGCCGCGAGGTGGCGCAGCACGCCCGGGCCGGCCGAGAAGGGGGTGCGGATGAAGAAGCGGTGGTCGAGGTTCGCCCGGCCGTAGCGGCCGCTGTGGAGGAGCTTGCGGGCGATGCGCTCGAGGCGGCGGTTGTAGAGCGCCATGAAGCGGGCGAAGGCCGCGCCGATCGGGCCGTCGTAGGGCATCTTGGAGAACTCGGCGTCGGTGGCACGGTAGACCAGCTGGACGGGGCCGACGAAGTAGGTGCCGATGTCGAGCAGGAAGGCCGCGCGCATCAGCCGGGCGTCGCCGAGGTACTGGTACTTGTTGCGGTAGAGGGCCCTGAACCAGCGGTGGTAGGACTCGCCGAACTGGCGGTTGTGGTCGCCCAGCCTGGTCTCGACGCACTCCCCGGCGAAGGCCTTGAGGAGGATGCCGCGGGCGCAGTAGGTACTGTGCGAACAGTAGTCGAGGCCCTGCGAGTAGAGCGGGTCCATGAAGCCGGCGGAGTCGCCGCAGCAGATCCAGCCGTCGCCGGCGACCTCGCTCGAGAAGTACGGCAGGTTCTTGAAGATGCGGGCGTCGTTCTCGACCGGCTCGGCGTCGGCGAACATCAGGCGCCCGACCGGGTGGCTGAGGAGCTGGGCCTTGACCCGCTCGCCGACCGGGCCGCTGTCCGGCGGCGTGAACAGCCGCTCGTCCCAGCTCACGCCGGCGGAGAAGTCACCGTTGGAGAGCGGGATGATCCACGCCCACCAGCCGCGGCCCATCAGGTGGTTGGTGGCGGATCCGCGCGCGACGACGGGCAGCTTGCCGAAGTCGCCGGCCGCGTTGCGGACCTCGGTCGAGTCGAGGCTGTGGACGCCGCGGAAGCGGACCCACATCGAGTGCACCGGGTGCTCCTCGAGCTTCTCGAGGGTGCCGCGCTTGCGTGCGACGAGCGCGGCGCGGCCGGAGCAGTCGGCGATCCAGCCGGCGATGAGCCGGCGGGTCTCGCCGGCGTGCTTCAGGGTGACCGTGTTGCGCCCGGCGCCGCCGAGCTCGAAGTCCTTGACGGTGGCGGGGCGGAGCAGCTCGCAGCCGGCCTCGACGGCGAGCTCGAGGAGGTGCTGGTCGAGGATCTCGCGGTCGAGCTGGAAGGTCGGGAAGCGAACCTGCGAGAAGGGGCCGATCTCGGAGCAGCGGCCGGCCTCGTCGGCCTCGTCGCGACAGAACCACATGCGCAGGCCGTGCTTCTGGAAATGGCTGCCCGCCAGGTGGTTGGAGAGGCCGAGGACGCGGGTGAGGAAGCAGCCGGCGACCTCCGAGGTGGACTCGCCGACCTTGCGGTCGAAGCGCTCGGACTTCTCGACGATGAGGATCCGCAGGTCGGGTCGCTCGCGCTTCAGCAGCAGGCCGAGCGCGGAGCCCGAGTAGGAACCGCCGAAAATGACGAGGTCATAGTCAGTCTCCCCGCCGGCGGCGGTTTGCGGGGCGCCGGCGGATGCGGCGTCGGGCGAGGATTCGGCGGGTTCGGCGGGCATCACCATGGCGAGGGCCGCCCCCACGGGCGGTTCATGGCGCATTCTAGGACGAAGTCCGCTGAAAGCAAGGGAGCGGGGTGGGGAGGGTCGGGAAGGGTCGGGGAGGACCCGGCCTTTCCCGCGCCCGCGCTGTCTCGACCCCCTGCCGGGGTTTACTCGCCGTCCTCGCCATCTTCGCCATCCTCGCTCGGCAGCGGCGGGATCGCGATGGGCGGGGTGACGGCCTGGACCGGACGGCTCGGTCGCGCGCCACCGGGAGCTCCGGGCATTCCCTGCATGCCGGGCATTCCCTGCATGCCGGGTTGGCCCGGCTGGGCGGCCGCGGATTCCGACTGCAGCAGTGCGGCGCGGTCATTGAGCAAGGCGTCGATGGTGAACTTGCTGACCTGGAAGGTGCGGCCGGCGAAGCTCTTGTCGGCCTCGAGCTTCTCGCTGAGCGACTTGCGGCGCTCCTCGAAGGCCTCCTGCTTGGTCTTGGCGTCGTCCTCGCTCTCGCCTTCCTCGGCCTTGCGCTCGGCGGGGATCTCGGCGCTGACCTCGACGCTCATGAGGTAGGCGTCGGTGGTCGCGTCGGCGTCCTCGCCCGGCTTCTTCGGGGCGAAGTGGACGATGTACTCGAAGCCCTCGAAGGTGCGGACGACCGCCTTGCGCTTTTCCTCCTCCTGCCACGCCTCGCCGGCCTCGTCGGCCGGGACGATGTCCTCGAAGCGGGCGTAGGAGAACAGGTTCTTGAGCGGGCTGGTGGCGCTGGTGTCGAGCGTCTCGTCCGCGGCGATCCCCTCGAGCTCGAAGTTGGCGGTCTCGTCCTTGCGGGTGAGCGTCCAGGCGGTGCTGTCCGGCTTGCCCGGCTCGCTGACGCTGACCGACTCGATCTTCTCGACCTTGAGGAAGGTGTCGTCGAGCCACTGCGCCGGGTCGGCCTCGAGGGTCGGGAACAGCTCGCTGACGACGTAGATGCCCGAGTTGTCGGCCTCGTTGCGGACGAAGCGGCCGGTCGAGCCGCCACCGAAGGGGCTCATCGGGTTGGCGGCCGCCTCGAGCTCCTTGCCCAGCGTCAGGCGCGCCAGCTCGGTGCCGGCATCGTTCGCCAGGGCGACCGTGGTGCCGTGGTCCTCGGGGTCCCCGGCCTCCGGGTCCATGCCGAAGCGCGGTGCGTACTTCGGGTCCGCCTCGATGCCCTGGGTGACCTCCACCGCGGCGAGGGTGCGGATGACGTCGTTGATGGCCTGGACGTCGGCGGGGTAGTCGTCCCGCTCGGCGACCTGCCAGCCGGATCCGGCCTGCTCGAGGGTGACGGAGTCCGTGCCGTCGGAGATGCTCATGCGGGCCACCTCGGCGGCGGGGAAGTCGTCGAGGAGCGTCTGGCCGCGATTGCGGTCGGTGGCGCCGGTGAAGCTTTCGTCGGATCCCGAGCGCACGGCGAAGACCGCGGCGGTCAGTACGAGGGCGAGGATCCAGAGGACGATGACTTGTCGTTTGCTCATGGTCGTGGTCGGAAAGGGTTCGGGTGGTGGTTCAGCGGGCGCGGGTCCGCTTCTTGCGGCCGATGAAGAACAGGATGCCGGCGACGATGACGGCCAGCGGAACGATGGCGATGTTGGCGAGAGTGAGCTGGCCCTTGAGCTGGTCCTTCTCGCGCTTCAGTTCCTTCTGCAGCTCGCGGATCTTCTTGCGCGCCTCGACTTCCTGCTCGCGGAACTTGCGGATCTCGGCCTCCTGCTCGGGCGAGAGGAACAGCTCGGTGCCCTGGGTCTTCTGCGACTGGAGCTCGTCGAGCTTCTTCTGGGCCTCCTCGGCCTGCGTCTCGAAGGCCTCGATCTCCTTGCCGACCCGCTGGTTGGCCTCGGCCTCCATTTCGCGGAACACCGTGAAGGGACGGCTGGTGGCGGCCCGGCTGCGGGCGCCGATCAGGTGGGTCGACGACGCCGCCTGGTCGATGATGTTGAAGAGCAGCGGCACGTTGCCGTTGAGCTGGCCGAGGACGATCTCCTGGCGGCCGAAGTTGCCGATGCTGTAGGCGAAGCGGTCGTAGAAGGCGTCGACGTCCGAGATGACGAAGACGTTGCCCGCCTTGGTGGCCTCGGTGAGGTAGCCGGGGTCGGCGCTTTCCTCGTCGCCTTCGGCGGACTCCTCGGACGCATCTTCATCCTCACCCGCCTCCGCGGACGGATCGGCGGAATCGGGCGTCTCCTCCGCCTCCTCCTCGCCGGGCTTGCCGTCGGGGAAGGCGGTCTTGAAGTTGCCGCTGAGGTGGACGGCGAGCTCGTGGGTCTTGCCGTCGGGACGGAAGGAGGTGATCAGCGAGGGGTCGAGGTTGGAGGCCTTGAGGTTGTCGACCAGGCCCGCCTGCGGCGAGGCCTTGATGAGCGTCTGGGCGCTCACCCCGCCACCACCCGACTTGGTCAGGCCGCCCGGCAGGAAGAGGGTCACGCTGCTGAGGTCCTTGGTGATCACGCTGTCCTCGATCGGCATGCCCTCCTGGGTCACCGTGAGCACGGCGAGCCCGGTGCGGTTGGCGTTCATGTCGGTGGCGTAGGTCGGGTCACCGACGACCTGGCTGCTGAGCTCGAGGCCCCAGCCCTCGAAGAGCTTGGGAAGGTCGGAGGCCACCGGCGTGCCGCCGCCGCCCATCATCGGGTTGCCGCCGCCGGTCATCCGGGCGGCCACCGAGTAGGGGTCGACGCAGGCGACGATGGTGCCGCCCTGGAGGAGGTACTGGTCGAGCGCGAACTCGGCCTCCTCGGTGATGTCGGTGGGGTGGAAGACCAGGACCAGGTTGTACTTGTCCGGGTCGATTTCCGCCGGGGTCATCGTCAGGTCCTCGATCTCGTAGAAGCGGCTCAGCTGGTTGTAGAAGACCCAGGGCTGGGCCGGCGGCTGTCCCGGCATCGCGGCGGCGCCGCCGGTGATCGGCATTCCGGACATCAGGCCGATGGTCGGCTTGCGGGTGGCGCTGACCTCGGCGATCGCGCGGGAGATCTCGTACTCGAGGGTGGTCTCGTCGTTCGGGCTGAGGAAGGGCAGGGTGGCGGTGCGGTCGAGGCAGCTGACGGCGAGGCCGAAGTAGAGGTCCTCGTTGTTGATCGGCTGGCCACTGATGCCGTCGAGGTTGGCCGAGTCCTCGGCGTCGGTGTCGGGCTCGGGGTCGAGGTGCTCGACCTTGAGCATGCCGTCGGCGATGCTCTCGTACTCGTCGAGCATGTCGTCGACGCGCCGCATGTGCAGCTTGAGCCGCTCGGGCATGTAGTCGCTGGAACGGCTCGCGTAGTAGCGGATGACGACCGGGGCACCCAGCTCGCGGAGGATCGACTTGGTGCCGTCGGACAGCGAGTGGATGCGGTCCTCGGTGAGGTCGGCCGACTTGTGGCCGATGCCCAGCGAGGAGACGAGCATGTTGCCGCTGACGACGATGACGACCAGGGCGATGATCGCGAGCACCGCCCGGCTGACGGGGTGGATGGTTTTTCCTTCCTGGCTCATGGGTGGTCTGGAATTTGGGAAGTTGCGAAGTTCGAAAGGTGCGGGATCGGGGGGGTCAGGCCCGCTTGGCGGAGAGGATGGCGCTGGTGCCGAGCAGCGAGGCGAGGATGATCGAGGCGAACCAGACGAGGTCCTGGATCCGCACGGCGCCGCCGTGGAGCGAGCCGTGATGGCTGAGCACGCCGATCGAGGTCATGGCGTCGGCGACGTCGGGCGAGGCGACCTGCTGGGCGACCCGGGTGACGTCGTCGAAGCCGATCAGGACGGTCCCGGTGCAGACCAGGAACGAGACGATCAGGCAGACGACCTGGTCGCGGGTGAAGGCCGACACCAGCATGGTGATGGCGATGAAGGTGCAGCAGACCAGGATCGACCCGAGGTAGCCGGAGATGATCGCGATGTTGTCGGGCTCGCCGAGCCAGTTCACCGTGATCCAGATTGGGAAGGTCAGCAGGATGGCGATGGTCCAGACGACGATGGCGGCGAGGTACTTGCCGGCGATGATGCTCCACATCGAGATCGGGTAGGTGCCGAGCAGCTCGACGGTGCCCTCGCGGAGTTCCTCCGACCACATGCGCATGCCGAGGGCCGGGGCGAGGAACATCAGGATCCAGGGATGCCAGTAGAAGAAGGAGTACCTCAGGCTGGCGTCGCCGAACTCGAAGAAGTTGCCGAAGCTGAAGGTGAGTCCGAGCGAGGTGATGATGAAGACGACGATGATCGCGTAGGCGATCGGCTGGCTGAAGTAGCTGCTGAGCTCGCGCTTGAAGATGGTCCAGACGGAATTCATGGCGTTCGAGACGGGGAAGGGAACTGGGTGGGCGGGAGGCCGCTGGGAACTGGGTGGGCGGGAGGCCGCTGGGAACTGGGCGGGTGGCCGAACGGGGTGGGCTGGAGGGTCAGGCGGCGTCCTCGGTGGTGTCCTCGGCGGTGTCGAGGGTGGTGACCTGGCGGAACAGGTCGGTGAGCGAGCCGGTGCCGGACTTCTCGAGCAGTTCGGCGGGGGTGCCGTCGACGACGATCCGGCCGCGGTCGACGATCACCGCACGGCTGCAGGCGGCCTCGACCTCCTCGAGGATGTGGGTCGAGAACAGGATCGCCTTCTCCTGGCCGAGCCGGCGGATCAGCTGGCGGACCTCGTGCTTCTGGTTCGGGTCGAGGCCGTCGGTCGGCTCGTCGAGGATGAGCACCTCGGGGTCGTGGAGCAGCGACTGGGCGAGGCAGGTGCGGTGGCGGTAGCCCTTGGAGAGGGTGTCGATCGACTGGTAGGCGACGGACTGCAGGAAGCAGGTCTCGATGGCGCGCTCGACGGCGTCGTTCTTGGTGTTGCCGGAGAGGCCGCGGACGTCGGCGGCGAAGCGCAGGAAGCCGGTCACGGTCATCTCGTTGTAGAGCGGGGCGGACTCGGGCAGGTAGCCGATCCGGCGCTTGGCCTCGGCCGGCTTGTCGACGACCGAGATGCCGCAGATGCGGGCGTCGCCATGGGTCGGCGGGAGGAAGCCGGTGACCATCCGCATGGTGGTCGACTTGCCGGCGCCGTTGGGTCCGAGGAATCCGAGCACCTCGCCCTTGCGGACGGAGAAGGACAGGTGGTCGACGGCGGTCTTGCTGCCGAACTTCTTGGTCAGGTTGTCGACTTCGATCATGGGCTTCTGGGAGCGTGGAGAGGTCGTGGAAGGATGGTGGGAGCGCCCGCCGGGCGGAGTCTCTAACGGGAAGCGGACGGGAAGCCGTGGCGATCCCGTCTCGCGCCGCAAAGCGACGTGCGCGCATGCGTGCGTCTGAAAAAATGCAGATCCGTTTCGAGGCAAGGGAAATCGGGGAAAACTGCCACCGGGTGGGCCCCGCGACGGCGCTCCGGGGAGGCCCCCGCGGAGACGCCGGCGGTGGCGGGTGCGGCTTTCCCCAGGCCGCCCGCGCGGTGCGCACATTTTGCGCCTGACCCCCGCGAGCCGGACGCTTAGACCGGTGGCGATGAGCACCGAAGAGACCGAGGTGAAGCTCGAGTTCGAGACCGCGCCCTTCCTGCACTCGCTGTTTGCGAACGATGCCCGCCAGCTCGGCTACCTCGAGGAGGTGCTCGGGGTGCGCTCGGTGACCCGCGACGGCTGGATCCTGCTGGTCGGACCGAGCGAGGGGGTCGAGGCCGCCAAGCGGGTCTTCGGCGACCTCGAGCAGGCGCGCCGCGAGGGCAGCGAGATCGGCCCGCGCGACTTCCGCCTCGCCGTCGACGTGGCCAAGCGCGGCGGCGAGACCGGCGTGGCCGAGCTCGGTGGGATGAAGCTGCTGGGCCACCGCGGGCGGCGGCCGGTGGTGCCGAAGACGCCGCGCCAGCTGGCCTACCTGCGCGAGATCGAGAGCCGCGACGTCACCTTCGGGTTGGGCCCGGCCGGCACCGGCAAGACCTACCTGGCGATGGCCATGGGGCTCTCGATGCTGCGCGAAAAGCGGGTCCACCGGGTGGTGCTGACCCGCCCCGCCGTCGAGGCCGGCGAGGCGCTCGGATTCCTGCCCGGCGACCTGCAGGAGAAGGTCGCGCCGTACCTCCGGCCGCTCTACGATGCGATCCACGACATGATCGGCGCCGAGGAGGGCCAACGCTTCCTCGAGGACGGCACGATCGAGATCGCCCCGCTTGCCTTCATGCGCGGGCGCACCCTGTCGCGCTCCTTCGTGATCCTCGACGAGGCCCAGAACACGACCCGCGAGCAGATGTTCATGGCGCTGACCCGGCTCGGCGAGGACTCGCGGATGGTGGTGACGGGCGACGGCTCGCAGATCGACCTCAAGCCCAGCGTTCCCTCCGGCCTGATCGAGGCCGAGCGCGCCCTCGAGGGGATCGATGGCATCGGCTTCATCCGCTTTCGCGGCGAGGACGTCGTGCGCCACCCGATCGTCGGCCGGATCATCGAGGCCTACCAACATTACCGCGACGAGCGGATCCCCTGAGATGGCGGGATTGCGGGGCAGGGGTGCGTCAAAACGTCACAGCTCGTGCTTTTCCGGATTGCCATGGCGGGGGGGATCCTTTAACTCAGCGCCGTTCTCGGGGCGTGCGTGGCACGCCCTTCCGCGTCTCAGGACCCCCAACGAGGCCCAACGATGCTTTCGTCCTGATCGCGCTCCCATCCGCAGACTCACCCCGTGGGATTTAACGATTCGTTCAAGCGATGGCGGCTGGCCCGAAAGGGAATGTCGTCCGGCAAGAAGAGACGCGTGCACAGCGAATCCGCCGTGGCGGTGTCGCTCGACCGCTCGATGTGGGTGCGCCTGTCGCTCTACCTGATGTTCTGCGTCGCGGCCTCGCTGCTGGCGATGCGTGGCGCGGGCGGCACCCGCTACGAGCCGGAGCCGCTGCTCGCCTCACTCTACTCCTTCTTCCTGGCGCTCGCCTCGGTGACCATCTTCGAGCTGAACTTCAGCCGCCGGGTCCAGGCCAACGGCCGGGTGGTCCTGGTGCTCAGCTCGGTGATCGGCCAGCTCGCCCTGATGGAGGGGCTGATCGAGTTGTCGAGGGCCAACCAGCTGCCGGCCTCGCTGCGCTTCATGCTGATGCCCTTCCCGCTGACGCCGATGCTGGTCAGCGTGCTGCTCGGCCGCGGGGTGGGCACTTTCGCGACCCTCGCCACCGCCCTCCTCGGGTCCCTGCTGGTGCCGCCGGGCGAGGAGGTGATCTTCCTCGCCATCTCCCTGATCAGCGGGCTGGTCGTGGTGCAGACGCTGCACCGCACCCGCAAGCGGGCCCAGCTGCTGCGCGCCGGCGTTTACGGCGGCATCGCCACCCTGCTGCTCGGCATCTTCATGGGCGTGGTCGACGTCCGCGCCTGCCTGCAGGACTCCTCGATGCTGCAGTGCAAGATCGTCGGTGGTGCCTTCGGCGGGGCGATGGGGATCGGCATCGGCTCCGCCCTCCTGGTGAGCGGCCTGCTGCCAGTCTTCGAGGGCTTCTTCCGGATCACCACCGACATCAGCTGGCTCGAGCTCGGCGACCTGAACCACAAGCTGCTGCGGCGCATGCAGATCGAGGCGCCCGGGACCTTCCACCACAGCCTGATCGTGGCCTCGCTGGCCGAGGCCGCGGCGGAGGAGATCGGCGCCAACGCCGCGATGTGCCGGGTGGGCGCCTACTTTCACGACATCGGCAAGCTGACCAAGCCGGAGTACTTCATCGAGAACCAGCAGGACCTGGTCGAGAACCCCCACGACTCGCTGACCCCGACGATGAGCGCGCTGATCATCGTCGCCCATGTCAAGGACGGCGTCGACCTCGCCCTGAAGCACAAGCTCAACCCGAAGGTCATCGACGTGATCCAGGAGCACCACGGCGACTCGCTGGTGACCTACTTCTACCGTCGCGCCCAGGAGCAGAAGCGCGAGGAGATGGAGAAGGTCGAGAAGGGGCTCGAGAACCCCGAGGACCTGCCCAAGGTCGACCAGAAGAACTTCCGCTACCCGGGGCCGCGGCCGCGCACCAAGGAGAGCGGCATCATCAGCCTGGCCGACGCGGTCGAGAGCGCGTCGCGGACGATCAAGAAGCCGACCCCCGCCAAGATCCGCGCGTTGGTCGAGGACATCGTCGAGAACCGGGTCTGCGACGGCCAGCTCGACGACTGCCTGCTGACCATCCGCGATCTCGCGGTGGTGAAGACGGTCTTCGCCAAGACGCTGCGCAGCGTGCTGCACAGCCGGATCGACTACCCCGATGACAAGTCGAGCCGCAAGGGCGACAAGGGGGACAAGGCCGAGAAGGACAAGACCGCCGGCGGCAGGAAGGATGCCAGGGACCCGAAGGAGGCCCCGCCTGGGGGCGCCAAGAACCCGGGTGGCAAGCCCGGGGAGGGGGCGAAGGAACCGGCCCGGCAGGGCCAGCAGGACAAGCGTCCGACTGCCGTGGAATTCCGGCGCTTCGCCTGGGGACGATGACTCCGGAGGTCCAGGTCGGGAACCACCAGTCGTCGGTGTCCCTGCCGATGGCCTGGCTGACACGGCTGGAGCGCGAGGGGTCGCGCGCGGCGGAGCGGATCCTGGCCGCGCACCTGGCCGAGGCCGGAGCGCCGCTGGAGGGGCTCGAGGAGGTCGAGGTGGCCCTGGTGGACGACGAGGCCAGCGAGCGGGTCCACCGCGACTTCATGGGGATCGACGGGGCGACCGACGTGATCACCTTCGAGCACGGCGAGATCGTGATCGGCGTGGAGGTGGCGCAGGCCCAGGCTGCCGAGTATGGCGAACCCCTCGAGCGCGAGTTGTTTCGCTATCTCGTCCACGGCCTGCTGCACCTCGCCGGCCACGAGGACGAGTCGGACGACGACCGCGAGCGGATGGAGGCGGTGCAGGAGGCGCTGGTGAGGGAGTTGTGGGGGAGTGCCGAGTAGAAAGTAAAAAGTGGAAAGTGCTCCGTGGCGGAGGGGGCGCTTTTTTTCGAGAGCGGGAGAGCTGCGGGGAAGTGAGCAGTGAGCAGTGAGCAGTGAGCAGTGAGCAGTGAGCTAGTGAAGTGCTTGGAGGGTGCTTCGCTCCCCCGCAAGCTCAAACCCCTGCTACTCGTTACCTGCTACCTGCTCCCACGCAACAGTGAAGAGCCCGGTGGGAACAGGAGAAGCACACGGACCTACGCCATCTCGAGGACCTTTTCGATCCACCGGGAGATGCCCGTTTCGACCTTGGAGATGCGGGTGTTGTGCATGGAGGGGGTGCTGTCTGCACCAAAAGTTTTGCCGGTTTGTCTCCGTCGTTGCGTCGTTTTCAAGTTGCACGGGATTCTTCCTGGTCGGGTTGAGACTCCTTGGGGGCTGTTGAATTGGGGAAAGATCGCGGTTTGACTCGCTGTCGTCACCTGATAAGAGAGAAATAACCTCTTCGGGTTATCGCGGATATGACATGCCTGTGAATAGTGGGATATCGTGAAGAGATCGCCAGATGGATCCGAGAGTTCGAGGGGGCCTACAGGCGGTCCTATTC
>JAUIJB010000032.1 GCA_030430455.1 Verrucomicrobiia bacterium | reverse complement strand
GGCCCGGCAGGCGGGGTGGCTGCTCCGGCCTCCGCCGCGCCGCTGCCCGCCGGCCCCGAGGTCTTCGACCCGACCACCGTGGCGCGCATGCTCGGCGTCGCCGAGGCCGACGTGATGGCCGAGATCGAGTCCGGCAAGCTCAAGGCCAAGAAGATCGGCTCCGCCTACCGGGTCACCCGCGACGCCCTCGACGCCTTCCTCGCCGAGTGAGTTCGGGGGACACTCCCGTCCCCCGCACGCCCCTCACCGCGATGTCGGACGATCCCCAAACACCGGCCGGGGACGACTCCCCGCTGGAAGTGCCGCCCACCCAGGGGCCTCCGCCGCTCCCCCAACCCGGGGGAAACGCCTCGGAGGTGCGCTCGCTCGAGCGCCACGTCTGCCCCGAGTGCGGCGGCAAGGGCGAGTGGAACCCGGCCAAGGGTCAGCTCGTGTGCCCCTACTGCGGCAGCAGCTTCGACCGCGTCGGCCCGCCGCCGATGCCCGACTCGATCGTCGAGCACGACCTCGACCGGACCCTCGCCGAGCTCGGCGCGGCGGCCGGCACCATCGACACCGCCAACCGCCACGTCCAGTGCAGCCAGTGCCACGCGGTGCTGGTCCGCGGCGGCGAGATGGTCGCCCAGCACTGCGACTTCTGCGGTTCGCCCGAGCTGCTCGACTACGACGAGATCGACAGCCCGCTGCAGCCGGAGTCGCTGCTCCCCGCCAGGCAGAGCAAGGAGCAGGCCTACCACGCGCTGAAGAAGTTCCTCGCCTCCAAGTGGTTCGCCCCCGGCGACCTCAAGCGGCGCAACCTGGTCGACCGGATCCACCGCGTCTACCTGCCCTACTGGACCTTCGACTCCGCCGCCGAGTGTCCGTGGACCGCCGACAGCGGGACCTACTACTACGTCACCGTCCGCGACCGCGGGCCCGACGGCAAGATGCGCACCCGCCAGGAGCGCCGCACCCGCTGGCGGCCGGCCCGGGGCCACGTGTCGACCTGGTTCGACGACGTCATCGTCGCCGCCTCGCGCGGCCTTGAGCCGAAGATCCTCTCCCAGCTCGAACCCCACCCGACCAAGGACCTGGTCCCGTACGAGACCCGCTACGTCTCCGGCTGGCAGGTCGAGCAGTACCAGGTCCCGCTTCCCGACGCCGCGCGCAGCGCCTTCGGCACGATGGAGGGGGTCCTGCGGACGATGTGCGCCCGCGACGTGCCCGGCGACACCTACCGCAACCTGCGCATCCACCCGCAGTTCTCGCGCAAGACCTTCAAGCACATCCTCGTGCCCATCTGGCTGCTGAGCTACCAGTACCGCGGCCAGGTCTGGCACGGCGCGATGAATGCCGTAACCGGCAAGACCTACGCCAGGTTCCCCATCAGCGTCTGGAAGGTGGTGATCGTGGTGGTCCTCTCGATCCTCGCCATCCTGCTGATCTTCGTCGTCGCCGGAGGCGCCACGAGGCTGCGCTGAGCGCCGGGGCGGGAGTCAGGCGCCTTCCCCGCTATCGGCCAGGACCTCGCGCACCTCGCGGATCAGCTGCTGGACGATGCCCAGCATCTCGGCGGCCTCGCGGCGGATCCCGGCGCACCAGCCGAGCGGCGCGAGCTGCTCGTCCTCGGCCGCGTCGAGGCCCCGCAGGGCGTCGCGCAGGTGGTCGCGGGCCTTCTTCAGCCGCACCAGGGTGTTGCCGGCGATGATCTCGTCCGGCGGCCACTCCTCGTCGTCCTGCATGCCGAGCGCGCCGGCCAGCTTGGCGCTGGCGGCCATCGTCCCGTTGATGACCTCGACGAGGGGATGCTCGTGCTGGGCGTCGTCGGGCATCCAGCCGCCGTCGCGGATCTCATTGTGGGCACGCACGGCGAGGGCGCTGCCTCGCTCGACCAGCGGGTGGCGGCGGTCGCGCGCCGTGCCCTTCCACTCGTCCGCCTCCATTTCCTCGAGCGCCTCGTCGGCGGCGGCATTGAGCTCCTCGATCCAGGCGTCCTGCCGGGCCTGTTCCTCGGCCGTCAGCGGCTTCTCCTCGGGCTCGCCGCGCTCGCGGCGCAGGCGCTCGCGTTCCTCGAGGTAGATCTCGTCGAACTTGTCCTCGTCGAGGCCGTCGAGGCCCTCGCGCTCGAGCCGCGCGGTGACCCGGTCGAGCAGCAGGTCCATCCGCGCCGCCTCGGCGTCCGCCTGCGCCTCGGCGGCACTCTGCGGGGCGTCGTCGTCGTCATCGGTACCATCGCCTCCTTCCGCCACGTCCTCCGGGTTCACCGGGTTCGCCGGGTCCTCGCCCATCGACGCCGCGCCGTCCTCGATGAAGCGGGTCAGGGCGCGCGCGTTGGCCAGCTGCTGCTCGCTTTCCTCGTCGGCGCTCATGGTCCAGGCCGGGTCGCCGTCGAGCTCGAGTTCGAAGCCGGTGGCCTCGATCACCACCCGCCCGTTGCTCCGGCTGAACCACTCGAGGTGGAAGCCATTGCCCCAGTGCCAGGGGACTTCCTCACCCGCCGCGTCGAGCCGCTCGAGACCGTCGACCGGAACGTCCGGCACCTTGACCTTGCGCGAGGCGGTGATGTCGCCGACCACGCCGGACTGGCGGCGGGCGAAGGAGCCGACCGAGCCGGGCCGCGGCCGGGGGTTGGAAAAGCGCAGCACGTGACCGGCGAGGTCGCGCCAGGGGTTGCCCTCGAGGTCCAGCTCGACCGCGGCATCGTGGCCGACCAGCCAGATCCGCCCCCTCATCCGGCCGCGTTCGCGGTTGTCGATCTCCCCGCGCACCACCTGCTCGTCGATTCGCCATGCCATGCCGCGAGGCTGCGCGATCCGCCCCGGCCTTGGCCAGCCCATCCTCGGTCTGCGCCGGCGACGCCGGTTGAACCGGTGGCCGCGGTGGCGGGGCGAAACATTCGCGTTCACCCGCGGCGATTCACGGTGCAGGATGCCGCGCCGCGATGCGCATCGACATCCTCACGCTGTTTCCCGAGGTCGCCCTCGCCCCGCTGGGCGAGAGCATCATCAAGCGCGCCCGCGAGGCCGGGATCGTCGAGGTCCGCGCCCACAACCTGCGCGACTGGGCCCGCGACAAGCACCGCCGCACCGACGACTACCTCTGCGGCGGCGGCCAGGGGATGCTGCTGCTGCCCGGGCCGCTGTTCGATGCCATCGGCGAGCTCCGCGGTCCCGACACGCGGGTGATCCTGATGACCCCCCAGGGCCGGCCCTTCAAGCAGGCCGTCGCCCGCGAGCTGGCGGCGACCCGCCACCTGCTGCTGGTCTGCGGCCACTACGAGGGCGTCGACCACCGCGTGATCGAGCAGCTCGTCGACCTCGAGCTTTCGATCGGGGACTACGTCCTCACCAACGGCGCGATCGCCGCGGCGGTGGTGACCGACGCCATCGTCCGCCTGCTCCCCGGCGCGCTCGGCGACGAGCGCTCGCCCGAGGACGAGTCCTTCTCCGACCCGCAGCTCCTCGAGGCGCCGGCCTACACCAAGCCGGCCGACTTTCGCGGCCTCAAGGTGCCCGAGGTGCTGCTTTCCGGGCACCACGCCCGGATCGCGGAGTGGAAGCGGCGCAAGGCCCTCGAGCGGACCCGCGCCAACCGCCCGGACCTGCTCGACGGGTGAGATCGGGTGGCGCCGGGTGACGAGGATGACACATGATCGGCAGATTTAGCACCAACTCGGTGCAAATGATTAAGAAATCCTGATTATCTCTTTCGGCTTAGAAAGGATGCGGGTAATTTGGACGGTAAGTTCACAAGCCGACATGATGAAACACCCACTGACCCAACTCCTCGCCCTTCCCCTCGCCCTTTCCTGCCTCGTCACTCCGGCCCTTGCGGCCAAGGAGTCCAAGCAGGCCAAGGAAACCCCGCCGGCGAAGAAAATTGAAGCCCGCAGCGAGACGACATCGCCCGCCGACTACCTCTCCGGCCTGCAGCGCCACTTCGACGCGATGTCGAAGTCGCTCCACGAGGCCCGCGAGCAGATCGCCCGGACCACCCACGAGCGCGATGCCGCCCGCAAGGAGGCCCACGCCGGTCGTGAGACCGAGAAGAAACTCAACCGCGAGCTGGCCGGCCTGCGCAAGCAGCTCGAGCAGTCGCGCAAGGAGTCGCAGCAGTGGAAGCAGCGCGCCACCGCGGCGGAGACCCGGCTCAAGGCCGGCGAGGAGGCGCACCGGAAGCTGGCGGTGCTGCGCGACGAGATGAGCGCGGCGGTGGCCGACCTCGGCACGCTGAAGAAGGACATCGCCGACGTCCGCGAGGAGCTCCGCGCCCCGGCCGAGCGCAAGGCACTGCGGCAGGAGCTCGGCGAGGCGAGGAAGCACGGCAAGGCGCTCGAGGAGCAACTCGCCGAGGTCCGCAAGCAGCAGCACGAGGGCGCCGAGAAGCTGAAGGCGACCCGCAAGCAGCACCAGCAGCTCGAATCCGAGCGGCAGCAACTCCGCGCCGAGCTCGCCAAGGCCCACCGCACGGCCAAGGAGCAGAAGGAAGCCCTCCTCAAGACCGAGCGTGAGGGCCGGGAGCTGCGCCAGCAGCTGGAGCAGCGCTCCAAGGAGGCCGCCACCGCCAAGGCCACGCTGAAGAAGACCGCCACGGCGAATGCCGAGGCGGAGCAAGCCCTGGACAAGACCCGCGGCGAGCTCGACGAGACCCGCTCGGACCTCGCCCAGCTCGAAAGGGAGGCCGCCCGCCTGCGCCACCTCAGCAAGCCGGTGGTCGCCGAGCTGGAGAAGACCCAGGCGGCCCTGAAGGAGTCCACCCGGACGATCGAGCAGCTCGAAAAGTCGAAGCACCGCGCCGACCAGCGCCTCGAGGAGACCCAGGCCGTGCGCCGCAAGCTGCAGCAGGAGCTGGAGGAGAGCCGGGCCACCCTTCAGGCCCTGCGTCAGGACCTGAAATCCGCCAAGGCCGCGGAAGCGGCCGAAGCCGACCGCGCCGCTGAAGCCGACAAGGCCGCCAAGGCCGACCGCGCGGCCAGCGCCGAGGCCACCCGCCAGGCCGGATCGGCGCTCAACGAACACGCCGGGCTCTGAGCGGCTTCATCCGCCGACCTTCTTCCCAGCCGCGGTCCGCACCGGACCGCGGCTTTTTCTTTGCGGTCCCGGGGAACTTGATTCATCGGCCGGGCGGGTCCACCCTCTGACCATGAAAACCAGTTGGCCGGGCCTCGTCCTCCTTCCCGCCCTCGTGTTGTCGATCCTCCTCGCCTCCTGCGCCGGCCTCGGGTCCTCGGGCACCATCAACACCCTGACTGCCGCCGGCTTCAAGCCACGCACCCCGCAGAACGAGGAGCAGCAGGCGATCTACGACCAGATGGAGCCCTACAAGCTCTACAACAAGATGGTCCGCGGCAAGATGCTCTACGCCTACAAGGACCCCGAGCAGGGCGTGGTCTACATCGGCGGCGACGCCGAGAACGAGCGCTACCAGCAGTATGCCATGCAGAAGCAGATCGCCCGCGACCAGCGCGTCGCCGCGGAGATGGCCTGGGACGCCCGCTGGTCCGCCTGGGGGCCCTACCAGCCGTGGTGGTATTGAAACCCGCGCCCGGCGCCGATAGGATCCCGCCGGGGAGGCGTATTCTCCTCACCCACCAAGGCGTCTCGTCCCACCCGACCCAGGCACATCGTCCCCATCCACCCGCCATTCGATGAAGCTCTGCGCCCTCCTCTTCACCATCCTGATCCCGATGCTCCCGGCTGCCGATCTCCAGGCGATTCCGTTCCAAACCATCACCGGCGAAGAGACCTCGCTGGGCGAGTTCGACGGCAAGGTCGTGCTGGTGGTCAACACCGCCTCCAAGTGCGGCTTCACGCCGCAGTACGAGGGGCTCGAGAAGCTCCAGCAGGCCTACGGCGAGCGCGGCTTCCGGGTCATCGCCTTTCCATGCAACGACTTCGGCCGGCAGGAGCCGGGCACGGCCGAGGAGATCCAGGAGTTCTGCCGGACCCAGTTCGGCACCAGCTTTCCGCTGATGGCGAAGGTCCACGTCAAGGGCAAGGAAGCCCACCCGCTCTTCGCCGCGCTGACCGCCAAGGGCTCGCCGGTCGCCGGCAGCATCAAATGGAATTTCACCAAGTTCCTGATCGGCCGCGACGGCACCCCGCTGGCCCGCTTCGGCTCACGCACCAAGCCGCAGGACGAGAAGCTCGTGAAGGCCATCGAGGAGGCGCTCGGCGACTGACCGCAGCCGGGTCCGGTCGCCGATTTCCCCGTCATTGCGACATTCCGGCACAAATTCCGGCAACCCCGCCGCCTCCCCGGCCGTAAGCAAGTGAGCATGTCCGACAACCCGTCCCCAGCCCCTTCCCACGATCCCCTGGCGCTGACCTTCGCCGCCTGGCTGACCCGGCTGTGGCTCGCCGTGCGGGCGATCCAGACCGGGGTCGAGAAGTATGCCGGCACCGCGGTGAGCGACCAGGCGGTCGAGATCGACGGCCAGCCGAACGACTACGGCCTGACCGCCTCGAGCGCGGAGAAAACCTACGGGCTGGAGAACTACAGCGGCGTTCCGGCCGGGTTGAGGTCGAGCTTCGAGAGCGAGCCGCTGATGCCCGGCTTCCTGCTCGAACCCTACGACAAGGTCCTCGGCCCGGCGCTCATCGCGCTCGGCGCGACCATCCTGCTCGGCATCCTCCCGCGCAGCTCGCTGTTCCTCCTCGGCCTGCTCTACATCAGCCTGACCTGGGGGC
The DNA here is from genome assembly GCA_030430455.1 of Verrucomicrobiia bacterium. Lineage (GTDB taxonomy): Bacteria > Verrucomicrobiota > Verrucomicrobiia > Verrucomicrobiales > Akkermansiaceae > Haloferula. The sequence goes on along the minus strand of JAUIJB010000032.1, from coordinate 33,579 downwards.
TCATCCTGCTCGGCCAGCCCGGCCAGGCCGGGGTCGCCTGGCTCGGCGTCCACCTGATCCTCATCGTCCTCGCCCTGCGGCTGATGCCGCACAACCGCCTCTGCATCCTCGGAAAATGGTGACTCCCGGCCAACCCCGGCGCAACACGCTCGACCGCCGCGGCTTCCTCGCCCGCGCCGGCGGGGCCGTGGGTGCCGGGCTGGTGCTCGGCGCGCCGTCGATCGCCCGCGCGGCCGGCAGCCCGAACGACAAGATCCAGCTCGCCATCGTCGGCTTCGGCAAGCAGGGCCGGGTCCTCTTCGAGGCGCTCTCGAGCGTTCCCGACATCACCCGCAAGGTCCACTTCCGCGCCGTCTGCGACATCTGGGACTACAACCGCAAGGGCGGCATGGCCAAGTGCCGGGCGCTGCAGAAGGACCAGCCCGACGCCCTGCCGAACGGCTACGTCGACATCGACGAGATGCTCGCCAAGGAGACCGGCCTGGACGCCGCCATCGTCGCCACGCCGGACTTCTGGCACGCCCCGCACACCATCCGGTGCCTCGAGGCCGGCCTCCACGTCTACTGCGAGAAGATGATGTCCAACACCATCGAGGGCGCGCGCTCGATGGTCGAGGCGATGGAGCGCAGCGGCAAGCTGTGCCAGATCGGCCACCAGCGGCGCAGCAACCCGCGCTACCGCTACACCCTCGAGCAGCTGGTTCGGGGTCACGCGATCTGCGGCCAGATCGTCAACATCAACGGCCAGTGGAACCGCTCGGTGAATGCGTCGCGCGACATCGGCTACAACCCGAAGCTGACGATCGACGAGGAGAGGCTGCGCCGGTACGGCTACGACAGCATGCACCAGTTCATGAACTGGCGCACCTACCGCGACCTCTCCGGCGGCCCGATCTCCGACCTCGGCGCGCACCAGATCGACATCTTCAACTGGTTCCTCGGCTGCCGCCCGAAGGCGGTCTTCGCCACCGGCGGGCACTCGTACTTCAAGGACCGCGAGCACTTCGACAACGTGATGACGACCTTCGACTACGACACCCCGCAGGGTGAGGTCCGCGCGTTCTACCAGGTGCTCACGACCACCAGCGCCGGCGGCGGCTACTACGAGAGCTTCATGGGCACCGAGGGGACCATCAACATCTCCGAGCGCGCCGCCTTCACCAACATCTACCGCGAGTCCTCGGCGCCGTCGTGGGACGAGCTCATCGCCCGCGGCTACCTCAAGCGCCAGGCCGCGCCGGCGCCCGCCGGCGGTGGCGCGGGGGGCGGCGCCATCGCCTCCTACGAGTCCGAGGCCCCCGAGGCCTACCAGCTCCCCGGCGAGCTCAACCTCCCGCCGCACCAGCCGCACCTGGTGAACTTCCTCGACGCCGTCCGCGGCGAGGCCGAGCTGACCTGCGACGCCCGCCACGCCTTCGAGAGCGAGGCGCCGATCTACTGGGTCAACCCCTCGGCCCGGGAGAAGCGCCGCATCGAACTCACCTCCGAACACCTCGACGCATGAAGCACCTTCCCGCATCCGCCACCGCCCTGCTCGGCCTCCTCGCCTGCGCCTGCAAGCCGTCCGAATCCGCCGGCGGCGACTCCTCCACCGGCGCTGGCACGCCCGGAGGCGTCCCGCTGGTCAGCGAGCTGCCGCCCGAGCTGATCGAGGGCACGCCGAAGCCGATGAAGGTCCCCAACCTGGAGCCCGCCGCCAAGGCGGCACCCGAATTCCTGGTGCCCGAGGGGACCACCCTGCTCTCGGCGGGCAAGCCGGTGACCTCGAGCGACGACTTCCCGCTCATCGGCGACCTCACGCTGGTCACCGACGGCGACAAGAACGCCGGCGAGGGCTACTTCGTCGAGCTGATGGACGGCCTGCAGTGGGTCCAGATCGACCTCGAGCAGAGCCAGCCGATCGAGGCCGTGTGGGTCTGGCACTTTCACTCGCAGAAGCGCGCTTACCACGACGTCATCGTCCAGGTCTCCGACGACCCGGAGTTCGCCTCGGGCGTCACCACCGTCTTCAACAACGACTACGACGACTCCGCCGGCATGGGCAAGGGCGGCGACCGGCCCTACGTCGAGACCCGCTTCGGCAAGGTGATCGACGCCGGCGGCGCCAAGGGCCGCTACGTCCGGCTCTACAGCCAGGGCAACACCTCGAACCAGATGAACCACTACATCGAGGTCGAGGTCCATGGCGCGCCCGCGTCGTGAGCCCGCGCCGGCAAGCCGGCGGTTCAGGCGATCCGGCGGCGGATCCGGAACAGCGCGCGCAGCATGTCGAGCACGTCGCGCCAGGGGTGGATCCGGCTGCCGGCCACCCGCACCCAGCTCACCGGCCGCTCGTCCCAGGCGAAGCCGTTGGCATGGAGCTGGGCGAGCAGCTCGGCGTCGAAGGCGAAGCCATCCTCGCCGAGCTCGCCGGCGACGTGGCGGAATTCTCGCGCGCGAATCACCTTGGCACCGCACTGCGGGTCGCTGGCGGGAAAGCCGAGCAGCAGGCGGCTGGCGACCACGAAGCCGTGGTGGCGCAGCGCCCGCCACGGCCCCTCGACCACCTCGGTGTCCGCCGTGTTGCGGCGGACCGCCACGGTCGAGTGACGGCTCCCCTGGGCCGCCGCGATGAGGCCGGCGAGGTCGCCGGCCGCGACGCTGCCGTCGGCATCGACGAAGGCCAGCCAGTCGGCCTCGCGCTGCGCGCGCCAGACCTCGCGGATCACCGCGCCCTTGCCGCGGTGGCGGGCGGCGCAGTGAAGCCGCACCCGCGGGTGCACCGCGGCGAGGCGGCTGCGCAGCTCCTCGAGCCGGGCGAGCTCGGCCTCGCCCGAGCCGTCGTCGGCGATGATCCACTCGACCTCCGGCAGGCGCTCGGCGAGCACCTTGGCGAGCCGCGGGCCGAAGGCCTCGAGCCGCGCGGCATCGCACCACACCGGGGTCACCAGCACGGTGAGGGCTCGCGGATGGCCGCCGGGCGTGGTTTGCTGCCGCATCGGCGGAAGCATCCCCCGGAATCGCGAACGAGGCGATGAAAACTGCCCTCATCCTCTGCTGGCTCGGAACCCTGGCCATCGCCGCGTTCCTGCGCTTCGACGGGCTCGCCGCGCGGCCGGTCCACGCCGACGAGGCGACCGGCGCGCGCATCACCGCGCAGCGCCTCGAGGGCAGCTACCGCTTCGACCCGACCCACTTCCACGGCCCGACCCTCAACCTGGCCGGCAGCGTCGCCGCGCGGGCCGGCGGGGCCGGCGACTGGGCCTCGTTCGAGCGCCTCCCGCTGCGCGCGGTCACCGCCACCGCCGGGGTGCTGCTGGTGCTGGTCCCGCTGCTCGGCCGGCGCCGCTTCGGCGACCCGCCGATGCTGCTCGCCGCGCTGTTCCTGGCGACCTCGCCGCTGCTGGTCTACTACAGCCGGATGTACATCCACGAGATGCTGCTCGCGCTCTTCGCCCTGCTCGCGCTTTTCAGCGCGGAGCGGGGCCGGGCGGTCGCGCTGGTGCTCGCCGGCGGCTGCCTCGGGCTGATGTTCGCGACCAAGGAGAGCTTCGCCATCAGCGTCCTCGCCTGGGCCGCCGCCGCGGCCGCGGTGGCCGCCATCGAGCCGGCCGGCCTCGCCACGGCGGCGCGATGGATCAGGCGCCACGCCCGGCCGCTGGCGCTCGCCGCGGGCGGCGCGGCGCTGGTCTCGCTGGCCGCCTACACCGACGGCTTCCGCCAGTGGTCCGGCGCGGTCGATGCGCTGCGGACCTACTTCGTCTACGACCTCAGCGAAGGCCACGAGAAGCCCTTCGGCTACTACCTCGGCTTGATGGGCCTGCCGCATCGCTCGGGCGGGCTGGCGTGGTTCGAGACGCCGCTGCTGCTCGCCGCCCTGGCGGGCGCCGCGGCCGGTTTCGGGCCGCCCGCGCGCGACCCGGCGGTCCGCCTCGCCTGCCGCTTCCTCGCCTTCGCCACGCTCGGCCATTTCCTGATCTACAGCGTGATCGCCTACAAGACGCCCTGGCTGGCCGTGGTGCCGTGGACCCACGCCGCCGTGCTCGCCGGCTTCAGCAGCTGCTGGCTGCGCGGGGGGCGGGTCGGTGCCGGGCGCCCGTCCCGGATCCGCACGGCCGGCGCCGTCGGCGCGATCGTACTGGTCGCCGCCGCCATCGGCCTGCAGTTCCTGCAGGCCCGCCAGGCCACCGGCATCCACGCCTCGGACGGCCGCAACCCGTACGCCTACGTCCCGACCAGCCCGGACCTCGAGGAGCTGGCGCCATGGCTGGAGACGATCCTCAGCCACTCGACGGATCCGCAGCAGGCGGCGATCGCCGTGGTCGGCCCGGAATACTGGCCGCTCCCTTGGTACCTGCGCCGCTTCCCGCGGGTCGGCTACTGGGCCGAGGCGCCCGAGGCGCTCGACCGCTTCCCGCTGGTCTGCGCCACCGGCGAGCTCGACCTGTTCGACAGCCACGTCCCGCTCCCGCGCGGCCTGCGCGACGGCGTGCCGATGACCGTCTGGGTGCGCAACGACTTCTGGGAGGCCTCGCGATGAACGACCGGGTGATCCGCCACGAGGCGATGAACACGACCTTCAGCCTGCGTCTCGCCGGCGACGCGGCGGGCCTGGCCGGGGACCTCGCCTTCGAGTTGTTCCACGAGCTCGACCGCCTCGAGGACAAGCTCAGCCGCTTCCGCGAGGATAGCGAGGTGACCCGCATCAACCGCCTGCGGGCCGGCGAGTCGCTGCGGCTGTCGGAGGAGTGCGATGCCTGCCTGCGCCTCGCCCTCGACCTCCACGGGCGCACCGGCGGACGCTTCGACGTCACCCTCGGTCGCGCCATCGAGCACCGCAAGGGAGGGGGCACCGGACCCGCGCCGGCGAGCACCGGCCAGCTCGCGCTCGACCCGACCGAGCCGATGATTTCCTGCCTCGAGCCCGGCCGCGAGATCGACCTCGGCGGCATCGGCAAGGGCTTCGCCCTCGACCAGCTGAACCGTCGGCTCGACGAGTGGGACGCTCCCGACAGCCTGCTCGCCGCCGGCGCCAGCACCCAGCTCGCCCGCGGCGGCCGGCGCTGGCCGATCGAGCTCCGCGGCGAGGCGGCCAGCCATGGGCTGGAGCTCGGCGAGGCCGCGCTGAGCGCCTCGGGGACCCGCATCCAGGGTGCCCACGTCGTCCACCCCGACCCGGACTGGCGCGGCACCGGCTGGACCCGCCTGTGGGTCATCGCCGCCAGCGCCGCGGAGGCCGACGCCTGGTCGACCGCCGCCATGCTGATGGACCGCGACGAACTCCTCGGCGCCCTCGCCGGGGACTCCGCCCTGCGCGCCGTCTTCATCGAGCAGGACGGCGAGCCGCTCCAACTCGGCGAAGCTCGCTGATGCCCGCCGGGAAACCCCTCGACGCGATCCCGGCAGGCGTCATTCTGCCCCTGACTTGAGCGAGCTCGATTCGATCCGGACCCACTTCGAGCGCCAGTCCTGGAAGGCGCGCTTCGAGGACGAGGTCCTGCTGGTCGGCCACAAGCTCAAGGGCCGGGTGCGCGAGCTCCACAGCCACTGGGAGGCCGGCGACCAGTTCACCCTGCACGGGGTGGTCGACGGCGCCCACTGCGAGGTCATCCACTGGCCCGAGGGCACCCGCTGGGACTTCGAGAGCCAGTGCGACTGCGAGGTCCACAGCTTCTGCCCCCACGCCGTCGCCGTCCTGCTCGCCACCACCAAGCCCCACAAGCTCGCCGACCTGCTCGAGGCCGCCGCGCCCGCGTCGACCATCGCGCCCACCCCGCCCACCGACCGCGCCGCCCCGGCCTCCTCCCTCGTCGCGGGGGATCCGGGCCGGCCGGTCGGGCAGCCCTTGCCCGAGCTCCGCCCGAGCTTCCACCTTCGGGTCACCCGCGAGCCCACCGAGGGCCGCATCGTCAAGCTGCTGCTGCAGGCGCTCAAGCTGCCCGACCACGGCGACTGGGTGGTCGCACGGGCCAGCGCGGTCTACGGCGACGAGCCGCTCCCGCTCGGCGGCCGCCCCGGCCTGCGCGAGCACCCGCTGCGCCATGGCGAGCTCGTCCTGCGCGACCCGGCCGCCGAGGGCGAGGCGATCCGCCAGCTCCAGCAGGCCGGGCTCGAGTCGATCGGCTCGCAGCCCCACTTCCGCTTCCTCCTCGGCATCCGCGACCCGGCCGCGCGGGCGGATCGCGACCCGAAGTCGATCTGGTTCGCCAACCCGACCGTCGGCGCCTCCGGGAGATTCTGGCCCTGGTTCCGCGGCAGCGGCCGCGAACAGCTCGAGCAGCAGGGCTGGTCCGTCGAGTTCGACGCCGGGGTCGGCCACGAGCTCATCGAAACCGACCCGGGGACCTTCCGCTACCAGCTCGAGGACGGCGGCGGCGGCTGGTTCCACCTCTCGGTCGGCTTCGACGTCGGCAAGGAACGCATCGACCTGCTGCCGATCCTCGCCGAGCTGCTCGAGCGCGGGTTCGACGGCCAGGACGGCCGGGGCGACCCGGAGGGCGACCTCGACGGCCTCGCCCGCGGCGGCGAGATCCTCCACTACCTCGACGACGGCCGCGCGCTGCGCCTGCCGGCCGCGCGCATCCGCGCCGTGCTGCGCCAGTTCGCCGCCCTGCTCGACCCGCGCCGCTTCGAGGGCGGCAAGCTCCAGCTCCACCCGCTCGACGCCGCCGCCCTGGCCACCGCCCTGCCCGACGACCTCACCCCGCCGAAGTCGCTCGACCAGCTCGTCGGCTCGCTGTCGCGGCCGCTTCCCCGCTCGGCCCTGGCGACCCCGGCCGGGCTGCAGGCCGAGCTCCGCGACTACCAGAGGGACGGCTTCCATTGGCTGCGCTTCCTCGCCCACCACGGGCTTCACGGCATCCTCGCCGACGACATGGGGCTGGGAAAGACGCTCCAGACCCTCACCCACATCCTCGCCGAGCAGGAGGCCGGGCGGCTCGACGGCCGGCCCGCGCTGGTCGTCGCACCGACCAGCGTGGTGCCGAACTGGCGCGCCGAGGCCAAGCGCTTCGCCCCCGCGCTGCGGGTGCTCGTGCTCGAGGGGCCGCGGCGCCGGCGCGACTTCCCCTCGATCCCCCACGCCCACCTCGTCATCACCTCCTTCGCCCTGCTCCAGCGCGACATCGAGCACCTACGAAAGTTCCAGTACCACCTCGCCATCCTCGACGAGGCCCAGTACATCAAGAACCCCGCGGCCAAGGTCAGCCAGGCGGCCTGCCGGCTCGAGGCGCGCCACCGGCTGTGCCTGTCGGGCACGCCGGTCGAGAACCACCTCGGCGAGCTGTGGAGCCTGATGCGCTTCCTGATGCCCGGCTTCCTCGGCGGGCAGGAGGACTTCGGCCGGCGCTTCCGCCGCCCGATCGAGGCGGGGGACGACGAGGACCGCCGCGAGGCGCTGCGCCGCCGGGTCGCCCCGCTGATCCTGCGGCGCACCAAGGACGAGGTCGCCAAGGAGCTGCCGCCGAAGACGATCCTGGTCCACCCGGTCGAGCTCAACACCGCCCAGAAGGACCTCTACGAGACCGTCCGCGCCACCATGGACAAGCGGGTGCGGCAGTCGATCGCCGCGCGCGGCATCGAGGGCACCCACATGCTGTTCCTCGAGGCGCTGCTCAAGCTGCGCCAGATCTGCTGCGAGCCGCGCCTGCTCAAGCTCGCCCCGGGGTCCGGGACGGACACCGCCGCGGCCGGATCGGCCAAGCTCGACTACCTCGCCGGGCTCGTCGACACCCTCGTCGAGGAGGGCCGCCGCATCCTGCTGTTCTCCCAGTTCACCACGATGCTCGACCTGATCGCCGCGCACCTCGACCAACGACGGATCCCGTACTTGATGCTGACCGGTTCGTCGAAGGACCGCGGCGCGCTGGTCGAGCGCTTCCAGACCGGCGAGGTTCCGCTGTTCCTGATCTCACTCAAGGCCGGCGGCACCGGCCTCAACCTGACCGCCGCCGACACGGTGATCCACTACGACCCCTGGTGGAACCCGGCGGCCGAGGCCCAGGCCACCGACCGCGCCTACCGCATCGGCCAGAAGAACCCGGTCTTCGTCCACAAGCTGATCTGCCAGGGCACGGTCGAGGAGCGCATCCACCAGCTCCAGCTGAAGAAGGCCGAGCTCGCCGAGACCCTCCTCGCCGGCTCCGCCCGCCGGGTCCCGGACGCGGCCATGCTGCAGGCGCTGCTGGCGCCGTAGGTTTCAAGGGCCCGGAGGCGAAGGCCTGTTGCACCGGGCAACCGGCCACCCGGCCGTTCGCTCGGGATTACTTAAGGTCACTTGCTTGATCTTATTCGATTTGACAACCGATAGGATTAATTTGATGATCTTATCGTGATACGGATCACCCCGGAGCAGCTGGAGATTGCCCTGAGTGAGGAGAATCCCTGGTGGGGCGAACTCCCCTCCTTGTCGGCACGATTCCAGACCGAGCGGAAGCGCTCGTTCCTGAAGAGCTTCCTCCAACTCGTTCGCCAGGGCGCACCGCGGCGGGAAGTGGTGCTCCTCGGGCCGCGCCGGGTGGGCAAGACCTACCTCATCCACCATGCCATTGCGGAATTGCTGGAGGAAGGCGTGCCCCCCGGCCGGATTCTCTACGTCGCGGTCGACAATCCCCTCTACATCGACGCCTCGCTCTCCGGGCTCCTCGATGCCTTCCACCGCGTCACGGGCAGCGACTGGCGGCGCCAGCACTGCTACGTGTTCTTTGACGAGATCCAGTACCTGCGGGATTGGGAAATGCACCTCAAGTCACTGCATGACTCCGGCAGTGTGACACGCTTCGTGGTCTCCGGCTCCGCCAATGCGGCACTGGGCCGCGGCAGCAGGGAATCCGGTGCCGGGCGCTTCACGGACTTTCTGCTCCCGCCCCTGACCTTCGCGGAGTTCATCGAGCTCCGCGGGCTCGACGGCCTCGTCGGCGGCGACGCGGGAGGTTTCTTCGCAACGGATATCGAAGCCCTGAACGCCGAGTTCATTCGCTACCTGAACTTCGGAGGTTACCCCGAGATCGCACTCGGTGACGCGCCCCAGCAGGACACGGTTCGCTTCATGCGCTCCGACATCATCGACAAGGTCCTGCTGCGTGACCTTCCCAGCCTCTACGGGATCTCCGACGTGCGCGAACTGCACCGGCTCTTCACCATGCTCGCATTAAACAGCGGGGGGGAGCTCTCACTGGAGGAACTCTCCAGGAGTTCGGCCGTCGCCAAGAACACGCTGCGTCGCTACATCGATTATCTCGAAGCCGCGTTCCTCATTCGTGTGGTGACCCGGGTGGATCGCAAGGCGGGGAGGTTCCAGCGCGACCGGCAATACAAGATCTACCTCACCAATCCCTCCCTGCGCACCGGACTCTTTTCCCCTCTCGCCGAGGGCGACGACGGCCTTGGCCATCTGGTGGAGACGGCGATCTTCGCCCAGCGCTTCCACCGGCTCGGAGAACACCTGCACTACGCCCGCTGGAAGAGCGGCCGGAAGATCCACGAACTCGATCTCGTCGCCCTGACCGGGGGCATCGTCGCGGAGGAAGCCGTCGAGATCAAATACACCGACCGGACCGCCCAGCGGCCCGCGAGCTGGGCACCTTGGCTCGGCTTCTGTCGCGAAAACGGCCTGCGCCAACTGACGATCACGACCCGCACCAGGGAGGGCCGGGAGTCCCGCGACGGGATCGAGGTGATCCTCGAACCCGCTGCCATCCATGCCTACGCGCTCGGGGCGGCGACCGGGCCCGGCTAGGTCCTCTTCGCCGGTTCCCGACGAGGCATTGCAGCAGGTGCTGCTGACGCCGTAAGGGCGGGCCGGTCCGCCCTGGGGACGAGCGGAAGCGGATCGAATCGGATTGACCGAGGGATCCTCGGGGAACTATTCGTATTTACATTATGAATGCGTTTGGTGGGTGCTACTCCGCTCTCGCCCTGCTGGTTCTGGCGAGTTGCCCGGTCCGGTCCGCAACCATCGACACCTTCATCGACGGGCCTCAGGAGGTCGTCCGGACCAGCAATGGTGAACCCCGGCTGACGACCACGCCGCCGGTTGTCCTGAGCAACTCGCCGTTCACCCGGCGCATCCTCGAAGTCAGCTACGGCGCCCAGCGGCTGGCGGTGGACACGACGCTGGCGGAGCTGAGCTACTCGGTGGACGACCTCGGGCTGTCCGGCAACGCGAGGGGTTACTTCGAGGTGCTCTACACCTCCGACACCCCGGTGAACCTGCTGGCAGGGGGAGCGACTTCCTTCGCGCTGCTCTTCGAGTCGGTCGGCGAGGTCGATTGGTTCATCGACCTGAGGGTCAGCGGGAGCTCCGGCACGGATGAGGCCACCTTCCGCCTCCATGACATCACTCCCGGAACCCCGCTGTTGATCGGCTTCGATCAATTTCCCGCTGTCGACCTGGGCGAGGTCACGTCGCTGCAACTGGACAGCAGCCGGATCCCGGTGGGCACCAGCTTCGTCCTCAAATCGATCACCACCGTCCCCGAACCCGGCCTGCTGTCACTTTTCGCCACCGGCTTTGGCGCCCTCTTGCTTCGCCGCCGGCGCTACACCGACAGCGCCGTCACCAGCAGTGCGATGGCGGCCACCGGGTAGATCCAGCGCATCGCCCGGTTCAGTCGCTCGGCCTTGTCCTCCTCGCCGCGGGTGACCACGCGGCAATGCTCCAGAGGCTGGTGGCGCAGTAGTGAGAAAGGGCAGGTGCTAGTTCTTTGGGTGCCATTTGGCTTCGGAGGCAATGCGCGTCGCAACAGCCTTCCGCTTTGACTTCTGAAGCTCCGGATCGTCGTCATTAGGCCAGCCTCTCAGATTTGCATGGCGAGGTGGCGCCTCATCGGGAATGACTTGGATTCCGGATTCCATCACGTTCGATGCGCGAACGACCGCAGCTCCGTGAAGCCGATGGGGCTCGCCCTCCGAGTTTACGAAGTAGCGGTCGGCGTGGGCCCAGAGCTCTTCATCCGCCATCCCCAGGCTCCGATAGACCGAGGTGTCATCATCCGGGGCAGGTAGGAAGGCCTGATACTTGACCCTGCCCTTGGATTTCGCGACCCAGCTTGAGGAAGTGCAATAGCGTGCCAGCGGTTCGGCACGGCCGACTTCTGCAGAGAGTCCCGACGGGAGCTGGCTCATCCAATCACCTTCTGGATTCCCTGAAGCACAAACGGCGGAACCGTTGCTCCATCGAAGCGGCTGACGTTGTGCCAAACGTCGGTGCCGTCGATGCCGGCACACGCCATGCGTTGAGTCTCACCAACACTCACCGAGAACACCCGATGGGAGCCGCTGCTCCACTCCAGGGCGATCGCTCCGTCGTCGGGGTCGACGCCCAGCTCCGGATTGGGCACCGAAGAGGGCAAGGCGGCAATCATCTCCGCGGCACGCTTCAGAACGGCCTCGGAGACCGCCGGAGCCTCGGCACCGTCCCACCCAGGCTCGGCGTGCTCGTCCGCCAGTTCGTACAGCTCGGACATGACCTCCGCGCGATTCCCAATGATGGACGCCGTGAGGTCGTTCCGGGCAACGAGAGCACGGGCCGTTTCCGCGACAAAGCCGGCTTGGTCCGAGACACCACTGGAACGAGACTGCGTTTCCCGCAGGCAACCCGCACCGCCAAGTACCGCGACACCGGCAAAGGTGACTATTGAAACAGGTTCAGGCATTTCTGGGTCAGGCTGTGCTCGAAAACGTGATTCTTCAGCGAACGAAGCTGCTCGATCGATTCCCGCCACTTTTCCAGTGGGGCTGGTTCGAGACGTTCTTCCCGAAAAACCTCGATGTCTAGCAGAAGCGGCAGACACCCGTCCTCTTGTGGCTGACTGGCGAGGATGATATTGGCTTTGTTGCCGGTGTTCGGGTCCCCCGCCCGATGCTGGTGGAAGAAGTCCGCGAACTGGAGGCCGGAGCCCTCCGGCAAATTCGGGCTCACCCGAAGATAGCCGGCCAGGTTCACCGTTCCGTTTTCGAGAGGGATGGGTATGCGGTTGATGTAACGGAGTCCCAGTTTGCGCACCTGCACCGGGCGGACCACCTCGAAAAACACCGCCCAGCATCGCTCGATCTCGGGGAGATATTCGTCGAAGGAGGTGTAAGGCGCCAAGCGATTGAAAGAGAATCCAGCAGGACGGGCCTGGACGATCTGCTTCTCGTCTTGAGCGACGAAATGGACAGCGGCCAGACCGTGCCGCGCGGTCAACTTTGGCTGTTCGCCCTGCTTCAGATCCACCTTGGCCTCGTGGACAAGCCGTTTTCGCCTGAGCGGATAAGCGTCCTTGAGGGCATCTCCCATTACCTCTTCAACCCGCGCGAAGTCCAGACCCGGCGGCAGGTCGCAATCGATGTCCACCACCGCTTCCACGATGGGTGGGTGCGGCAGCTCGAAGGGATCGAGGGTTTCCGTCTCGGACATCAGGAGGGGCGCTTGGTGACGACTTGGGAGACTTCCGTGGGCAGCTCGAGGGCATTCTGCAAGTCCCCGATCATGTCTACGGCCAGTTTGTCGGGTTCGTGGGGGATTGGACCCGTCATCGACCGTCTCGTCATTCAGCCAACTCAGGTCGAGGTTGAGCTTCTCACGCTTCTCCAGTTCCGCCCAGTCATAACAGCGCCAGCGGCCTTTGGGTTTGTCTGGCGACCAGCTCGCCTTGCGGCGGTGGCGGGCTCCGGGTCGAAAGCACGGCAGGACCTCGTCGTACCCCGCTGTTGGTCGGCGGTCGCTGGAACTGGACGGCATCCGCATCCCGCTTGGCACCAGCTTCGTCCTCAAATCGATCACCACCGTCCCGGAGCCCGGCCTGCTTCCGCTTTTCGCCACCGGCTTTGGCGCCCTCTTGCTTCGCCGCCGGCGCTACACCGACAGCGCCGTCACCAGCAGTGCGATGGCGGCCACCGGATAGGTCCACCGCATCGCCCGGTTCAGTCGCTCGGCCTTGTCCTCGTCGCCGCGGTTGACCACCCGGGTGACCACGACCACCCCGACCAGCGCGAGCAACACCATGAAGGCGGCGCCGAGCAGGAAGTGGTCCATACGGGTGAGGTAGGGCAGCCGCGGCAGCTCCTGGGCGACGACGAAGCGGTGGGCGATAAGGGTCAGCATCGAGGTCACCGAGATGCTGACCCGCGCCGGGATGACCGAGGGCGGCATCCAGAACACCATCCACGCCATGCACAGGATGATCGCGGCCGAGGCGAAGAGGGTGCCGAAGTAGTAGGTCGTGTGACGCTCGGCCGACATCGACAGCGCCAGCCCCGGCAGCGCGAAGCCGGCCGAGGGCACCGGGTAGGGCGCGTCGACGAGCCCGGGCGCGCCGAGCTTCCAGTCGGAGATGGTCAGGTCGTCCGCGCAGCTGGCGCCCTCGGCGGCCGGCAGCAGGCGGATCTCGGCCGCGGGGTCGTTGCGTGCGATCAGGTGGACGACCAGCGACTGGTGGTCGAAGGGAAACTCGTGGAGGTCGAGGCGGCAGGAGAACTCGCCGATGATGCGCTGGGTGTAGCGGACGACGCCCTCGGAATCGATCCGCACCTCCTGGGGAAACAAGGTCTTCAGGTTGCGGCGGTTGGCCACGGTGACCCGCGGGGTCCAGATCTCGTCGACGCCCCGGACCACGGTGGCCCCGCCGGTCGCCAGCCGGTGATCCTTCCAGGTCGCGCTGAACGCGATGTCCGCCTCGAAGAACTGCTCCGACCCGGCGATGCGGACGATGTCCATGACGTGGGCGCTCACCTCAACCTCGACCACCCCGGCGGGCGGCGTGTCGACCAGGCTCGCCGCGGCGGGTCCGGGAATGAGCGCGAGCACCAGGACGGCGAGCAGGCGGAGGATTCCCTCGGGGCGGCGCATGAAGGGGTTTTCCGGTCGGCGGCGGGACGAGGTCAAGGCCGGGATTCGCCCATGGGCCCGACATTCACAGCGGCCACAGCCGCGGAATCAGCAGGGTCGCGGCGGCCCACAGCAGCAGGTTGAGCGGCAGGCCGACCTTGATGAAATCGCCGAAGCGGTAGCCGCCCGCGCCGTAGACGTAGGTGTTGGTCTGGTAGCCGATCGGAGTGAGGAAGCTGGAACTGGCACCGAACATGACGGCGACGATGAAGGGTCGCGGGTCGACGCCGAGCGTGCCGGCGATCGTGATGACCACCGGGGTCAGCAGGATGGCGACCGCGTTGTTGGTGACCAGCTCGGTGAGCACCGCGGCGAGCAGGTAGATCGCGGCGAGGATCGCCACCGGCCCGAGCGAGTCCATGGCGCCGACCACGGCGTTGGCGATGAGCTCGGCGCCGCCGGTGGTCTCCAGCGCCCGGCCGATCCCGAGCATGCCGTAGATCAGGAACAAGATGTTCCACTCGATGCTGCGGTAGGCCTCGCCGAGGTCGATGCAGCGGGTGGCGATCGCCAGCACGGCGCCGGCGATGGCGGCGGTGGTGATCGGCAGCAGCCCGACGGCGGCGCTCGCGACCACCGCCAGGAGGATGCCCGCGGCAAGCAGGACCCGCGACTTCCGCGGCGGCTTCACCTCGGTCTCGTTGAGGCTGAGGAAGTCCTCCCGCTGGCGCAGCCGCACGAGGTTGTCGACCGGCCCCTCGAGCAGCAGGGTGTCGCCGAAGGCGAGGGGCAGCCGGGCGTATCCCTCGGTGATGTTCTCGCCGCGGCGGTGGACGGCGGCGACCACCACGCCGTAGCGGCGGCGGATGGCGAGCTGGCGGATCGTGCGCCCGATCATCCGGCTGCGCGGCCCGATGATCGCCTCGACCGTCTGGATCTCGGGCCCCGCCGGCCCGGCCCGCTCCGACTTGTCCCCGCTGCGCTCGTGCAGCATCCGCAGGCCCTTGGTGGCGCGCAGCTCGGCGAGTTGCTTCGAGGTCGCCCGGAACCACAGGACGTCGCCCTCCTCGAGCACCAGCGCATCCAGCGGGATGTCGTGGACCGGGCGGCCCTGGCGGCTGATCTCGTAGACCCGGGTGCGCCGGCGGTCGGAGAACAGCGGCAGCTCGATCAGCCGCTCGCCAACCAGCGGCGAGTCCTCGGTGACCTCGACCGCGCTGCAGAACTGGCGGGTGTCCTCGGCGTCGACCAGGGTGCTGACCGTGTCGCGATCGGGCAGCAGGTGGCGGCCGATGAAGAACAGGTAGAGGAAGCCGATCACCGCGTAGATGGCGCCGAGCCCGGTGATCTCGAAGATGCCGAAGGGCGGCTGGCCGTGCTCGGCGGCCACGCCGGCGACCAGCAGGTTGGTCGAGGTGCCGATCAGGGTCATCGTCCCGCCGAGGATGCTGAGGAAGGACAGCGGGATCAGCAGCTTGCTCGCCTTGAGGCCCGAGCGGCGGCAGAAGGCGAGGAGCACGGGCAGGAACACGACCACCACCGGCGTGTTGTTGAGGATCGCCGACAGCGGCATCACCACCAGCGCCAGGATCACGAAGACCCGCGCGATCGACTTGCCGGCCCAGCGCGAGAAGTGGACCGCCAGCCAGTCGATCGCGCCGGTGCGGGTCAGCGCCCCGCTCATCACGAACAGCGCCCCGATGGTGATCGGCGCGGGATTGCTGAACACGCCGGTGAGCTCGGCCTCGCCGAGCACGCCGGTGACCGCCAGCAGCGCCATCCCGGCGAGCGCGGCCAACTCCGCCGGCAGCCACTCGCGGATCAGGCATAGGAACACCGCGGCGAGGACGACGAAGGTGAACCACAGCTGGAAGTCGGGCAGGCCCATGATCGGACAGGATCCGCCACGGAAGCGGATGCCGGCAAGCGGAACCGGACGCCGGTTCAGCCGAACTCGAGGCAGATCGCCTTGAGGTACTCGGCCTCGGGGAAGCCCGCCGGGTGGTCCGGCGCGTGGCCGCTGGTCCAGCGCTCCTCGCAGGGCCGACCGCCGTGCCGGGCAAGCCCGCGGACCAGGCCGAGGAACTCGTCACCGCGGACGTGGGCCGAGCACGAGGCGGCCACCAGGATGCCGCCGGGCCGCAGCAGGCGGATCGCGGCGGCGTTGAGCTTGCGGTAGGCGCCGAGAGCCCCCTCGCGGTCGCGCTCGCGCTGCGCCAGCGAGGGCGGATCGACGACCACCAGGTCGAAGCGGCGGTCACACGCCTCGAGCCACTCGAAGGCGTCCGCCTTGACCTGCTCGCGCGCCACCCGGGCGATGCGCGGTTCGTCGGCATTGAGCTGGTAATTCCGCCCGGCGGCCTCGAGGGCGTGCGCGCTGATGTCGAGGTCGACCACCCGGCTGGCGCCGCCGCGCGCGGCGTAGAGCGAGAAGCCGCCCGAGAAGCTGAACACGTTGAGCACCTCGCGGCCCGCGGCGAGGGCCTCGACCCGCGCGCGGTTGTCCCGCTGGTCGAGGAAGAAGCCGGTCTTCTGGCCGTGCCGCACCGCCGCCTCGAAGCGGATCCCGTTTTCGCGGAACACCACGACCTCGTCCCTGGCATCGCCGCGGAAGCCCTCCTCGAGGCCGGCCTCGCGGGCCCTCGCGACCAGGTTCCGGCTCATCCGCAGCACCAGGTGGCGCGGCGCGAAGACCTCGCGCAGGACCGCCTCGACCTCGTCCCAGCGCGGCAGCCAGATCGAGCTGTAGAGCTTCACCACCAGGGTCCCGGCGTAGCGGTCGGCGACCAGGCCGGGAAAGCCCTCGCTATCGCCGTTGATCCAGCGGTGGCCGTCGGTGTCGGCCGGCAGCTCGCGCCGTTCGCGCGCCCGGATCGCCTGCGCCCGCCACCACTCGCGGTCGATCGCCGCCGGCTTGCCGCGGTGGACGATGCGCACCCGGATCGGCGAGTCGGGGTCGAGCAGGCCGAGGGCGACCATCCGCTCGCGGCGGTCGTGGACGACGACCAGCTCTCCCGCCGTGCCGTCGCGGCTCTGCTCCTTCACGCTCGAGGCGAAGACCCATGGGTGGCCGTGACGGACCAGCGACTCCGCCTTCGGCTTGAGGCGGATGCGGATCAACTTGCTGGCGGGGCGACCCATGGCGGCCGCCATCAAGCCCGCTCGCCCGGCTCGCTCCAAGCCAGGAAGCGCTGGAATTCATCGCCGGCCCGGGCCCGGCCGTTCAGCCGGCCGGGGGAAAGCGGTAGCCCTCCGCCAGCTGGCGGAACGAGTCGGCCTGATCCGCCACCCAGGCCTCATCGCGCCCGAGCGTCCCGGCGAGGGCCTGCGCAACCTCGCGGGCGTGGCGCGCGGCGGCGGCGGCGTCGAGCAGCAGGCAGCGGGTGCGCCGCGCCAGCACGTCCTCGACCGTGCGCGCCATCTCGTGCCGTGCGAACCAGGCCACCTCGGCGGGGCCCGGCAGCCGCGACGGGTCCGCGGCTCCCTGCGGCGGCGCGAGGATCGGCAGCTCGGCCGTGACGCAGGGCCTGCGGTCGAGCCCGCCGACCTGCTCGGCCCGGTCGATGACGTCCTCGCCCATCCGGCGGTAGGTCGTCCATTTCCCGCCGGTCACCGTGATCAGGCCGCTCTCCGAAACGAGCACGGTGTGGTCGCGGGACATCGCCGCGGTGTCCGTTCCATCGCCGCTGCGCACCAGCGGCCGCAGGCCGGCGAACACGCTGAGCACGTCCGACCCGGCGGGATCCCCGGCCAGGTAGCGCCGCGCGTGGTGGAGCAGGAAATCCAGCTCCTCGGGAAGCGCGCGCGGCTCGATCGAGGCCGCCGCCAGCGGGGTGTCGGTGGTGCCGACGACCACCCGCTCGTGCCACGGCACCGCGAACATCACCCGCCCGTCCTCGGTCTTGGGGACCATGATGGCGGCGTCGCCGGGGAGGAAGCGCTTCGGCAGGACCAGGTGCACGCCCTGCGAGACGGTGACGATGCCCGCCGCGCCGGCCTGGTCGGCGCGGCGCAACTCATCGACGAAGACTCCTGTGGCGTTGACCACGACCCGCGCGCGGACGCCGAACTCCGCGCCCGTCTCGGCATCGCGCAGCTCGGCCCCCGCGACCTTGCCGCCCTCCTTGATGAGCGAGACCGCGCGCAGCTGGTTGGCGAGCAGCGCGCCCCGGTCCCAGGCCGTGCGGGCCAGGTCGACCGCCAGGCGGGCGTCGTCGAACTGGCCGTCGAGGTAGAGCACGCCGCCGCGCAGGCCGGCCGGCGCGATGGTCGGGATCCGCGCCAGCGTTTCGTCGCGGCCCAGCATCCGGCTCCGGCCGAGCCCGAGCTTCCCGGCCAGGGCATCGTAGAGTTTCAGGCCGATGCCGTAGAAGGGGGTGTCCCACCACTTGTAGGCGGGAATCACGAAGGCCATCGGGTGGACCAGGTGCGGCGCGTTGCGCGCCAGCCGGCCGCGCTCGCGGAGAGCCTCGCGGACCAGCGACAGGTTGCCCTGGCGCAGGTAGCGCACCCCGCCGTGGACCAGCTTGGTCGACCGGCTCGAGGTTCCCTTGGCGAAATCGTGGGCCTCGACCAGCGCCACCCGGTGGCCCCGCGCGGCGGCGTCCAGCGCGGTGCCGAGGCCGGTCGCGCCGCCACCGATGACGAGCAGGTCGAGGGTCTCGCCCGCACGCAGTCCGTCGATGGCCTCCGCGCGCTTCATTCCGCCCATCCCTTGGCCCGCTCGACCGCGCGCTCCCAGTCGCGCCACAGCGCGGCGGAGTCGACCTCCTCCGGCTCGAAGACGCGGTCGCGGCGCCACTGCGCCGCGATCTCCCCGCGGCCCTCCCACAGGCCGACCGCCAGGCCCGCCAGGTAGGCCGCGCCGAGCGCGGTGGTCTCGATGTTCTCCGGCCGGGTCACCGGGGCGCCCAGCAGGTTCGACTGGATCTGCATCAGCAGGTCGTTGACCACCGCGCCGCCATCGACACGCAGCTCGCTCAGCGGCCGGCCGCTGTCCTTCTCCATCGCCCGCACCAGCTCGCCGCTCTGGAAGGCGATCGCCTCGAGCGCCGCGCGGCACAGGTGGGCGCGGTTCGCGCCGCGGGTCAGCCCGACCGCGACGCCGCGCGCCGAGGGGTCCCAGTGCGGCGCCCCCAGCCCGGCGAAGGCCGGCACCAGGACGACCCCGTTGCTGTCGTCGACCGAGCCCGCCAGCGGCTCGATCTCGCCGGCGTCGGCAATGATGCCGAGCTCGTCGCGCAGCCACTGGACGACCGCCCCGGCGATGAAGACCGAGCCCTCGAGGGCATACTCGCATTTCCCGTCGATCCGCCAGGCGATGGTCGTCAGCAGGCGGTTGCGCGAGGCGACCGCCTCCGCGCCGGTCTGCATCAGCAGGAAGCAGCCGGTGCCGTAGGTGTTCTTGGCCATCCCGGGCTCGAAGCAGGCCTGCCCGAACAGGGCGGCGTGCTGGTCGCCGGCGATGCCGGCGATCGGGATCCCCTCGTGCTCGGCCACCACGCCGGAGGAGTCGACCACCTCGGGCAGCACCGCCGCCGGCACCCCGAGGATGTCGAGCAGCTCGTCGTCCCATTGGTTCCGATGAATGTCGTACATCATCGTGCGCCCGGCGTTGGTGGCGTCGCTGAGGTGGCGGCCGCCGCCGGTCAGGTTCCACACCAGCCAGGTGTCGATGGTGCCGAAGGCCAACTCGCCGGCCTCGGCGCGCTCGCGGGCGCCGTCGACGTGGTCGAGCAGCCAGCGCAGCTTGGTGCCGGCGAAGTACGGGTCGATGCGCAGTCCGGTGCGTTCGGCGAAGGTCGCGGCGTGCCCGGCGGCCTCGAGCTCGCGGCAAAAGCCGGTGGTCCGGCGGTCCTGCCAGACGATCGCCGGGTGGACCGGCTCGCCGCTGGCGCGGTCCCACAGCACGGTGGTCTCGCGCTGGTTGGTGATGCCGATCGCCGCGACGGGGCCGGCCTTGGCCAGCACCTCGTCCATCACCCGCTTCTGCGACTCCCAGATCGCCCGCGGGTCGTGCTCGACCCAGCCCGGCCGCGGGTAGCGCTGGGGAAACTCCTCCTGCGCCGAGGCCACCGCGCGGCCCGCGCGATCGAACACGATCGCGCGGGAGCTGGTGGTGCCCTGGTCGAGGGCGAGGACCTGCGATGCCTTTGAAGCCCGTGAAGACGATTCCACCATGACCACCCCTAGCGCGGATCCCGGGGAGGGAAAAGAACTGGCCGCTGGCCAAGGGGTCTTTTGGCACTAGTTTCCAACAAACCCGAATGATCCCGTCGAACCTCATCCGGCCCCTCGCGTGGTGCCTACCGATCCTGGCACCCGCAGCCCGCGGCCTCGAGATCCGCGACTACGACCCGGCCGACCACGACCGCTTCACGAATTTTCCCGCCGCCCCGGTGGTGAACCCGGACCAGCTCTTCGCCGGCCGCGACCTCAGCGGGGTCGGCTGGTTCGTCGCCGAGCCCGACATCCAGATGGCGCTCGTCTCACGCCGCCACCTGCTGTTCGCCAACCACTTCTACGGCGCGGTGGCCGGCGGCGAGGTGCGCTTCCTCAATGCCGCGGGGACCACCGTGACGCGGACCATCGCCGGGCGCAACATCGTCACCCTCGACGGCGAGGCCAGCGACCTGGTGCTGGTCCGGCTCGACAGCCCGATCGACCCTGCCAGCGGGGTTTCCCCGCTGCCCTACCTCGACCTCGCCGACCCGACCGACGCCGAGGGCGAGACGATCGGGATCGTCGGCCGCGGGCCCGTCCTCGGCGGAACCGGGGTGGTCGGCCGCGACGTCCTCGAGGACGTCGAGACCTTCGACCGCACGATCGACTACGGCGGCGTCGGGGTGCTCACCAACCGCTACTGCCACTTCGACTTCCCGCTCAACGGCGGCACCGCCGACGAGGGCCTGCTGCAGTCCGGCGACTCGGGGAGTCCGACCTTCGTCGACTGGAGCGGCACGGCGGCGCTGGTCGGGGTGCACAGCTACATCTCGTTCATCGACACGCCGGGGCCCAACGACAAGTGGCTCAACTACGACCTCTTCGTGCCCCGCTACGTCGACCAGCTCAACCTGCTGCTTGCTCCGGAGGGCTACCGCATGCGGCCGGTCAACGCGCCCATCACCACCCTGGCGGGAATCACCGCGACCGTGCAGGACCCGCCGCGCCGGGCCAGGCCGCTGACGCTCGTGTTCACCCTGGGGAACATCGGCGGCGACCTCACCGGCAACGTCGAGGTCGAGTTCGACTTCGCCCCCGGCGAGGAGCCCGACTCGGTCAGCGGGGCGGGCTGGGTCGGCGAGTCGGGCGGCGGCCGTTTCACCCTGCGCCGCGCCACCCTCGCCGCCGGCGCGATCGAGACCCTCGAGGCGAGCTGGTCCGCGGCGCCGCTGGTGGAGTCGATCCAGCCCGGCATCACCTGGCGCTCGGACAGCGCACCGCAGGAGTCCATCGAGCCGCTCATCGCCCTCTCGCCCTCCTTCGCCGCGTGGGCCGACGGCCTGGCCGAGCCGGGCCCGGGCGACGATCCGGACGGCGACGACCTGGCCAACCTGCTCGAGTACGCCCTCGGCGGCGACCCGGAGAGCGGCGCGATGCAGCTCCCCAACGGCGAGCCGGCACGGCCGGTCCTGACGCTTGCGGGCGGGGTGGCGAGCTACCGTTTTCCCGAACGGATCGACGCGGCCGAGCGCGGGCTCGACTATTCGGTCGAGTTCTCTTCCGACCTCTCGGGCGGCAGCTGGACCAGCACCCCGCCGCCCGGGCTGAGCTCGAACGCGGTCGCCTACGACCCCCCGCTTGCCGGCTTCGTGAAGCGCAGCGTCAGCTGGCCGGTCGACGACGATTTCCGCTTCGCCCGCCTGGTCGTCACGCTCAACGAGTGATCTCGTGTGAGTGAAGCGACCTGACTCTCCTGGTCGGGTGAGATGGCCGCAGATCGCGAAGACTCGCGCCGATGGAATTTGAAATCTGCGTCCATCGGCGCAACCCGCGGCCTCCCTTGCGTGGAACTTCACAGGGGCGGATTGATTCTCAGAATTCGTAGATGAGCCCTCCCGTCGCTCCGGGCGCTGGAGACCGGCTGGCATTTCACGGCGTGCCCGTTCAGACTCCGGCACCACGGCTTCACGGCGCCTCGGGAGTGGTGGCGGCCCCGGCCTGGCGCAGGCTCTCGAGGAGGGGCCCGTTCCGATCCTCGTCGGCCTCCCGGAGCACCGCCTGCTTGAGATCGGGAATCCGGTTGATCCGCGCGGCTTCGTCCTCGTGTAGCGGAAAGCGGGAGCGCAGCAAGGCATCGACGTACTGCTCGATCCAGGTCTCCCTCAGCCATCCGGGCTCCGATCCGTCCAGCTCCGCAAGGAGGTGCTGATAGGACCGCCCGGCCCCGTAGATCTCGAACGGGCTCGGGGGAAGGTAGTGGATGGTCGAGAAATCCGCCTTCTCGAACCGGGAGGCGTAGCGGATCGCGCCGGCATGGTCCCCGGACCGGATCAGCCGATCGAGGTGGTGGTTGCGCTGCAGCAGGCGCTGCCTGGGGATCGAAAGACCGGCCCCGACTCCCAGGACGAGCACCGCGACGAGGATGGCAGCGACCGGCGGTCTCGCGGTGCGCCAAGGCAGCGCCCTGCGGGCCCGCTCCAGCTCTCGCAGGCCGGTCGCGGCGACCAGCAGGGTGATGAGCGCCACCCAGAACGAGGCGGTGGTGGTGACCCTGGCGGCGTCCTGGAGGAGCTGCGTGTGGGGCGGCAAGCGGACTCCACTCATGATGCCGACCAGGGACATCCCCTTGAAGAAGCTCGCCACGCACATGATCAGCGAGGCGGGAGAGAGCACGGCGAGAAGGCAGGCCGCCGTGCCGGCCTGCGTCAGGACCATCAGCGCCCGGGTCATCAGTGCGACGCGCCACAGCGAGACGGTCGCCAGGAAGGCGATGTTCCACTTCGTGGCCGTCAGCAGGTCGGTGAAGGACTCGACCGGAATGGCGTAGAGCCAGGCGCAAGGTGCGGTCATCCAGTAGAGGCAGAGGAACGACAGGTACTGCGATCCACCGGCGCGGTTGCCGAGCCGGCCAAGCTGGCCGAGCCCGAGGAACTTGCGGACGAAGGAAAAGACGATCAGCGAGGTGATCAGCGAGGCGACGAAGGGGCCGTAGAGCCATTCCGGATCCCGCAGCAGATCGAGGTGATCGTAGTTCCGGGCGATCCCGCTGCTGGCGACCAGCAGGGCGCCCACCAGCAGCGACCACCAGCTGCCCGCCACCCGTTCGATCGCCTGGCGGTTTCCCAGCAGGTAAAGAACGATGTCCCCGGGGCGCACGGGCCAGCCCTACGCTAGCCCTTCGGCCTTGGCGAGGCGGATTGCTCCCGCGCGGGGGGAGCGGCCGCGGGTCGGGCACTCCGGACCCGCTGGCGGAGGTGCAGACGGAAGTTCCGGCGGCGGGCTTGGACCTGCTCCTCGCTGTAGAGTTGCGAGAGGAGCTTCAGGTAACCCTCCCGGAGGTCCCCGACGGACATGTGGCTGGGCTCGAAGTTGATGTCGAACAGGGTGCAGCGCTCGGATGCCTCCTCGACGAGGAGCCGGCCCTCCTCGCTGAGCCGCTGGTGAAGCGGGGTGCCCGGAAAAGGGGTGAGGTAGGTGATCTGGACGTCGTGAAGGCCGCTGTCGCGGACGAACCGGAACAGGTCATCGAAGCTCGCCACCGTGTCGCCATCCATGCCGAGAATGAAGCAGCCATTCACGGCGATGCCGTGCTTCTGGATTCGCTCGATCGCCTCGAGGTAACGTGTCGTGCGGCGGGCCTTCCAATTGGACCTGGTCTCCACTCCGTCCAGCGTGTCGAAGCGGGGGCTCTCGAAGCCGATCAGGACCTGCCGGCAGCCGGCATCGCGCATCATTCGGACCAGGTCCTCGTCATCGGCCAGCGACACGTCCGACTCGGTGAACCAACTCACGCCCTCCCCTGCGATGCCCTCCACGAGTTCCCGTCCATGGCGCTTGTTGGAAAAGGTGTTGTCGTCGGCGAACTCGATGAAGGGGTGCTGGAACAGCTCCTTGATCCGCCGGATCTCCGCCACCACCTTGGCGACGGGCTTGTTTCTGAATACCGGGGAAAGCCTCATCGAGGCCGCACAAAAGTCACAGGACAGCGGGCACCCACGCTGGGTTTGGATGGTGAACCGAGGGTAGCGGTCCTTTTCCAGCAACTCGAAGCGGGGCATCGGCGCCCGGGCGAGATCGAATGGCCCCCGCCCACGAGCATCGTATCTCGGCTTGAGCCGACCGGCTTCGAGGTCGCGGAGGAGCTCCATCCAGACGGGTTCGCCCTCGCCGACCACCACGCAGTCGACATGGCGGGCTGCCTCCTCGGGGACGAGGGTCGCATGCAGTCCGCCGAGGATCACGAGGATCCCCTCGGCCCTGAAGCGACGGGCGAGGCGGTAGGCTTCCTTGCTGGTTGCGGTCAGCGTGGACAGGGCCACCGCGTCGAATCGGGTCGGCAAGCTCTCGCGGTCGACATCCCGCACCTCGAGGTACTCGACCTCGATCCGGGACGGCGTCATCCCCGCGAGGGTCAGCAGGCCAAGCGAGGGAAGCGCTTCAATCTGCTCGGCCCGGCCCGCGAGGCTGGGGAAGCTGAGGCCAAGCCGGAGGAGGGTGTCGTCGCACACCCTCAGCCCGCTGATGGCGATGAATCCGATTCTCATGTTCTCGGCACCTGAAGGCATGATGAGGTCCGTTTGCGGTCCGCAAAGGACGGAATCCCGCAAGCCCGTGCCTTGCAGGCAGCGGCCTGGACCGGCTCCCCGGGAGGACGCGAGGGATGGCTCGGGAAAGTCCGGCTCCCATCTGTCATAACGGGATCGCGTAGTTTCGCGCGAGCCTCCGCGGGGGCATGATCGGGACCTGTCCCCCCAGCTGTCCCCCAGCCGTGCCCTTCTGTCCCGCGAAATGTCCCGCCGTGGCGGCCGTTTGCCTGTTGTGCCTGCTTGCCGCAAGGCCCGCCGAGGCGCTGTACCTGCGCGGCTACGACGCCGCGGCGCACGAGCGATTCAGCGGGTTTCCCTCCGCGGCGGCAGCCAACCCGGGCTTCCTCGCCGCCGGGCTCGACCTCAGCGGGGTCGGCTGGCAGGTCGATCACCCGAACCGCAGCCTCACCCTGATCAGCCGCCGCCACGGCCTGCTGGCGACCCACAACGCCCCATCCGTCGGTGCGGGCTTCCGCTTTCTCGCCACCAGCGGGACCACGCTGACCCGCGAGGTCGTGGCGGTCACCCCGGTGGCCAATGGCAGCGGACAGCCCTCCGACCTCTGCCTGGTCACCCTCGACCGGGAGATCGCCGCGGGCGAGGGCGTCCAGCCGCTGCCGTACTGCAACCTGCCCGGGGAAATGGACTACCGCCACCAGCCGATCCTCGTGCTCGGTGCCGGCGGACGGGCCGGCCGGGGCACGATCAACCTGGTGCGTGACCTGTCGCAGGGCGGCCTCAACCCGAGCCGGGTCGCCACCTTCGCCTACGACTACGACACGGGCGGCGCCGACGACGCCCACCTCGAGGGCGGCGACTCGGGCAGCCCGAGCTTCATCGTCGTCGACGGCGTCCCGGCGCTGGTCGGCACCCACTCGGCGACCAGCGAGTTCTTCGGGGTCCAGCGCGTCAACCATGACACCTTCGTGCCCCACTACGCGGCGGCCATCGACGCGCTGCTCGCCGCCGACGGCTTCCGCCTGCGGCCGGTCCATGCCGCGGCGACCGAGCTCGACGGCGCGGTGGCCGCCGGCACCGCCACCCCGCAGCGGATGAAGCCGCTCGACCTCGAGCTGGTGATCCACAACAGCGGCAACGCCGTGGCCGGCAACCTCGAGGTGGCGCTCAGCTTTCCCGCCGGGCAGGAGCCGGCCGGCCTGACCGCGGAGGGCTGGGTGAGTTGCCGCGACGGCGGCTGCTGGACCCTGCGCCGGGCGACCCTCGAC
This sequence comes from Verrucomicrobiia bacterium, assembly GCA_030430455.1. Taxonomy (GTDB): domain Bacteria; phylum Verrucomicrobiota; class Verrucomicrobiia; order Verrucomicrobiales; family Akkermansiaceae; genus Haloferula. The sequence continues at coordinate 7,816 of JAUIJB010000032.1, read as the reverse complement.
GCCACCGCCCGTGGCCGGGTGATGGCCCACTGGCCCGAGGCCCCCGCGGTGGCGGCGATCACCCCGACCGTGACCTGGACTTCCGACAACGCGGCGGCCGAGTCCCTGACGACGGGAATCGGCCTGGCACCCTCCTTCGCCGGGTGGGCCGCGGGGCTGGAAGCCACGGGCGAGGAGGACGACCCCGACCACGACGGGCTGGCCAACCTGCTCGAATACGCCCTCGGCGGCGACCCCGCCGGCAGCGGCTCGCTGCGGCTGGACGGCAACCCCGTCGCCCCCCGGCTGAGCCTTGCTGGCGGATCGGCCACCTTCAGCCACTACGAGCGCGCCGACAAGATCCAGCGCGGCCTGAGCTACCGGGTCGAGTACGCCAGCGCCGCCGACCTCGCCGCCGGCCACTGGTCCGCCACCCCGCCGCCGGGCATCACGGTGGTCGAGGGCGTCGGGGCGCCGGCACCGGACGGCTTCGTGCGGCGCAACCACAGCTGGACCGCAGCCGGCCCCGCGACCTTCGTCAGGCTGCGGGTCGAGCTGGCCGAGTGAGGCGGTCCCGCGCACAGGATCTGCGCGGACTTTGGAAAGAAGCGGGCGGTTCCGGCGGTTGCGGATCGCGCGAACCGTGCCCATGTTGGCGCCGTTTCCGACGCACTCCACCATGTCCACCATCCTCACCATGAAGAAGCTGATCCTCCCCATCCTCGCCCTGGCCGCCGGTGCCGCCATCGCGGCCGATCCCGTGAAGCTCGAGCTGACCGGCAACGACCAGATGCAGTATGACAAGACCGCCCTCGAGGTCGTCACCGGCCAGAAGGTTACCATCCACTTCAAGCACATCGGCAAGCTTCCCAAGGCCGCCATGGGACACAATGTGGTCGTCCTCAAGCAGGGCGCCGAGCTCCCGGCCTTCGCCGCCAAGTGCGCCCCCGCCGCGGCGAACGACTACATCCCGCAGGACGAGGAGAGCCAGAAGCTCATCATCGCCCACACCGAGATGGTCGGCGGCGGCGAGGAGACCTCGGTCACCTTCACCGCCCCCGAACCCGGCGTCTATCCCTACCTTTGCACCTTCCCCGGCCACTTCGCCATCATGCAGGGCAAGCTGACCGTGAAGGCCGAGTAGGCCGAACCGGGCGGGAAATCGAAGCCCTTTCAAGCACCGAGGGCCGCCCGGATCGTCCGGGCGGCCCTCTTGCTTGGGTGTTTGCGGGACCTGCTGCCAGCCCGCGGGCGGGTGGCCTCAGGCCTTCTCCTTGAGGATGTCGCGGATCTCGCCGAGCAGCGCCTCCTCGGCCGACGGTTTCGGCGGCGCGGTCGGCGCCTGCTCCTCCTTCTTCATCGCGGCCAGCACCTTCTTCACCACGATGAAGACGGCGAAGGCGAGCAGGACGAAGGAAATGAAGTCGGTGATGAACTGGCCGTAGGCGATCGCCACCTCGGGCTTCGCCGCGACCACCACCGCGTCGCCCTCCTTCACCTCGATGACGGCCGGCTCGAGGATCCACTTCATCTGGGTGAAGTCGATGCCCGAGATCAGCTTGCCGAGCGGCGGCATGAGGACGTTGTCGACCAGCGACTTCACCACCGTGCCGAAGGCGCCGCCGATGATGATGCCGACGGCCATGTCAATCAGGTTGCCCTTGAAGGCGAACTCCTTGAATTCCTTGATCATTGCTGGTTTCAGGGGATGCGGGGGGATGGACGGAAAAAGCACATCGCCCCCGGCTTGGCAATCCCCCGGGCAGGCCGCCGCCCTCCATTGACATCGCACCCCCCCGCCCCCAACCTCCGCCGCGAACCGTTTCCCGTTTTCCCACTTCCCCGACTCCTCATGGCCTACGATCTCATCGTCATCGGCGGCGGCCCCGCCGGCTACGTCGCCGCCATCCGCGCCGCCCAGCTCGGCAAGAAAGTCGCCTGCGTCGAGGCCGACCGCGCCGGCGGCACCTGCCTCAACTGGGGCTGCATCCCGACCAAGGCGCTGCTCAAGAACGCCGAGCTGTTCCACACGCTCTCCCACCGCGCCAAGGAGTTCGGCTTCTCCTTCGACAACCTGCAGTACGACTGGTCCGCCGTGATCGGCCGCTCGCGCAAGGTCTCCGACCGCCTCGCCGGCGGCATCGAGTTCCTGTTCAAGAAGAACAAGATCGACTACGTCCGCGGCCACGGCGCGATCCGCGGACCCGGCAAGGTCGAGGTGACCGCCAAGGACGGCTCGACCTCCACCGCCGAGGCCAGGCACATCATCGTCGCCACCGGCTGCAAGACCCGCGACCTTCCCGGCCTGCCCTTCAACGGCTCCACGGTGATCGGCTCGCGCGACGCCATGGTCCTCGAGAACCAGCCGAAGGAGATGATCATCATCGGCGCCGGCGCGATCGGCGTCGAGTTCGCCTACATCTACAACGCCTTCGGCACCAAGGTGACCCTCGTCGAGATGCTCGACCGCCTGGTCCCGGTCGAGGACGACGAGATCGGCGACGCGCTGGAGAAATCCTTCACCAAGGCCGGCATCCGCTGCCTCACCGGCCACAAGGTCACCGCCACCAAGGACCTCGGCAACAAGGTCGAGATCACCGTGGAGGGCGCCAAGGAGAACGGCACGATCAGCGCCGACACCTGCCTCGTCGCCATCGGCGTGCAGCCGGTGCTGCCCGGCGGCGACCAGCCGGAGCTCGGCGAGCGCGGCTACATCCGGATCGACGAGCGCTACCAGACCTCGATCGAGGGCGTCTACGCCTGCGGCGACATCATCGGCCCGCCGTGGCTGGCCCACACCGCCTCGTTCGAGGCGATCCAGCTGGTCGAGGGCCTCTACGTCGACGGCCACGTGCCGCGCCAGGTGACCAACTTCCCCGGCTGCACCTACTGCCACCCGCAGGTCGCCTCGGTCGGCAAGACCGAGCGCGCGCTCAAGGAGGAGGGCATCGAGTACACCGTCGGCAAGATCCCCTTCATGGCGATCGGCAAGGCGATCGCGAGCGGCGAGCCGGACGGCTTCGCCAAGCTGCTCTACGGCAAGAAGCACGGCGAGCTGCTCGGAGCCCACATCATCGGCGACAACGCCACCGAGCTGATCGCCGAGATGGGCCTGGCGCTCGACCAGGAGCTGACGATCGACGACATCCACGCGACGATCCACGCCCACCCGACGATGAGCGAGGTGATCCACGAGGCGACCCTCGCCGCCGAGGGCCACGCGATCCACTTCTGATCCGGTGGCTGCGGCTTCCAGCCGCAGTGCCGATCCCATCCCAAAGGCACCCGGTCCCCCGTGGTGCCTTTCTGCGTACATCTGCAACCGCTCCCCGGCCGGCGCGTGCCTTCTCCTCCCTCGCTGCGAATCCTTGCCCCGCCCCGGGCGGCCTGATAGACCGAAGGGCATGAGTGAGTGGTACTACGCCCACGACGGCGAACAGAAGGGCCCGGTTCCGGTCAGCGAACTTCACCGCCTCGCCGCCAACGGCGATTTCGACCCGGTCAACGACCTGGTCTGGCGCGAGGGGATGTCCGACTGGAAGCCCGCCGGGACGGTGCCCGAACTCGCCCCCTCGAAGCCCGCGGAGACCGCCCCGGGCGCACCCTCTCCGGAGTCCTCGGGCAGCCCCGGGCCCGGCTCGGAGCCGGCGCCCTACACCCCGCCGGCGTCCACCACCGCGACCCCGGCATCCACCACGGCCGGAGCGCCGACGGGTGGCCCGCCCAGCGCCGGCCTGGCGATCGCCTCGATGATCTGCGGCATCATCGCCCTGTTGACCTTCTGCATCTGGTGCCTCGCCCTGCCGCTCGGTCTCACCGCGGTGATCCTGGGCCACCTCGCCCTGTCCAAGGCCAAGAAGACCCCCGATCGCTTCGGCGGCAAGGGCATGGCCGGGGCCGGCCTCGCCACCGGCTATCTGGCGCTGCTCCTCAGCGTCGCGATCACCGCCTGGGCCGCCACCCTGACGCCCGAGAAGCTCGAGCAGATGGATTGGATCCCCGAGGACAAGAAGCAGGAGCTGCTCGAGCAGCTCGAGATGCGCGAGCGTCTGCGCGAGGGAAGTGGCAACATCGGCGAACCCTGATCGCGCGCCCGTGACGGCGACGCGGCGGCCGTGGACCCTCGCGCTCGCGGGGACCGTGCTGGTCGGCGTGGTCGGCCTGCTGGTCTTCCCGCAGCTCGCCCCGCTGCTGCCGCCGTGCCGTCTCCACGAGGCGACCGGACTGCACTGCCCCGGTTGCGGCGGAACGCGCTGCCTCCATGCGCTGTCACGCGGCGACCTCGCCGCCGCGCTGGGGTCGAATGTCCTCATCATCGGCCTCGCCGTGGCCGGCGGCCTGGCCCTGCTGGTCCTCTCGCTGCGCGAGTGGGCCGGCTGGCCGCGCCGGCTGCCGCCCTTCCGGACGCTGCACGCTTGGCTGCTGATCGGCGCGATCGTCGCCTTCGGCATCCTCCGCAACCTGCCGCAGTGGCCCTTCCACCTGCTCGCCCCGCACTGAGTCGCGGGGCCGTGCGGGGAATCTCGTCCCGCCGATTTGAATAAACCCGCACGGGTCCCGTCGAAGGAACGAGCCGCAACCCGACGAGACCATGAGATTCCTCTGCAGCCTTCTTGCCGCCACCTTGGCCTTCGCCTTCGCACCGAAAGCCGAGGCCCAGTACCGCAGCGCCCGCCACCAGCACACCTACGTCAGCAACCATCGTCCCTGCGGCTGCGCCGTCTACACGCAGCGCTTCGTGCGCTACTACGACCGCTGCGGGCGCCCGGTCTTCGGCCACCGCGTCCTGCCGGTGCGACACAACTGCCGCCCGGCCTACGCGGCGCCGCGTCACTACCACCCGCGCGCCCGCGCCCGGGCGGTCCACCGCGGTCACGCCAAGCCGCGCGGCTTCCACATCGGCCCGGTGATCGTGGCCCGACCCGTCCCCCAGGGACGCTGCCGCTGAGAGGGTTCGGCAGCGGACCGCGCGACCCCCTTGGCCGCCGGAGTCTTGGCGAAGGAGGCAGTCGCGCCCGGCTTCACCCGATGGGTTGCTCCCCGCGGCGCAGGCTGCGAGCCAGGCAGCCCAGCGTCGCCAGCGCCCCGCAGGCCCCCACGATCGCTCCCCCGAGCAGCCCCGCCGCGGCGATCAGGCTGTCGCCGAAGGCCACCGCGACGGCCACCGACCCGGCGATCAGGACGGGCCCGGTGAGCAGCAGTCCAAGGGCGATCAGATAGGCGGTGGCGGGAATCACCCGCTCGATCCAGGCAGTCAGTCGTTGTCTTGTCTTCATGCACCGGAGGGAATCCCACGGCGGTGTGAAGGCCTGATGACCGGCGGGTGAAATCGGGGTTATTCACGGGCACATCTCCTCTTGAGGGCTCCTTGCCGGAGTGCCATCAAACCGGCCAAGAAGAGGAGGTAGATCGATACGGTGAGCCAAAGGGCCGTCCGCGAGGGGTGAGTCTCGACGTAGGGCGCAAATGGGTCCGAAACCTCCAGCAGGGCCAAATCTCCTCCCGGCTCGATGAAGGGCTCGTAGGAGACCTCGACCTCATGGACCACGCTGCGGCGGGCGACGAACGCGGGCGGAAAGATCCTGAGATCGGTCCGCTGAGGGGCCCCGACCTTCCAATGCTCAACCCGGAGCGGGGAGTCCGACGCAAAGGGATCCGGAAAACTGCTTTCCGGGCCCACGAGCGCGCCGTTGATCAACGTGAACTGGATCGCCCGGGCAGGCGCTCCAATCTCCAGCGTGCTTGGTGACAGATAGGATCGGAACCACAGCCAGATCAGGAACCCCAGCGGCACCAGCCCGAGCCAGAACAGCCGCGAGCGATGCCAGCGGCGCGGCTTCCGCCGTGCTCCATCAGCCGGCTCCGCGCCGCGGTCTCCTTCCTTCCTCATCCGCGTTCATCCGCGTTCATCCGCGGTTTCCCTTCCCCGCAGTCCCCCACCCTGGCCCGCAGCATCACGTCCGGGCCGAAGCGCGCGAAGCGGGGATCCTCGAGCTCGAGCCCCTCGGCGAAGCCCTCCCCGCCGACCGCCGCCACCGCGCCGCCGGTGATCCGCGGGGCGAGGAACAGGACCACCTCGTCGACCAGCCCGGCGTCCATGAAGGTCCCGGCGAGGCGGCCGCCGCACTCGAGCAGGGCACAGCAGACGCCGCGCTCGGCGGCCAGCTCGCGCAGCACCGCCTCCGGGTCGCGGCCGCGGACCAGGGTCCGCTCGCGGTGGCCGTCGCTCAGCAGCGGCGCGTCCGCCGGCAGCGAGCCCGGCCGGTCCGTCAGGATCACCCGCCACGGCTGGTCGCGGCCGTCCAAGTACTGGAAATCCCGTAAATCGAGCCGCGGCCGGTCGTTGCGCACGGTCTCGCCGGAGGTCAGGATCGCGTCGCACTCGCCACGCAGCCGCTGGACCTCGGCGCGGGCCTCCGGGCCGGTCAGCCACATCCCCTCGCCCGGCGGCCGGGTCAGGCGCCCGTCGAGGCTCATCGCCGACTTGAGGATCACCCAGGGCAGGCCGCGGAGCTGGACCTTGGCGAAGGGACGGATGAGCGCGGCGGCCTCGTCGGCGAGCACCCCGCCGGCCACCTCGATCCCGGCCGCGCCGAGCACCCGGTCGGCGGCGCCGGCATGCGCCGGGTTCGGGTCGCGCAGGGCGTAGACGACCCGCGCCACGCCGGCCTCGATCAGCCCCGCCGTGCAGGCCGGCGTGCGGCCGACCGTCGAGCAGGGTTCGAGGGTGACGTAGACCGTCGCCCCCGCCAGCGCCGCCGCGCCGTGAGCCGCGGCGGCCGCGGCCATGGCCTCGCGCTCGGCGTGCGGCTCACCCGCCCGGCGGTGCCATCCGGAACCGAGCTCGACTCCGTCCTTCACCACCACGGCGCCGACCGGCGGGTTCGGCGCGGTGCGGCCGATCCCGCGGCGGCCCTCCGCGAGGGCACGGGCCATCCAGCGGGCGTCGTCTTCCCCGTGGCCGCCGGGGCGACCCTGGCGACCCTGGCCGCCGGGGCGGCCTCGCCTGTCGTGGTCCTCGCTGCCCGTCATCACGGCCACCTACATGCCCGCCACGGCGGCTTCCGGCAAGCGTCCCGCCCCGCCGGGAACCCCCCGGCAGGGAGGAATTCCTTGCCAAGCGCCTCCGCGGGGTGCCCTGTTTTGTCGCACCCCACCCTCACCCATGCTTCAAGGCATCCGCCGCCTGCTTGCCCTGGCGACCGTCTTCGCGGCCGCCTTCGCCATCGTCTTCCTGATCCGCAACGGCCCCGCCGGGGTCCGCGACCTGTTCGCCGGCGACGAGGAGGCGCCGCGATTCCGGCCCGAGGACTTCACCCTGCCCGACAAGGCCCCGCTCGAGCTCGACGACGTCGAGCTGCTGTCCCGCCTCAACGCGGAGTATGCCACGCTGACCGCGGCCGTGGTGCCCTCGGTGGTCAGCATCGACACCACCGGCCTGCGCGCCCAGCGCACCCTCGACGGCCTCGGCCGCTCGACCATCCGCGCGGTGCCGACCCAGGGCCAGGGCTCCGGGGTGATCGTCAGCGAGGAGGGCCACGTGGTCACCAACGACCACGTCATCCGCGGCCAGCGCAACATCCAGGTCCGCCTCCACGGCGGCGAGACCTACCCCGCCATCCTCATCGGCGAGGACCCGCTGCTCGACATCGCCGTTCTCAAGATCGAGGGCGACGGCGACTTCACCCCGCTCAAGTTCGGCGACTCGAGCGAGGTCCGCCTCGGCCAGCTCGTGTTCGCCATCGGCAACCCCTTCGGCCTCGGCGAGACGGTCACCCAGGGGATCATCTCGGCGGTCGACCGCTCGGTTTCCGACACCCAGCGCGACCTGTTTCAG